>JAYRDH010000004.1:0-52340 GCA_041909515.1 Novosphingobium sp. | reverse complement strand
CAGTTTCGGCACCTGTGTATAAAGCAAGGCAGCATCGACCGCGCGCCCCGGATAGGCCGCTTCGAGCGCGGCGGCATAAGCCGCCATTTGCCGCAGGATCGCCACCGGCACTTCGTCCAGACTGGCGGGCGGACGCCGCGCGGTCTTGAAATCGACCAGCCGGATGCGCGCCGGTTCGATCAGCAGCCGGTCGATGGTCCCGGCCACGACCTGCCCGCCGACGGTCGCCGCAATCGGCACTTCAGCCAGCGCGGCGGGCGAGAACAAGTCGGCCCAGTCCTTGTGCTCCACCACGGCCAGCGCGGAGGCGGCCATTTCGCTGCGGGCATGGGCATCGAGATCACTGGCCGAACGCGCCAACCAGCCTTGCGCGGCGGCCTTGCGGTCTGCGGGCGGCACATCGGGCAGGCGTTCCAGCAGCTTGTGCAGCAGCACGCCCCGGCGCGCGGCGGCCATGCCCGCGCCCGGCGGGAACGGCGGGTCGGCGGCGAGGTCCTCGCCCAAAGCCGACGGCGCCAGCGGGCGCGGCGGTCGCGGTTCGGCGGGCGGCGCGCGGTCGAGCCAGGGCGGCAGCAGCGGCAGACTGACCAGTTCTCCGCCCGCTCGCGCCGGCGCGGGCGGCAAGGCGTCGCCATGCTCCAGCCGCGCGCCCCAGATCGGGTCGTCCACCCATTCATCAGCCATGAACAGCCCGGCGAGCCGCGCATACCAGCTGTCGGGCGCGGGTTCCTTTTCCTTCGGTCCCAACGCGCCGGCCACGAACAGCGCCTCTTCCGCGCGGGTCATCGCGACGTAGAGCAAGCGCCAGTGCTCCTGCCGTTCCTCCGCCTTGGCCTGCGCCTCCGCCGCATGAATCGGCCCGACCTTTTCCTCGGTCCGCAGGCTGGGCAACGGTACCGCGCGGCCTGCCGGATCGGGCAGGGTCAGCGCGCTACCCAGCGAGCGGTCGGGATTGTCCGCCGCGTCGGCGAGAATCACGATGGGAGCCTGCAAGCCCTTCGAGCCATGGACCGTCATCACCCGCACTTCGGCCCCGCGCTGGCCCGCCTCGCGCTTCAGCTCGCCCTCGCCCGCGTCGAACCAACGGATGAAGCCCAGCAGGCTGGGCACCGACCCGGCAGCATAGGCGCTGGCGGCGTTGAGCAGCTCGTCAATCGGATCGTTCGCTTCACCGCCCAGCCGCGACACCAGTTGGCGGCGGCCCTGCCACGGGCCGGTCAGCAGCCAGTGCAGCAATGCCTGCGGGGTATCGCGGTCGGCCTGATTGAGCAGGTCCACCAGCCGCTCCACCGTGCCCGCAACGAGAGGATCGCGCGAACGGCTGAGGTGGCTCCACAGCTTGACCCGCTCACCCCGGTGGCCGTGTTCCAGCAACTGCTCCTGCGTCCAGCCGAGCAGCGGCGAGACGAGCAGGCAGGCAAGGTTCAGGTCATCCAGCGGCTGGGTGGCAAAGCGCACCGCCGCCATCAGATCGCGCACCGCCAGCGGTGCGGCCAGCCGCAGCCGGTCCACCCCGGCGACCGGCACCCCGGCGGCATGGAGCCGCGCGACGATCAGCCCGGCCAGTTCCTTGCGCTTGCGCACCAGCACCATGACATCGCCGGGTCCGGCCCGGCGCAATCCGCCCTTTTGCAGCGGAAAGCCGTGATCCATCCAGCCGCGCACCTGCCGCGCGATCCGGTCGGCCAGCCGACGGTCGGACCGGGCGAACCAGCCCTCCTGCCCTTCGTCGTCGTTATCGCTGCCGACCTGTTCGGCGACGTCGCCAACCACCCGCCACAGCGCGACATGGCCGGGCCGCACCTCGCCCACGTGCTCTTCCGGCTCACGCGGGAGGCCGAAGGCGGCATAACCGATCCGGGCAATCGCCATGTTGACGAAATCCAGCACAGCCTGCGCGGTGCGGAAGCTTTGCCCCAGATCGAGGTCTTGCAAGCCGCGCACCGGCGGCGCGCCGCGCAAGGCGACCACGTTGTCCGCCAGCCCGCCCAGTTCCGCCCGAACCCGTTCGCGCGCCTTTTCGAAGTTTTCCGGGCTGGTCCCCTGAAAGCGGAAAATCGCCTGCTTGTAATCACCCACCACAAACAGCGTGCGCAGCTTGTCGGCGTGGGCGCCCTGCCCTGCAAAGAAATCGCCGGTCAGCGCGTTGATGATGTCCCACTGCTGGGCGTTGGTATCCTGCGCCTCGTCCACCAGAATGTGGTCGAAGCGCCGGTCCAGCTTGTAGCGGATCCATTCGGCCAGATCCGACTGGTGCAGTAATGCGGCGGCCTGGCGAATCTGGTCGTCGAAATCGATGAACCCGGCGCGCGCCTTCGCCTCGTCCCACGCCAGCGCGAACTTGCGGCCCAGTTCCAGCGCGGGGGCCAGCCATTCGGCCAGCTCCAGCAACGCCTTGCGTTCCCGCACGGCCAGAGAGCAGGCCAGCACAGCCTCTGCCGCCACGCCGAAATGCTCCTCCAGCTTTTCGAGCGAAGGGACATCGCGCACGGTATCTTTCTGGGTGAACAGCACCGTGTGCAGGTCTGGCAGCAAGGCCAGCCGCTCAGTGGGGGAGCGCGACAGCCAGTCCGCAATGACCACCCGGCCCGCCTGCCCCTTCTTGCCGTTCCACTGGTTATAGGCGGACAGGCAGCAACGCAGCGCATCCACCGCGAACGCCTCGTCGCTGCACAGCGCGATCAGGTCATCCGGCCCGGCATCGCTGGGCAGGCCGATCAGTTGCCGCACGCGCGGCAACATCGGCGGCTGCCAGCCGGTGGAACCAGTCCACAGCTCGTGCGCCTGCGCGCAGCGCAGCAGCCATGTTTCCACCTTGTCCGGACCCAGCCGGACGGAGAGATTGGCCAGCGCCTCCAGCGTGCCGGCATCATTCTGCGCCTCGGCATCGGCAAGCAGATCGGCCAGCACTTCGCGGCGCAGCAGGTCGCGGTCGCGGTCTTCCATCGCGCGCGTGCCGGGGGTCAGCCCGGCCTCATGCGGGAACGCGGCGAGCAGCCATTGCGCGAAGGCGTGGATCGTATCGATCCTGAGGCCGCCGCCGGGGCAATCCAGCACTTCGGCAAACAGCGTGCGTGCGCGCGCCTGCGTTTCCGGGCCGATGTCCGCACCGATGGCCTGCAAGTCCGCGGCCAGGGCTTCGGGCCTGGCCCGCACCCAGCGGGCCAGCACTTCGTTGATTCGCGCGGCCATTTCGGTTGCCCCGGCCTTGGTGAACGTCAGGCACAGGACCTGCCCCGGACTGACGCCGTCCTCCAAAAGCAGCCGCAGCACGCGGGCCGAGAGCACCTGCGTCTTGCCGGTCCCCGCCGAAGCGGAGAGCCACACCGTATCCGCCGGATTGACTGCCGGGCGCTGGTTGCCGACCAAGGGCCAGAGTTTCGCCGGGCCGCTCATTGTCCCGTCTCCCCGCGCGCTTGCCACTCGTCCAGCCGCATCAGCTGGTCGTAATCGTTGTAGCCGCCCAAATCAGGGTTGAGCCGCGCGGTGAAAGGTTCATCCCCCTTGATCCAGCGCCGGATCGCATCGGCCAGATAGCCCTCGATGGTATCCAGGAACTCCTCGCGCGGGATGCCGGATTTCTTGCGGCCCTCCAGGATCGGCTCGTTGACATAGCCGAACCCAGTGTCGCTGTCCTTGCCCTTGCCCAGCGACCAGTATTCGAACTTCTCCGGCTCACCCGCCACCCCGGCAAAGCCGCCCTCGCGCGCGATCAGGCCGATCACGCCAAGTTGCAGCGCAAAGCCATCCTGCACCATCCGCCCGGATGGCGGCGCGCCGGTCTTGTAATCGACCACTGCCAGCGCGCCATCCGGCAGCCGGTCGATCCGGTCGGCGCGGCCGTGGACCTTGACGCCCATGAATGTCATGTGGCCCTTTTCCTCGCTGACGGCCACGCTGCGGCCCCGCGCAGCGGCAGCGCGCACTTCGGCGTCGATCCATTCCAGCGCCTTTGACAGGCGCGGCCACCATAAGTGGCGCACCAGCGGATGCGCTTGCATCGCGGCCAGTTCCTCCGACGCCAGCGCCAGCAATTCACCCGCCCCGCCCTCGCCTTTGTGCCAGCGTTCCAGCACCCGGTGGACCACGGTGCCTTTCCACGCGGCAGTCGGCTCCGCATCCAGCGCGTCGAGCGAGCGCAGCCCCAGGATCGCTTGCGCATAGAACTGATAGGGATCGCCGCGCAGCCGGTCGATCGCGGTGACGGCCAGCGCCACATCGCGCTGCTTCGCCGATGGCATCGGTTTGGGCTGCGGATAGGGCGCGGCGGGCGTGGCGCGGTCGATCTGCCGCGCCAGCGCGATGGCTTCAACCTCGCGGTGCTGGTCGGCCAGTTCGCCCAGCATCGCCTCCACCCGCATGACGAAGCGGCTGGGGATCACTGGTCCGCCCTCGTCGCGCAAGGCGTGGCTGAGCACCACTTCCGGTGCGCCGAGCGCCCCGGCAAGGTCATGCGCAGACAACCCGATACGGAATTCCGCCCCCGGCACGCCCAGCGCGCGCAGCACGGCGGGCGGCAGCAGCGCTTCCGGCGTAGGGCTGGCGGGCCAGCTTCCCTCGGTCAAACCGGCGCAGATCACCAGGTCGGCGCGGCTCATCCGCGCTTCCAGCAGGCCATAGATCGCGACGCGCGGGTGGCCGCCCCACGGCGGGCGCACCGCCACGCGGTCCATCGCATCGCGCAGCACGGCTGGCAGATCGCGCGGGCCGATCACGGTGCCGATCGCGCGCGCACCTTCGCGCAAATCCTCGATGAAAGCGGAGAGCGCGCGGCCATCGGCCCCGCTCCACAGCGCGTCCCCGCACAAGGCCTCACCGCCCGCGCACAGCAGGTCGAGCGCCTCGGCCAGCGGCAGGTCAGCGGCCCAGTCGAGCAGCGGGGTCAGCACGGCCTCGACTTCGACCCACCACGCGCGGATGTCCTCGCCGTCCGAACCCTTGGCCAGCTTTTCAATGGCGGCGTGGAGCGGCGGAAGGCCCGGCGCGGGACGCGGACCGCGCAAGGTGAGATCGAGCGCGCGCACGCGTTCCAGCCAGTCGCGCCGCCCCTCGCCCGCGCGGACCAGCGGGTGTTGCAGCAGCGCGAGCAGCGGCACCGGCGCGGCGGCCTCTGCCGCGACTTCGGCCAGCAACAGCAGCGCGCGGCCTGCCGAAGTTTGCGGCAGCGGGCGGCCCGCCGTGTCGTCGGCGGCAATGCCCCAGCGCTTCAGCTGTGCAATGACGCGTCCCGCCAAACCGCGATCCGGCGTGATCAGCGCGACGCGGCGCTCCGGCTGTTCCAGCGCCTGCCGGATCAGGATCGCAATGGCCTGCGCCTCCTCCCCCGGATGCGCGCTCTGCATCAGCCGCACGCCCGACAGGCGGCGCTGCGCGGCGGGCAGATCGACCCAGCCCGCACTGGCGGCGGGCGGCAGGAACAGGTTGGAAATCGCGCGGCTGCGCTCTGGCGGCGCGGCGGCAAGGCCCGCGCGGTGCCACGGCTGCACTTCATCGCGGTTAATGCCCATGCGGTTCAGCAGCAGCTTCAGGTGATACTGCGGATGCGTCACCGCATCGCGCTCACTGAACGGCGGATCGTCTGGCCCTTCCGGTGCGCCAGCCGTGCCAAGCGCCGTCCAGACGTCGCGGTCCAGCGCCAGGTCGAGATCGGGCAGAATCACCGCCCCGCGCGGGCTTTCCGCAATGGTGCGCAGCAGCCCCGCCAGCGCGGGCGAGGCACTGGTAACGCCCGCCGCGACCACCGGATGGACAGGCGGCGTTTCGCGCCAGCGCCGCGCGGCATATTGGAACAGCAGGTTACGCCGCTCTGGCGGGTCCACTTCGCCGCGCTGGGCAAGGTCAGCCAGCCAGTGCGCCTGCACCGTGGCGAACAGCCGGGTCGCCTGCCGCCAGTGATCGGCCAGATCGCCGACGATCCCCGCGACTCGATCTTGCAGCAGGTCGCCGAGTTCGATGCCCTCCACCGTCAGCCGGTCCATCGTCCGCCCGGTTTCGTGGGCCAGCCGCAACAGGCCCGGCGCCTTGGGCGCGTCATCGCCCAATTCCGCTTTCAGCAATTCGGCCAGCCGCAGCCAGCGCCGGGTCGGATCGGCGGCGGGGGGAATCGCGCTGCCCGCGCCCAGCGGATCGAGCAGCGGCCCCAGCGCTTCATCCAGGTCGAGATCACCCACCACCGCCATGCGCGGCAGCAGCATCCCCCCGCCGGACAGCCGAATGAACGCCTCGGTCACGATCCGTTCGGCGCGGCGGCTGGGCAGCAGCAGGGTCAGCCGTGCCAGCCCGACATCATCCTGCGCATAACGCGGAATCAGCCCGGCGACGAGTGCGTCGGCGAACCCGCGATGCGCGGCAATAGAGTAAACTTGCGGTCCGGCCCGCTCAACCACGGGTTAGCGCCGCCTCGGTCATGGCAATCGCGGCGGGGTAGCCGACATCGAACCACTGGCCGTGGTGGACCAGCCCGAAGCAGCGCCCCGCTGCAATCGCGCGGTCCCAGAACACGTTGGTGGAGAATACCTCGGCCGGGGGATCGACGATCACCCGCTTGGCCAGCAGCTGGATGCCGGTCCAGACATAGGGGCGCGGCCGCTTTGGTCCGTCGCGGGAAATACGGCCGTCCGCGTCGAGGTCGAAATCCCCGGTCCCTTGGGTATTGCCTGCGCGCTCTGTCGGCACCAGCAGCATCAGCACGTCCATCCGCGCATCGTCCCACGCCTCGGCCATGCGCAGCAGGCCGTTTTCGCCCACGTCGGTCCACCAGTTGTCGGCGTTGATGCAATAGAACGGATCGCCTGCAATCAGGTCCCGCGCCTGCACCAGCCCGCCCCCGGTATCGCGCAGCAGCGCGCGTTCATCGGAAATACGCACATCAAAATCGGCGGCGTGGTTCGCCAGATGCGCCTCGACCTGATCGGCGAGGTAGTGGACGTTGACCACGATCCGCCCCACCCCGGCGGCGCGCAGCTGGTCCAGCACGTGATCGAGCAAGGTCTGCCCCGCGACCTGCACCAGCGGCTTGGGCCGGCCCTTGGTCAGCGGCAGCATCCGCGTGCCCAGCCCTGCGGCCATGACCATCGCCGTGCCGGGAAGCGACACGCTCATACGGTGAACGTACCGCCGCCGCTGGCGCGCAATTCCGCCGGGATATTGGCATCGAACCAGCGCGCCACCGGTTCCAGCGCGGGGTGCGCCAGATCGCGTTCCAGCAAGGCCCAGACGCGCGGGATGTAATCCAGGTAGCGCGGCTTGCCGTCGCGCTTCCACAGCCGCACGAAAATGCCCACGATCTTGGCGTTGCGCTGCGCGCCGAGGCGAGCGTAATCGGCCAGGAAATCCTCGCCCGCACCGGTCTGGCGGACGTAGTAATCGAACATTTCCGCCTCAAGTTCCGGCGCAACATCGCGCCGTGCGTCTTGCAGCAGGGACACGAGGTCATAGGCCGCATGGCCGACCAGCGCGTCCTGAAAGTCCAGCAGGCCCTGCTTTTCCAGCGCGCCCAGCAGCATCACGTTTTCCGCGTGATAATCGCGCAAGACCACCACGCCGGGGCGCTGGCGCGGCAGCATCGGGCCGAGTACAGCTTCCCACGCGGCGGTGTAGCCGGGGCCGTCAACATAAAGCCCCTGCGCGGGACAATACCAGTCCACCAGCAGCTTCGCCTCGCGCTGGTATTCGGCCAGGCTGTAATCGCGGAACGGGCCGGGCGGCAGGCGATGGAGCGCCGCCAACGTGTCGATCGCGGCGGTATAGACCGCGCGTTCATCGTCCGGCCACTGGTCCAGATATTCGCGCATCCGCACTTCGCCGAAGTCTTCGAGCAGGACCAGCCCCCGCGCCGCGTCTTCGGCCAGGATGTGCGGCGCGCGCAGACCATTGGCATCGAGCCACTTGGCGGCGCGCAGGAACGGCTGGGGGTCTTCCTCTGGCGGCGGAGCGTCCATCAGCATGGCGGACTTGTCACCCCGGCGGACCCGGAAATAGCGGCGGAACGAGGCGTCCCCGGCCAGCGGTTCGACCACACCGTCGCCCCAACCGGCGCTGGCAAGAAAGGCTTCGACGCCGTCAGGCAAGTTCAGTCCCATGGCTCCCGCCCTAGCCAATCGGAACCGGCTGTCGCAATGGCAATCCGCCCGCTGTCCGCAGTTTCGAGAGCCAGCGACAGGCACCCCGACTCATGCCCGAAACCGCCCGCATGCTCCGGCCATTCCGCCAGCAGCGCGGCGCCGAAGCGGTAATCGTCCAGCCCCAGCTCCTCGGCCTCGTCCGGGCGTTCCAGCCGGTAGAAATCGGCATGGACCAGCGGCAGCCGGACCGAAGGCGGATCATATGTTTCGATAATCGCAAAGCTGGGTGACGGCACTTCGCCCTGATGCCCCAGCGCGGCGATGATCGCGCGGGCCAGCGTGGTCTTACCCGCGCCCAGCCCGCCTGACAGCGCGACGACATCGCCGGGGCGCAGCGCGGCGGCGATCCGCTGGCCAAATGCCTCGGTCGCGGCCAGATCGGGCAGCGGGATACGCATTACTCCCCCTCCTCTTCAGAGGAGGGGGCTGGGGGGTGGTGCAACCCACCAACCCATCGCAGCGCGGCACCAGCGATCCTGCGGATCGCCACCCCCCCCTGACCCCTCCTCTGAAGAGGAGGGGGGCAAGATCCATGCGCGCCCATCACGGCAGATCGATAATCGCGGCAGTGCCCTGCCCCGGTTCAGACAGCAGTTCCAGCGTCCCGCCATGCGCCTCGATCAACTGGCGCGCGAGCGGCAGGCCGAGGCCCTGGCGGCGTTCGACCGCCTTGCCATCGGCCGACAGTTTCAGCCCCTCCAGCGCGCGGGCGAGCGTCGGGCCGTCCATGCCGGGGCCGTTATCGGAAATGACGACGCGCGCCTTGCCCTTGCGGCTGGCGAGTTCCACCAGAATGCGCCCCCCCGGCGGCGTGGCCGACAGCGCGTTGTCCAGCACGTGGCCGATGGCGCGGGCAAGACGGCGGCGGTCGCCGGTCATCCGGCCCACACCGTTCGCCCCGCGCAAATCCAGCGTCAATCCGCCGTCCTTCAGCCGCGCCGCGCGGTCTTCGACCAGCTTGGTCAGCAGCGGGAACAAGTCCACTTCCTCGCGCGCCAGTGGCAGCATCCCGGCTTCGCTTTGCGACAGGTCCAGCACCGATTCGATCTGCTCGCCCAGCCGCTCGACCGAGGTCAGGATCGCGGCGACATATTCGCGGCCCTGTTCAGACAGCTCGCCGCCCAGCCCGGCCTCCAGCAATTCGGCAAACCCGCCGATCGAGGTCAGCGGCGTGCGGAATTCATAGCTCATGTTGGCGAGGAACCGCGTCTTCATCGAATCGGCTTCTTCCAGCGCGGCATTGCGCTCGCGCAGGGCTTCCTCGGCCTTTTGCGAATCGGTGATGTCCAGCACCGTCAGCAGCCCGTTGCCATCGGGCAGCGGTACGCCAGCGAATTCCAGCGTGCGGCCATCGGCCAACACCGCGCGGCCCGTGGTCTGCTTGCGGTCCAGCGTCGCGCCGCGCACGGCATCGCCCACGCTCTTGGCCTTGACCGGTTTCAGCAAGCGGCGCGCGATCCGTTCCAGCAGCGCCTCGATCCGGGGGTGGGTATCCAGGAACGTGTCGTCCAGCCCCCAGTCGGCGGCAAAGCGGCGGTTCCACAGCTGCATCCGGCCATCGGGCGCGAACACCGCGATCGATTCGAACAGGCTGTCGAAGGTGGCGGTGCGGGTGCGCAGCAACGTGTCGCGCACGGCGGACAGGCGCAGCTGCTCGGTCCGGTCCTCGGCGATCAGCATCAGCCCGCCATCGGGCAGCGGCTGCGCGACCACGCGCAAATGTGTGCCATCGCCCAGCGCCCAAGCTTCCTCTTGCGCCGCGCTGGCCAGGAACCAGCCCGCGCGTTCGCGCCGCCAGGCCGGAAAATCGCGCGCTTCGGGTACGCGCCCCGCATCGCGCGCCTTGTCGAGAAACCGTTCGAACTGCGGCGGATCGAGCATGACCGCTGGTTTCAGCGCGAAAATGCGCTGGAACGGCTGGTTGGCGAAAGTCAGCTGCCGCTTGGCATCGAACTGCGCAACCCCGGCGGAGAGCTGATCGAGCATCGCCCGCTGCGCTTCGCGGAACGCGCGGAAGGCGCGGCCCTGCTCCTCCATGTCCTCGATATCGACGGCGTAGCCAGCCACGCCTTCATCGCCCAGCGGCAGGTCCGACACGCGCAGCGCGCGGCGCGCGCCGTCGATGGTGGCGGCGACGATGCGCTCAATCGGCATCCGTTTGGCTGCCGCCTGAAGCGCGATTTGCTGCGCGGTCAGGCCATCGACGCTTTCGATCAGTTCCACCCCGTCGGCGACCACGGCGCGGGCATCCTTGCCGCCAACCGCCCGGACATAGGCATCGTTGACCAGCCGCAGCGCCCCGTCGCCCCCGCGAAACCACATCGGCATCGGCGCGGCTTCGATCAGGCCGACCAGCGCGGCAAAATCAGCCCGCGCGCTGGCGGCTTCGGCCCGCAATTGCACCAGTTCGGTTTCGCTGTCAGAAAAGTCGAACACCCAGACCAGCGCCGCCCCGCCGGGGGATACCGCCGGATCGGCCAGATGCCCGCGCAGGGCCAGGCTGCGCTTCGATCCGCGTGGGGTCACCACCATGCGGAAGGGGGCGGCGGTTTTCTGGGTGCGGCGTACCGCCTCGGTCAGCTGGGTCAGCTGTTCCCCGGTCAGCCCGCCGCCGCCGCCATCGATCCGCCCGCCGTCCAGCTCGGTCAGAAAGCGCGGGACCGCATCCAGCCCCAGCCAGTTGGCCAGTCGCTGCGGTGCCTCGATCTTGCCATCGACGCGGACCAGCAGCGGCAAGGCCGGGCTTTCATCGACCATCCGTCCCAGTCGCTTGGCCAGCCGCTGGCTGGATTCGGCGCGGCGTTCCCGCTGGCGGGCAGACAGCACGGCCCAGACTGCCGCCATGGTCCAGGCGGCCAGCAGCAGCCCGATCACGGTCAATGCCAGGGGGGTAAGCGTCATATACCCCAGCTATGCGCGCCCGGCGCCAATGGCAAGGGCGGCACTGTGGCCGCCCTTGCTTGGTTCCGATCTGGTCGCCGCAATCAGTAGCGATAGTGATCCGGCTTGAACGGACCTTCGGCCGACACGCCGATGTAGTCGGCTTGCTGCTTCGACAGCTTGGTCAGCTGCACGCCCAGCTTTTCCAGGTGCAGCGCCGCGACCTTTTCGTCGAGGTGCTTGGGCAGGACATAGACTTCGTTCTTGTACTGGCTGCTCTTGGTGAACAGTTCGATCTGCGCCAGCGTCTGGTTGGTGAAGCTGGCCGACATCACGAAGCTGGGGTGGCCGGTGGCGCAGCCCAGGTTCACCAGGCGGCCCTTGGCCAGCACGATGATCTGCTTTCCGTCCGGGAATTCCACCAGGTCGGTGCCCGGCTTCACTTCGGTCCACTTGTAGTTGTCGAGCGCGGCGATCTGGATTTCGCTGTCGAAGTGGCCAATGTTGCAGACGATGCTCATCGGCTTCATCGCCTTCATGTGCTCGGCCGTGATGACGTCTTCGTTGCCGGTCGCGGTGACGAAGATGTCGCAGCGCTTCACCGCTTCTTCCATCGTCACGACTTCATAGCCTTCCATCGCCGCCTGCAATGCGCAGATCGGGTCGATTTCGGTGACCATGACGCGCGCGCCGCCCTGACGGAGCGAAGCGGCACTGCCCTTGCCCACGTCGCCAAAGCCCGCGACGCAGGCGACCTTGCCGGCCAGCATGACGTCGGTGGCGCGGCGGATCGCGTCAACAAGGCTTTCCTTGCAGCCATAGAGGTTGTCGAACTTCGACTTGGTGACGCTGTCATTCACGTTGATCGCGGGGAACGGCAGCTTGCCGTCCTTGGCGATCTGATAGAGGCGGTGGACGCCGGTGGTGGTTTCTTCCGACACGCCCTTGATGTGCGCGACCGACATGGTGAGGTAGCCCGGCTTCTTCTTCAGGAAGGCCTTCAGCGCGCGGCAGAATTCGATTTCTTCGGCGTTGCTGGGTTCGAACAGGTCTTCACCCGCTTCGACGCGCGCGCCCCACAGCGCGAACATCGTGGCGTCGCCGCCATCGTCGAGGATCATGTTGGCGGTGCGGCCGGTGCCGTCATCCCAGTCAAAGATGCTGCCGACATAGTCCCAGTATTCGGCCAGGCTCTCACCCTTGATCGCGAACACCGGAATGCCTGCGGCGGCGATAGCGGCGGCGGCATGGTCCTGCGTCGAGAAGATGTTGCAGGTGGCCCAGCGCACTTCGGCGCCGAGGGCAACCAGCGTTTCGATCAGCACGGCGGTCTGGATCGTCATATGCAGCGAGCCGGTGATGCGCGCACCCTTCAGCGGCTGGGCCGCGCCGAATTCTTCGCGCAGGGCCATCAGGCCGGGCATTTCCGTTTCGGCAATGCGGATTTCGGCGCGGCCAAAATCGGCGAGGCCAATATCGGCGATGACGTAATCCTGCTTGGCGGGGGCGATAGTGGCCACGATTGTAACTCCTGTGAACGTCAAACCGGCACCGCGCCCACGACAAAGGGCGGCACCAACATGGTCCCGCCCTTAGCCGTTCACCCCAAGCGGCGCAAATATAAAGAAGTCTTTATATGGATGCGCCATGGCATTGCCACAGTCACCGCGCCCAGGCGAACTGGGGCGATCCGGTGGAGGCCAGCAGCTGATCCGCCGCCGCGACCAGCGGTGCATCGCCGCGTGCATCGGCCAGCCCGCGCGCGACCTGCTTCAGTTGCGCGCAGTTCAGCCAGGGATGACCCTGGCCATAAGCATTGGCCATCGTCACGCTCAGCTTGTCGAGCGCGCGGCTGGCCCCGCCCGCACCGTGGCGCGCGGCCAGTTCGGTCTTCAGCGCGTCACTCGCTCCATTGAGTGTCGCGATATGACGCGTGGTGAACCGGCCATAGTCGGCCTGGAAATTGTCCGCCGTGGTGCGGCAGCGCAGCCCCGTGACCATCAGCATGATGTCCAGCCGCCGGAGCTTTTCCGCCTTGCTCATCGGCGCGGCCAGCGCGGGCTGGGAACATAGCATTGCCACTGCGGCCATCCCGGCCGCGACCCCTGAAACTCGGTTCATCTGCAGTCTCCCGGCGGGATGGTCCCGCCAGAGTCACCCTGTCGGAGCCGGTTTACGGAATCTTAAACCGGGCCAGTAAAGCGAAATTCACCATAACCGGGCGTTGCGGACCGGCTCTGCTGCCCTATATCCTGCGAGAGACTCGCAAATTCACAACACCATGACAGGAGACGGACCCATGACCATTTCAGTTGGCGACAAGCTGCCCGACATCAAGCTGGTGAAGGCTGGCGAAAACGGCCCTGAAGCCGTGCAGTCGTCGGATTACTTCAAGGGCAAGCGCGTGGCGCTGTTCTCGGTCCCCGGCGCGTTCACCCCGACCTGCTCGGCCAAGCACCTGCCGGGCTATGTCGAAAAGGCCGAAGACCTGAAGGCCAAGGGCATCGACGAAATCGCCTGCACCGCCGTCAACGATCCGTTCGTGATGGGCGCCTGGGGCAAGGCCGCCGGTTCGCCCGACGTCACCATGCTGGCCGACGGCAACGGCGACTTTGCCGAAGCGCTGGGCCTGACGATGGACGGCAGCGGCTTTGGCCTGGGCAAGCGCGGCCAGCGCTTCTCGATGGTGGTCAACGATGGCGTGGTCGAACAGCTGCACGTCGAAGCGCCGGGCGACTTCAAGGTCAGCGCGGCCGACTACATGATCGACCAGCTCTAAGCACCTGATCAAAACAAAAAAGGGGTCAAGGGTATCGCACCCTTGGCCCCTTTTTTGTGCCGGTCGGCTCAGTCTGTGTGCCGCTTGGGCGCGTTTTCCAGCGGTTGACGCAGTTTCAGGGCCACTTTGCCATTGGTGAAGCTGCCGCGCATACCGCAATAGCTGTGGCAGCCGTTGTCGCGGTCGCTCCAGCGCAGGTCCTTGCCCTGCCGCCAGATTTCCAGCCGGCACGCCTTGCCCTGCCAGCCATCGGGATCGGTGAACACCAGCTTGCGCCCCTGAACCGTCGCCCGCCCCTGCAAATCGCAGGTATGGCCGTTGTAGAAGTTCAGCGCAAAGCTGACGTCGGCGCTTTGCCCATCAACGGGCGCGATGGTGACTTCGTCCGTCACCTCGAACTTCGCCCCGCTGACGTCCCCGCTCTGCCAGGTGCGCGGGTAATACCCGGCCAGTTCGGCCAGCGGATCCGCCTTGCCCGCCTGCACCGCCGCCGCTCCAGCCACCGCCACTAGCGCCGCTGCCGCCATCATCACCCGGCGCATCGGTCAGTAACCCATCAGGCTGAGCACTTCCTTGCGGCTGCGGTGATCGTCCAGGAAGCAGCCCATCAACCGGCTGGTCACCATGCCCACGCCCGGCGTCTTGACCCCGCGCCCGGTCATGCAACCGTGCTGCGCCTCGATCACCACCGCCACGCCGTGGGGTTGCAGATTGTCCCAGATGCACTGCGCCACTTCGGCGGTCAGCCGTTCCTGGATCTGCAGCCGCTGGGCAAAACCGTGCAGCACGCGGGCCAGCTTGGAAATCCCCACCACCTTGTCACGCGGCATATAGGCAATCGCCGCCTTGCCGGTGATCGGCGCCATGTGGTGTTCGCAGTGCGACTGGAACGGAATGTCCTTCAGCAGCACAACCTCGTCATAGCCGCCCACTTCCTCGAACTGGCGGGCCAGATGGATCGCCGGATCGTCCTGATAGCCCTGGCAATATTCCTTCCACGCGCGCGCAACGCGAGCAGGCGTATCCAGCAGGCCTTCGCGGGTCGGATCATCGCCCGCCCAGCTGATCAGGGTGCGGATCGCATCCTGCACGTGCTCCGGAACCGGCAGCTTGGCCATCGGACCGGCATCGCCGGCGTCAGAATCGCAGCTCATCCAAAAACCTTTCCCCTCAGCGCGGACGGCGCAGCATCCCTCCGCGAAACAACCCGCGCCGCTTGCTGAACGGCTCGAACAGTTCTTCCGGCCGCTCAGGATCGAGCAGGGCCTTGTCAGCGACCGCTTTCTCTCCTTCGCTCAGCGGTGGCAAGACCAAAGCGTCCAACCGCTTCCCATGCTTTGTGCTGTGTTCGATCAGGGCAATCATCGACGGATCAGCCGCCAGCGCCGCCTGCACCGCTTCCACCGAAAGCCCCAGATGTTCCGCCAGCAACCGGTGTCGCAGCCGGGTTATCGCCGGAATTGCGTGGTCGTTGCCGGGGCGCGCGGCATCAATGAACACGTCGCATTCGCTGTCCAGCCCCAGCGAGCGGTTGTTCATGTTGGCGGAACCGATCCGGACAATTTCGTCATCGACGATCATCATCTTGGAATGGACATAGATCGGCGTGCCCGCCGCATTGCGCGGCACATAGACCCGGAAGCGGCCGCGATGGTCGCGCTCGCCAATGGCGTGGCAAAGCCGCGCCCGCGCGCCGTCCATCGCTTTCTGCTCAAGCCAACCAGATGCCGTCAGCGGATTGATCAGGACGATTTCCGGCGGATCCGGTTCCGCCATGCGCTCGGCAATCGCCTCGGCAATGGTGCGCGCGGCGAAGTACTGGCTTTCGGCATAGATAAAGCGCCGGGCGCGGCGGATGTGTTCCAGGAACAGGTTCTCCACCTCGCGCAGCTCGCTCAGCCCGCCCCAGGCCGCGCGGGTGCGCGCAATGCCGATCTCGACGTTCTCGAATTCCGCCTTGATTGTCGCCGGCCAGGCCGTTGCGCGGCTGGGGGCGCATGGCTCCATCGGCATGCCGCCCGCATTGCGCCAGCGTTCGCGCCCCAGTTCGGCCAGCGCGCCCGCCGCCTCGCCCTCGACCAGCATCGACAGGTCATGCCAGGGCGGGAATACACGCCGCCCCCATGGCATCTTGCGCCGTTCGTCGTCCTCGCGGTGTTCAGGCGTGTCCCAGCGGTCCGACGTCATGTCGATCCCGCCGCAGACCGCAAAAGTATCGTCGATCACCACCACTTTCTGATGATGGCTGCACCCCAGTGGATGCGCCGCGTCGAACTTGAAATCGATCTGCCGATGCAGCCACCAGCGGATGAGGTCGATCACCATCGATCCCCGAAAAACAAACTTCAGCGCGCCGAAGTTCCATTTCAACACCCGCACTTCCAGATCGCGGGTCCGGCGGCACAGCCAGACGATAAAGCTGCCCAGCCGCGCGGGCATTTCGGTCTTGCTGGGGCGGTGCCAGATGCGCCGCCCGGTGCCGAGGTGGATACGGGTATCGAAATCCCACCCGATCAGCATGATTCGCTGGCGCGCGCGCAGCATCGCGGTCTGCATCAGGGCAAAATAATCCGCCGCATCGACCACGACGTGGGCGCGGCTGGCGCGGGCAAAGCGCCAGACCGATGACACCTGCTGATCCCCTGACGTGCCGTCCTGATCGCTCATTGCCCAACTGTAACCCGGCTTGGCCTGCGCGTCATCCGCCACGATGGGCAACGGCCCCTTCCCCTGCCGCCAGTGCTGTGACACCAAGGCGCCATGGTTCTCGATCCCCAGAAGTCAGCCCTTGCCGCGGCCCTGCGGCGATTCGCGGGGAACATTCCCGGCGCCATGCCACTGGGCCGCCTGGTGCGCCGGACCTTCGACCCAGGCCTGCGCGAAATCCATCGGCTCCAGCACCGGGAGGCGGACCGCGTCCTGCAACCCTTTCCGGACACGTTCGAAGACCGCTATCCGCAGCTGTTCGATGCCCTGGCCGAACGACTGGCGCGCGTGCCGCAGCCGCGCATTCTCTCGTTCGGCTGTTCCAGCGGGGCTGAAGTGCGTTCGCTCCGTCGCCGTCTGCCGGACGCGCGAATCGTGGGGCTGGACCTTAATCGCCGGATGATCGCCAGCGCGCGCGGTGCCGATCCCGATCCGCGCAGCGACTATCGCCTGGCCGACGCGCCATTGCCCGATGAACGGTTTGACGCGGTGCTGGCCATGGCGGTGCTACGCCACGGGCGGCTGGAAGCGGAGCGACCGGCCAGCTGCACCGCCGTCTTGCCGTTCGCGCGTTTTGCGGAAACGATCGCCCGGCTCGACCGGCACATCGCGCCCGGTGGCTGGCTGGCGCTCTATCATGCCCATTTCCGCTTTCGCGACACCCCCACCGCGCGCCACTATGAAGCCGATCCGCTGCGGATGAGCGACTATCCGCCGCAAGTGCTGCTTTATGGTCCGGATGACCGACTGCTGGTTAGCGCGGTGGAACCGGCGGTGCTGTTTCACAAGCTGGACGAGGCACCCGCCTGACTGCCCATCCGGCAGCCCGCAATTGGCAGCGCAATGTGGCTGAACCAATTCTGTTTTTCCAGAGGTTACAGGCTCGCTCGCGAGTCTGAGACTGAACCGCCCCCGTTTTCCCGGAAGCTCCCTTTGAGAGAAGGAGCCACGATGAGTGCTACAAGGAACCAGTTCTCTCCTGAGTTACGCGACTGCGCGCGGGCTAATTGCGGCAAAGATAACCCTTCGTTTACCATCCGTGCCCAAAGGTGGTGCCGATGGCTGCTGTCCCACCCTTGCTCTCGACCGGTGCTTATACCCGCGCACTCAGTTTGCCTGCTCACGACGCGATGGCAATCGCCGGCGTCGGCATTCTCGCCATACTGGCCTTTTCGGGAAGCGCGCTTGCCGGATTGAGTTTCAACCCGCCCCTGCACCTGATGCTGCTGATGCCTGCGGTCCTGGGACTGCTAGCATTCCTCTACCACCTCTGGCAGCCTAGGGAAAACCAGCTGTTCCAGATCCTGACCTATGCCGCGCTCTGGTCGCTTATGCCGACTGCCGGCACCCAGTTGAGCTTTCTCGCCAGCACGGCGAACATGCCCCTACAAACCGATCTGCTAGCTGCGACTGATCGCATGTTGGGATTTTCCTGGATCGCTTGGGCTGAATTCGTGCTTGCCCGACCATGGCTCGAATGGATCACGGGCCAGGCTTACTTGAGTTATGCGTTCCAGCCGTATGTCGCGCTGGTTCTAATCGCGCTGTTCGGGTCCGCCAGGCGCAACGCCCAATTCATGATTGCCACGATGATCGCCCTGATCATGACTATCGCAGTCAGCACTCTTCTCCCGGCTATCGAGCCAGCATATTTCCACGGTTTCATCACTCCCGCTTGGGAAGCTCACGAGGCGCTCAGGGCGGGCCAGAGAACGGATTTGCCCTATATCGGCATCATCTGCTTCCCGTCATTCCACACGGCCATGGCCGTACTCTTCACGGCAGTCTACCGCAGTATGCCCGTGGCATTCTGTCTGGCACTGGCACTCAATGCGGTGATGCTGGTCTCCGTGCCCTTCAGCGGCGATCATTATCTGGTCGACTTGGTCGGCGGGCTGGTCGTCTCGGTGATTGCCATCCGCCTGACGCTCCGCTTGGTTCCCGAAGCCGAATAGGCTCCACCACGTCGCCCATTTGTATCAAGGTAGACGATGCCGCCATCCGCGAGGGCGTTGCGAAGGCAGTTCATCCATGCCCTTGCACTCAAGTCATCGGCGGCTTGCAGCGCATCATCTGCCGAAAGGAGGTTCGCCAGTTGCTCCGGGAACTCGATGGCCAGATTGTCGCCAGGGCTGGTCGCCCTCCGGTTCCGCCGCGACGAGCTTGCTACCGAAATTGCCGATCTTGCCCGCCGCCTTGACGCGGCTGAGCCCGATGTTACGCCGGACAAGGTTTAGCGCCTGGCGCTGACCTTGCGCCAGCGCCTCCAGGAAGGTCCGCGCGAACTACGCCAGGCTTACGCACGCCCGCTCCTCACCGAGCTCAGCGTCACGCAGAGAGAAATCAGCATCGCGGGATCGAAAGCCGTGCTTGCGCGAAGTGCCGCACAGGACCTCGACCAAACCGCGCCTGCGGTTCTCTCTTTTGTTCGAGAATGGCGCGCCCGAAACGATTGCCCTCGCCCTGCGGGCTCGGTCGTCTCCCCTTCGCTTCGACCCCGAAAGTTCGAAGCGTTGGCTCAGACCCCAACATACAAAAAGGCCCACCTTGCGGTGGACCTTTTTGTATGTGGCGCGCCCGGAACGATTCGAACGTCCGACCCTCAGATTCGTAGTCTGATGCTCTATCCAGCTGAGCTACGGGCGCGTTGGAGAGGCGCCAATAGGGGGCAGCTTCAACCTTGGCAAGGCCCTATTTGCACCTGTCGATAAGTTCTTTCACCACACGCGCCAGCGGCACGTCGAGCGGCGGCATGGCAAGGCCCGCCAGCGCGTCCGCCGCGAACCAGCCAATTGCCTCGCCCTCCAGACAGCACGGGTCCCCGCACCATCGGCGGCAGGTGTAAAGCAGCACGACATGCGGATCGGCCGGGCTGGCGGCAAAACTGAGCGGTTCCAGCGCATCCGGCGGCACCGCGATTCCCAGCTCCTCGGCGATCTCGCGCACCAGCGCGCCGACCAGCGATTCTCCCGCCTCGACCTTGCCGCCGGGGAATTCCCACAATCCGCCGTGCGCCTTGCCGATCCGGCGCTGCTGCATCAGCACCCGCCCCGCATCATCGATCAGCGCCAGCGCGACGACCGGCACGATTGTCGGAATTTTTGGCACCATCGCCACGGCCTTAAACCTTTTCTTAGGGAACTGCTGCGAAATCGGGCCATCCGCCTGACTTCGCGGAGAGGGGACCCATGCTGGCCAATATCAAACGACTGTTTGCTGACAAGGCCGGCGCCACCGCTCTGGAGTACGGGCTGATATGCGCGCTGATCGTGATTGCCATGGTTGGTGCTTTCAACGGCTTCAGCAATGAAACCCAGTCCATGTGGGCTGACGTTGCGTCGAAGCAAAAGGCCGCCTCGAAAAAGTCTTCCTCCAATTAAGCAATTTTCAAGGATTAATACCTAGTCCTACAAATGCTCAGACGGGGAAACCACAACGAGCCGGGTTTACTAGACTGCCTCAAGGAGACTGACCATGAAGAAGCTCATCAACAAGTTTTTCAAGAACGAAGACGGCGCCACCGCGATCGAATACGGTCTGATTGCTGCCCTCATCGCCGTTGCCGCGATCACCGCGATGCAGGGCCTGGGCAACGAACTGGGCACCACCTTCAACACGACCTCGGCGGCGATGCAGGGTGCGAACGAACAGGGCGCCGGCGGCGTCTAAGCGCTAAGCCAACTGGCAAACGTTCGGGGCGGCAGGGAAACCTGCCGCCCTTTTCGTTTGCGCGATCAATACGTAACCAGCTTGATCTTCTGCCCGGCAGTCACGGTGGCGCCTGACGCCAGTCCGTTCAGCACCCGGAACCGGTCTTCCTGCGCATCGGTATAGGCCATGCGCCGGGCCAGCGACTTTACGGTGTCGCCCTTCTTGACAGTTTCCACCACCAGCTTGCGCGGCTTTACTGCGGTCGCTTCGGCTGCGGTGATCCGGCGCATCGACTGGTACATCGCGTCGAACACGGCCGGGCTGCCTGCCGGCACGATGGTAATGAAATGGTAGGCCGAATTCTTCGCCCATTCATAGGCGAACACGGTCACGTCCACCTGGCTGCTGCCCGACGCGACCCGCGCCGTGGCATAGGCGGCCGGAACCCCGTTCACCGTGGTGCGCGAAATCGCACCGGGGTTAATTTGAGGCTGGCCCGATTCGGTCAGCGTGGCAAACGCGGCGCGGACATAGGCGTCCATGTCGCCGGAATAGGCGGCAGTGGTGAACTGCGCTTTCCCGGCCTGTCCGGTGATGGCCACCGCGCGCGTGCCGTTGACCAGATAAAAGCCGCTGGGCGCGCTGAACGACAGCTTCAGGTCCGGATGCGTAAACTTGTGCCCATCGACGATGCCCTGCTTGGGATCGTCGCCATACGTCAGCCCGGTGATCCGGCTCAGGAACAAGTCACGATTCGTGACCCCCCTGGCACTGCCCCCCGCCCGCGTCAGCGCGGTGCGCACGCGCGATGCCGGATCGGGATGGGTGGAGGCCCATTCCGGCATCTTGTCGGTCGATCCCATCAACCGCGCATCCAGCGCATTCTGGGCGGCCAGGCTGCCCAGCACGGTCGACATCGCGCGCGGATCATATCCGGCCTTGTTCAGATAGGCGATGCCCAGGTTGTCCGCTTCGGTTTCCTGTCCGCGCGAATACTTCAGGGTGAGCAATTGCGAGCCTTGCATGAAGCCCTGTTGCAGCACCTGCCCGACCTGGCTGTTCTTCAGCAACACGCCCGACAGCACACTGCCCAACACGCCGATGATCGCATTCCTGGTCGCCGCGCTCTGGCGTTTGGCCGCGTGGCGGGCCGCGACGTGGCCGACCTCATGCCCCAGCACAGCGGCCAGTTCCGCCTCGTTGTTCATCAACGCGACCAGCTGACGGGTGGTATAGACATAGCCCCCCGGAATGGCGAACGCGTTGTTGACGGGGGAATTGAGCAGCGTGACCGTGAAGTCGCTCTGCGCGTTGCTGAGCCCGGACTGCACGGCAATCTTCTTGCCCACCGATTCGACGTATTGCGCCTGCGTGCCGGTCATCGCCCCGCCGAATTCTGCCACCAGCTGCGGGTGCGCTTCGGCTCCCTGCTGCTTGTCCTTGGCGCTGATCGACTGGACCACGCCGGTGCCGGACTGCGCGATGGTGCTGGCCTGCGGAATGACAACGGCGGCAAGCGCTGCGCTGGCAATCAGGACGGGACGAATGGGGCGCGACATGACTGGCATCTCCTCAAGGCCAAATTAACCACTGGCAGGGCTACGCCCTCGCCAAGCGGTTGAAAAGGCCTGATAGCCAGCCATGTGATGAGCAGCCCCTGAACGGCGCTGCCCTGACCAGTTCGGCGATCAGCCCTCGCCGATCCGCAGGAAGCGCTCTTCACGCATGGCGCGGATCTTGTCGGCGGGCAGCTTGGCCAGCGTATCCAGCTCCTCGCCAATCACCTTGGCCAGCGCGAGCGCGGCCCCGGTCGGATCGCGATGCGCCCCGCCAGCCGGTTCCTTCACGATCCGGTCGATCACGCCCAGCGCCAGCAGATCCTGCGCGGTCACTTTCATCGCTTCGGCCGCATCGGCAGCCTTTTCGTTGGTGCGCCACAGGATCGAGGCGCAACCTTCGGGCGAGATCACCGAATAGACCGCGTGTTCCAGCATCAGCACGCGCTCCGCACTGGCCAGCGCCACCGCGCCGCCCGAACCGCCTTCGCCCACGATCACCGCCACCATCGGCACGCCCAGCGCCAGACAGGCTTCGGTCGAACGGGCAATCGCCTCGGCCTGGCCGCGTTCTTCGGCCTCAACCCCCGGAAACGCGCCCGACGTGTCAACCAGCGTCACCACCGGCAGGCCGAACCGGCTGGCCATTTCCATCAGGCGGATCGCCTTGCGATAGCCTTCCGGCTTGCCCATGCCGAAATTGTGCTTGATCCGGCTTTGGGTGTCGTTGCCCTTTTCATGCCCGATCAGCATAATCCGGCGGCCGCCCAGGCGCGCGAAGCCGCCGATGATCGCCTGGTCATCGCCATAATAGCGGTCACCGCCCAGCGGCACGAAATCGGTGAAGGCCAGCTCCACGAAATCCTTGAAGTGCGGGCGCATCGGGTGACGCGCGACCTGCGTCTTCTGCCAGGGAGTCAACGCGGCATAAGTGCTGGCCAGCAGGTCCGCGCTTTTCTTTTCAAGACGGCGCAGTTCGGCGCTGATGTCGACATCGCCGCCCGCGGCAGAGCGCAACTCGGCAATGCGGGCTTCAAGCGCGGCGACGGGCTTTTCGAATTCGAGATAGGAAACCATGGTCGCTGCGCTAGCCTCATGCGCCGCGCACGGCAAGGGGATGCCGCGCATTCACCAGCGCCACCAGTCGCGCGCTGTCCACGTGGGTATAGATTTGCGTGGTCGCGATGTCGGCATGGCCCAGCAGGGTTTGCAGCACGCGCAAGTCCGCCCCGCCTTCCAGCAGGTGCGTGGCAAAGGCGTGGCGCAAGACGTGCGGGCTGACCTTCTGCGGGTCGATCCCAGCCCGCCCGGCCAGATCGCGCAGCAATTGGTACAGCCGGATCCGGGTGATATGCCCCGCGCCAGAGCGGGACGGGAACAGCAGCTTGCCCCCCGGCGGCCGCACCGCCAGCCAGCGTGACAGCGCGTGGCGCGCGCGGGTGCTGACCGGAACCATGCGTTGTTGCCCGCCCTTGCCGGTCACGGTCAGGAACGGTGCATCGCGCGGCACCGCGTTCAGCGGCAGCGAGACCAGCTCGGTCGCGCGCAAGCCAGAGCCATAGAGCAGTTCCAGCAGCGCCAGCAGCCGCAGCGCTTCGGGCCGGTCGGCAGCGGCCTCTTCCTCCGCCCGGCGCAGCATCGCCTCCACCTCTGCATGGCTCAGCAGGCGCGGAAGCGGGCGGCGGGTGCGCGGGCGCGGCAGGGCGGGCGATGGATCATCCGTCCGCAGTCCTTCATCCAGCAGAAAACCATAGAACTGGCGCAGCGCCGAACACTTGCGGGCCAGGCTGGAGGGCGCGAGATCGGCCCAGACGTTGCCCAGCGAGGCCAGCGCCGCCCCGTCCGCCGCCACCAGATCGCCAATCGCCTCCTCCGCCCCGGCCAGGTCGCGGGCATAGGCCGCCAGCGTGTTCGCCGCCGCCCCGCGTTCTGCCGCGAGCATGGCGAGGAACGCGGAAATCGCGGCGGAAATCGGCTTATCCCCGCGCGACCGCTTCGGCCGCGATCATCCGCGCTTCCGCGCCCAGCCCGACGCGGTTGAGCGCCGCAACGATGTGATAGAGGTGCAGCCCCGTCATCCGGTTCCAGCCATCGCCCTGCATCCCCACCCCGGCCAACAGGGCCACCAGCGCGCGGTTGTTGGTATCGGCGGCCTGTTCGATCAGGCGCGTCCAGCGCGTCTGCCGGGTCAGGTCCAGCCCCAGGTCCGCCGCGAAATCGCGCGCGGCGGCATCGTCCACGCGGCGCAGCCCCATCAGGCCCGCCAGCAGGAACTGCGATTTGCGCGCCCCGTCACTGTCATCGCCGCGCTTGAAGCTGCCAAGCGATGCGCTGTCCACCGGGCTGGCGCGCGTCGGCGCGGCAACCGCCAGCATCCCCCATGCCAGCGAACCGGATTCCGCCTGCGCGGCCCAGCGCAAGGCATTCTGATCCAGCCCCGCCGCCAGCATCGAAGCGATCAGGTCCTGCGCATCATCGGCGAAGTCGGGCGAAACCGGCATGCGCGCAGCGGCATAGGCGGTCAGCACCTGCCGCGAGTAGCGCGCCACCGGATCGCTGCCGCCATCCCACAGCCCACGGATCGCGGCCATCCGGTCAGCCGGAGCGGGCGCGGTATAAGCCGAGCGCAGCGTTTCTGCCGCCTTGGACCAGTCACCGGTAATGTCGTCCTGCGCGTAGATCTGGCTATAGAGGTCCACCATCGCCGCGCTCGACAGGATGCCCGCCGCCGCCGCCTGATCCGCCCCGACCGCGCGCGATTGCAGTGGCACCATCGGCGCCAGCGCCGCACTGTAGGCATAACGGCGCGGCGCCCCGCGCATCAGCGCGGCCGGGGGTTCCAGCCCGGTGGCAATCGTCAGCGCATAGCGCCACGGCGTGATTTCCTTCACCCCGTCCCACTCGATCGTCACCGCCCGGCGCGCCTTGCCGGCCGCGCCGGCATATTTCTGGGCCAGCAGAATATCGATCTTGGGCCAGACCTTGCCCCCTTCCAGCCGGTCCAGCTGGGTCATGCCCGCAGTGCTGTCCCCCTGAAATGACTGGCAAATCGCGCGCAGCACTTGCCAGTCGGCATCCTTGCGCACCCCGCCATGCACCGTCACAACCGGGCAGATGCCGGTAATGTCCGCGGTAAAGGCATAGGCATCCATCGCCGTCTGGATCAGCGCGGGTGAGTAATTGGCCGCGTCTACGTCCTGCACCAGCGCGCGGGCCACATCGCCCTCGCCCATGCGCAGCAACAGCGCCGCACGCTTCGCGGTGAAGTCGGCCGGGTTCATGCCCGCTGGGGCATCCAGCCGCGAAGCGAGCGCGCGGCGCAGCAGGATATGCCCCCAGCGTGACACCATCCGCCCGTTGTTCTTGTCCAGCGCGGCTTCGATCAGCCGGGCGTTCTGCCGCGCGACCGATCCAGCCGGAAAACCGCCCTCGTCAGCCGCCAGCACGCCCACCTGCTTCATCGAGCGGCGCGCGGCGGCGGGCATGTCGGACTTGGGTTTCAGTCCCAGCAGCTCGTCCAGCTCATCCGGAGACATCTCCTCCAGTTCCTTGAGCGTGGGGATCCGCATCCCGCTGGGCAGCGTCGGGATCGCGCTCGCGGCTGCACCCGGCACGGCCTGCACCACCGGGACCGACACCGAACCACCAGCCGTTGGCGCGGCGGCGGTGGATTTCGCCGCAGGGGCCGCCGCAGCAGGCGCGGCAGCCGGGGCGCGGCTGGGGCGCGGCTTGTCAAAACCGGGGGGCAACAGCGATTCCGGGGAATCCTGGGCAATCGCAAAGGCCGACGTCAGCGCCAGCGCCGCGCCGCCCAGCAACAGGGCAATCCGTTTCACTGTTCGATCTCCGGCGCATTCAGGGGTACGGTTCCGGGCAGGGCCACCGGCTCTGCCAACGGGCGCACGGGGCGCAGGCCGCCATCGGCCCAGGCATAGGCCAGCAGCGCGCCAAGCGCCGCCCCGCCGATTGCCAGCCACCAGACTTTCCCGATTCTTACCGCCACCCGCGACCTCACCTTGCGCAATGCTTGCGCTGCCGACTAGCGCAACTATAGGCAGGGCCGCAATGGAACTTGACGAAACCACCCTGTCCGCCCCCGAAATCGAGGCGCTGGCCCGGCGGATCGACCGGCCGCTGGTGCTGGTCGGTATGATGGGGGTCGGCAAGTCCAGCGTGGGGCGCAAGCTGGCGACCCTGCTGCACATGCCTTTCGTCGATGCCGACGACGAGATCGAGCGCGCCGCGCAGATGACGATTCCCGAAATTTTCGAACGGTTTGGTGAAGCCCACTTCCGCGACGGCGAACGCCGCGTGATCGCACGGCTGGTGGATGGTGAGCGCAAGGTGATCGCCACCGGTGGCGGCGCGTTCGTCAACGCCGAAACCCGCGCGCTGATCCTTGGCCGGGCAATTGCCGTCTGGCTCGACAGCGATGTCGATACCCTGCTGGAACGGGTCGGACGCAAGGACAACCGCCCGCTGCTGAAGCAGGGCGACCCGCGCGAAATCCTCACCCGGCTGCGCGAAGAACGCCGCCCCGCCTATGAACAGGCCCCCATCCAAGTTATCAGCACGCGCGGCCCGCACGGGCGCACCATCGGCAAGGTGCTGAAAGGAATCGAAGCATGGCTGTGATCCCGGTCGACATCGCGGGCCGCCCTTATGAAGTGCGGGTCGGCACCGGCCTGCTGGCATCGCTGGCCCAGCAATGCGCCGGACGCCTGCGCAAGCGGCGCGTGCCGATCGTCACGGACGAACGCGTTCACGCCGCGTGGGGCGGCGTGGTCGAAGCCTCACTGGTGGCTGCCGGGCATGAACCTGCCTGGCGCATCCTGCCCGCCGGGGAAGCGACCAAAAGCTGGGAGCAGCTGGCCGCACTGGTCGACTGGCTGCTGGCCGAGGAAGTGGAACGCGGCGACCACATCCTCGCGCTGGGCGGCGGGGTGATCGGCGACCTCACCGGGTTTGCCGCCTCGATCGTCAAGCGCGGCTGCAACTTCATCCAGCTGCCGACGACCCTGCTGGCACAAGTCGATTCCAGCGTCGGCGGCAAGACCGCGATCAACACGCCTGCGGGCAAGAACCTGGTCGGCGCGTTCCACCAGCCCGCGCTGGTGCTGGCGGACCTGGCCGCGCTGGACACCCTGCCCCGCCGCGAATTGCAGGCGGGCTATGCCGAAGTGGTCAAGTATGGCCTGCTGGGCGACGCCGCGTTCTTCACCTGGTGCGAGGCCAACGGCGCGGCGATGCTGGCGGGCGATGCGGCCTTGCGCGAATATGCCGTGTCCCGTTCGGTCGCGGCGAAAGCGAAGATCGTGAAAGCGGATGAGCGCGAGACGCTGGGCCTGCGCGCGCTGCTGAACCTTGGTCACACGTTCGGCCACGCGCTGGAAGCGCAGACCGGCTTTTCCGACCAGCTGCTGCACGGTGAAGGCGTGGCGCTGGGCATGGTGCTGGCGGCGCGCTACTCCGCGCGGCGCGGGCATTTTCCGGCAGCGGAAGCGGAGCGAATCGCCCGGCACTTCGCCGATGCGGGCATGATCGCCAACATCAGCGCGCTGGGCCTGAACTGCGACGGCGCGGCGCTGACCGCGCACATGCTGCACGACAAGAAGATGGACGCGGGCACCCTGCCCTTCCTGCTGCTCAACGCCATTGGCGAGGCGTTTCTGGCCAAGGACGTCAGCCTGACCGACGTCGCCGCGTTCCTCGACGAAGAACTGGCGCGCTGACGCGTCATCCAAACAGGGCGATGGACTGCATCCCCACGGCCACCGCCGTGCCATCCGCATTCCAGATCGCCATGTCCTGGCTGGAACAGCCCTTCTCGGCATAGTTCCCGGCCGAACGCAGCAGCCACCAGCCATCGCGGGTTTCGGGCAGCGGGGTGAGCAAGTTGACCAGCCAGGTCATCGAACTGATCGGCGCCGGGTTCGGCATCATGAACAGCACGCCCGGCGGCAGGGCATCGGCGCAAAGCATCAGCTCGACCATCGGGTTCAGCCCGGCCCGGTCCTTCAATTGCACCCACCAGCCGATTTCCGGCTCCGGTTGATCGCTGCGCGGCAGGCCGAAGCGGCGGTTGAAATGGCCCGCAAAGCCCGGTCCGCGCCCGTCCGGCAGCGGCTTGGCCTGGTCCACCGGCACCACGTTGGCGGGCGGCGGGACATCATGCAGGTGCAGCGCGCTGTCGACTGCGCCCATGAATACGAACGTCGCGGTCAGCCCCACCCCGGCCGCGTTCGACACTTCGGCGCTGATCCAGCTGGCGTTGCGCCCGCGCCGCAGGATGCGGGCGCGCACTTCCACTTCGCCCGCCAGCGGGCCGACGAAGCTGACCTGGGCCGAGCGCAGCGGCGGCAGGTCATCAGCCAGCCCGCGCGCGGCCTCCAGCGCCAGCGCGGCGGAAAACCCGCCATAGCTGGTGCGGCCCTGCATCCAGTCCTCCGGCACGGTCGTGACAAAGCCGCCATCGATGGGGCGCAGGTTCGAAAGGGTATCTGGCAAACTCATCCGCTTTCCATTGACGTAAACGGAAAGCAGGTCAACCGCTCACTGCCTCAGCGCACGCTGGCCGACAACACCGCGCCGACCTTGTCGCTGATCTGCTGGACCGAGAACGGCTTGGGCAGGAAGTGAACGTTGGCGATGTCGATTTCCTTGCGCAGCTGTTCCTCGGCATAGCCGGACATGAACAGCACGGGCAGATCGGGCACCAGCTTGCGGATTTCGCGGGCCATCGTCGGGCCGTCCATCGCGGGCATGACCACGTCGGACACGATGAGGTCGAACCGCGCCCCGCCCTGCACGATTTCCAGCCCTTCATCGCCATCGGCCGCGGTGGTGACGGTATAGCCCGCGCGGGTCAGGGCGCGTTCGGCCACGGCGCGAACCATATCCTCGTCCTCAACCAGCAGAATGGTTCCGCCGCCCGCCCACTCGGTCACGACTTCGGGCTTGGCCACCTTGGCCGCAAGTTCTTCCGGCAGGGCGTGATAGACCGGCAGATAGACCGTAAAACGCGTGCCGCGCCCCACTTCGCTGTCGGCAAAGATGAACCCGCCCGATTGCTTGACGATGCCATAGACCGTCGAGAGGCCCAGCCCGGTGCCCTTGCCCTGTTCCTTGGTGGTGAAGAACGGTTCAAAGATCTTGCCCAGGTGATCGGGGGGAATGCCGGTGCCGGTATCCTCCACGATCAGCACGGTATAATCAGCCTGGGGCATGATCGCGTTGCGCATGGCCCGCACGTCGGCCGCGGTGACGCGCCGGGTCGCCAGGGTCAGCTTGCCGCCGCTTTCACTGCGCGCCTGCATCGCGTCGCGGGCATTGACCGCCAGGTTGACAATCACCTGTTCCAGCTGAGTCGGATCGGCACGGACCGGGCCAAGATTGCGGTCGTGGGTGACGACCAGCTGAATCTTTTCCCCGATCAGCCGCTTGAGCAGGTGCGACACGTCCGACACCACATCGGGCAATTGCAGCACTTCCGGGCGCAGGGTCTGCTGGCGCGAGAACGCCAGCAATTGCCGGGTCAGGCTGGCCGCGCGGTTGGAATTGGCGCGGATCTGCTGGATGTCGTCGTAATCGCTATCGCCCGGCGTGTGGCGCAGCAGCATCAGGTCGCAGGTCCCCAGGATCGCGGTCAGCACGTTGTTGAAATCATGCGCGACGCCGCCCGCCAGCTGACCGACGGCCTGCATCTTGGTTGCCTGTGCAACCTGCCGCTTCAGACGGGTTTCCTCGGTACTGTCGGTCAGGCCCAATAGCACGGCCGCCTCACCCAGCCCGCGTACGCCCGCCAGACTCAGTGAAACCGGGTCTTCCGGCTGATGCCGCAGCCGTACGGCAATGTCGCCGCTGCTGACCCCGCCTTGCGCAAAGCGGCGGATCGCGTCGGACAGCGGCCCCTTGTCTTCCTGCACCACCAGATCGGTCGGATAGATCGGCGGCGCATCGCCCTCGCGCCCGGCGGCGCGCATGAACGCCGCGTTGGCGAACAGCAGCCGCCCGTCGCGGTCGGCCATGGCCAGGCCCAGCGGCAACTGGCCCAGCAGCGCTTCCAGATGCGGCGCGGCGGCGGTGCCTTCCGCGCTGGAGCCGCCAATACCGACCCCCTGATCGACCAGCAGCATCAGCGATGGCGCCTGTTCGTAATCCAGCCCGCCCGCCGCATCGGGATCGGCAACAGGCAGGTAATACATCGTCAGCGGCGCGCCGCGCTTGCCCTCGCGCGCCCAGCTGATCCGGTCCCGGTCGTCCTGGCGCAGCAGGCTGACGAAATCCTCCCCGCTGAGCAGCGCGGCAGCATCGCCCACCGCGCGCAGGGCAAAGCCGGGGCTGGCAATGCGGATCTTGCCATCAGGATCGACGATCGCTGCGGAAATCCCCGCCTGCGCCAGCGCCCGGCCCAGCTTGCCGGTCAGGTGCGGCACCAGTTCCGCCACCGGATCGGACGCGGCCAGCGGCTGGATCGTCCAGACCAGGAAATCGTCACCGCGCCCCGCACGCAGCGCTTCGGCCCGCCAACGGCCGGTCGGCCCTTCAACCACGTCGGCCTGCCCGCGACCGTCGCGCCAGCCCGCGCGGCCCGCCTTGGCCAGCCGGTCGAGCGAGGGATTGTCCACCGGCAGGCGCGGCGGGGCCTGGCCCGTGCCGAACCATTCCTCAAACCGGGCGTTGGCGCAGACCAGCCGCCCGGCGCGGTCGATGATCGCCACGGCGCAGTCCGGCCGGTCGATCGCCGCGACCGTGACCGACCAGTCCGGCAGGACCTGTTGCGGTTCCTGGACAACCGCCTTTGGCCGCTGAAAGGCCCAGGCGATCCCACCAAACGCCGCGATTCCGGCTGCGAACACGCCCACCAGCACCGGCTGGCGGGTGGTGAACCAGACCGCCGCGATGCTCAGCGCGACGGCCGCGCCCATCACCAGCGCGCCTTGCGGGCGGGTATCGCCAGACGCCTCCCGGCGTGCCGTCATTGGGATTCGCGTCCTGCCATCAGTTGTTCAAGCTTGATCCGGCGCTTGTGGCGGACCCACCAGTTCCAGGTCACCGAAGCGACAAGATAGCCGACGGCGGCGGCGACGGTCGAGATGATAAGCAGCCCGATCAGCAGCGCCGGGGCGGCGTCGGACAGCATCCAATATGCCCATTCCCGCACGCCCGCGCCATGTTCCATCAACGAATAAAACGTTGTAACATCAGCATGAAAGCCCAGCTTGTTACCAAGATAGATCGACCCGGCGAGAATCAGCGGGGTGGTTGCCGGATTGGACAGGAAAGTCATCAGCGCGGCAATCGGGATGTTGCCCCGGCTGGGCACGCACATCAGCGCCGCGCCCAGGATCTGGATGCCCGGAATCAGCGCAAAGATGCCCACCAGCAGGCCCACCGCGACACCGCGCGGCACCGAGCGGCGCGTAAAGCGCCACAGTTCCGGCCGCCGCGCGAACGGGCCGACGAACCGGCTATGCTCCAGGTCTTCACGCCGGGGCATGTTGCGATTGGCCCAGGCCGCGATGCGGGCAGCCAGTGCGCTCATTTATAATCCCGCATGATCCGGGACTGTTCCCGCTTCCAGTCGCGTTCCTTGATGGTCGCGCGCTTGTCCGCCACGTTCTTGCCCTTCGCCAGCGCCAGTTCCACTTTGGCCCGGCCGCGTCCGTTGAAATAGACCGACAGCGGCACCAGCGTCATGCCCTTGCGTTCAACCGCCCCTTGCAGGCGATCAACTTCGCGGCGATGCAGCAGCAGCTTGCGCGGGCGCTTGGGTTCGTGATTGTAGCGGTTGCCGTGGCTGAATTCGGGCACGTTGGAATTGACCAGCCAGACCTCGCCATTTTTCACTTCGGCATAGGATTCGGCAATCGAGCCTTCGCCGAACCGCAGGCTCTTCACCTCGGTCCCGGTCAGCATGATGCCCGCTTCCAGCGTCTCGTCGATGAAATAGTCAAAGCGTGCGCGCCGGTTTTCGGCGACGACTTTCTTCTTGTCGAACTGGGCGTGGGTCGGGCGGGCCATGGTAAGGCGCATGTAGGGACGGTTTGGTAAAAAAGAAACGTACCAAACGCCCCCTTTTTACCGAACTGCCCGGAAACCTTCGCCCTCAGACCAGCCCGGCGTGTTCCAGCGCCGCATCCACCGCCTTGCGGGCGGCGGCGCTGCACGGGACCAGCGGCAGGCGCAGTTCTTCCCCGATCCAGTCGTGAACGCGGCTCAGCGCATACTTGACCGGCCCCGGCGAGGCATCGTCGAACATCGCGTAGTGCAGCGGATAGAGCTTGTCGTTCAGTTCGCGCGCCTTTTCCAGGTTGTTTTCGGCGCAGGCCGCCTGGAATTCCGCGCACAGCTTGGGCGCGACATTGGCCGTCACCGAAATGCAGCCCACGCCGCCCGCCGCGTTGAACGGCAGCGCCAGTTCATCGTCACCGGCCAGCTGGCACCAGTCCTTTGAAATGCCCATGCGGTGATCGGTCACGCGCGACAGGTCGCCGCTGGCATCCTTGATCGCGATGAAAGTGTCGGGATAGCGCCGCACCAGTTCGATCACCGTTTCCGGCTTGAGGTCGGTCACCGTCCGCCCCGGCACGTTGTAGAGCACGATCGGCAGATCGGTATTTTCCGCCAGGAAGCTGAAATGCGCAATCAGCCCTTCCTGGCTGGGGCGGTTGTAGTAAGGCGCGACGCACAGGCCCGCCGTCGCGCCGCTCTTCTTGGAAAAGTTCAGGTGCAGGCGGGCGTTCATCGTGTCGTTCGATCCGCAGCCCGCGATCACCGGTACGCGGCCCGCGGCCTGTTCGATGCAGACCTCGATCACGCGATGATGTTCGGCGTTCGACAGGGTCGATGCCTCACCCGTGGTGCCGCAGGGGACAAGCGCGGCCGAGCCGTTCTCGATCTGCCAGTCGACCAGACGGCGAAACGCCTTTTCATCGAAGGCACCATCACGAAACGGGGTGACCAGAGCCGGAATCGAGCCGGAAAACATGGACTTTACCTTTGCACTTGCCCCATAGGTGACGGCACCGGCCGCCCCGCGTTCGGGGTATCCCATCATTCATCGCCTGATAAGGAGCCTTTGGCGAAAATGTCCAGTATGCACCGCAAGACAATTCCTTTGCTGCTGGTAATGCTGGCTATCGCTCCGGGCACGGCCCTGGCCCAATCCGGTGCCGACCGCGACGGGGCGGAATGGGACCGCGCCCGCGCCGCGCTGCAATCCGCACCCGCCGGAAACATGGCGCAGGCCATCGCCCGGTGGAAGCTGCTGTCCGCCTCGGAACGCTTCACCTTTGCCGATTATTCCGGCTTCATGCTCAGCTATCCGGGCTTTCCGGAAGAGGCCAAGATCCGCGCCTGGGCGGAACGCGCGCTGGAGCGGGAAAGTGCCGATCCGGCCCGGACCGCCGCCTTTTTTGATCGCTTTGCCCCCGTCACCAACGCCGCCCGCGCGCAATATGCCCTTGCCCTGTTCGCGCTGAACCGGCCCGAAGCGCTGACCGTGGCGCGCGCGGCCTGGCGCGGCGGCGCGATGAGCGACGCGGCGGAGGCGGCGCTGTCGGCGCGGATTGCCCACACCCTGACCCCGGCGGATCATGACGCGCGGATGGACGCGCTGCTCTGGGCCGGGGCTTCGGCGCAGGCCGAGCGGCAGTTGCTCTATGTCTCCGCCGCCGCCCGCCCGCGCTTTCTGGCGCGGATGGGGCTGGCCAATGGCACCGACCCCAACGGCACCGCGCTGCAACCCGGCACAGAGGTGCTCCGCGATCCGGGCTATCTGTATAACCGCGCGCGGATGCTGCGGCAGGCCGGGCGCCAGGCCGAGGCGATCAGCCTGCTGGCCTATCGCGCGCCGCTGGCCGCGCCGCCGCAGGACGTGCGCAAGTGGGTCGCCGAACTGCTGGCCAACGCCCGCCGCGCCGATGCCGACAGCGCGGTGCGGATTGCCAGCCTGATCGACGATGCCTTTGCCCCCGGCACGGATGTTTCCCGCGAATCGTTCCAGATCCGGGATGATTACACCTCGCTGATGTGGCTGGGCGGGACGATGGCCCTGAACGGGCTGCGCGACGGGGCGCGGGCCGCGCCGCTGTTCTGGCGTTATGGCGCGGCGGCACGCACGCCGCAAACCCGCACCAAGGGCTTCTACTGGGCCGGACGGGCCATGGCCGCAGCGGGCAAGCAGGCCGAAGCAAACCGCTATTTCGAACTGGCCGCCGCTTTCCCCGACCAGTTCTATGGCATGCTGGCGCTGGAACGGCTGGGCCGCCCCCTGCCCGCGTTCAACACCATGCCCCGCGTGGTTCCGACCCCGGCCGAGCGGGATGCATTCAACGCCCACGCCCTGACCCAGGCGGTGCGCGAAGTCGCGCGCGAGAGCGACTGGCCGACGGGCGTGCGCTTCTTCCGCGAAATCGCCAACCAGGCGGAGAGTGAAGCGGAGCACGTGCTGGTGGCCGATCTCGCCCGCGAACTGGGGCGGCGCGACCTGGGCGTGATCCTGGCGCAGGCCGCACATACCGATGGCTTCGGCGATTTCCAGCAGATCGGCTTTCCCCTGATCCCGATCCCGCAGGGCGGCAACTGGACGATCATCCACGCCATAACCCGGCAGGAAAGCCAGTTCGCGATGAACGCGGTCAGCCACGCGGGCGCGCGCGGGCTGATGCAACTGATGCCGGGGACGGCGCGCGAACAGGCGGGCAAGATGGAACTGGCCTATGACCAGCAGGCGCTGACCCGCGACGCGGGCTATAACATCACGCTGGGCAATGCCTATTTCGCGCGGGTGCTGGACTATTTCGGCGGCAGTTATCCGCTGGCCATCGCGGCCTATAACGCCGGTCCCGGCAACGTGAACAAGTGGCTGCGGCTGAACGGCGATCCCCGCAACGGGTCGGTCGACTGGATCGAATGGGTGGAGAAAATCCCGATTTCGGAAACGCGCGGCTATGTCCAGCGCGTGCTCGAAAACGCGGTCGTCTATGAAGCGATGCACCCGTCCCGCGCGCGGCTGCCCGGCCCCAATCCGCTCAGCCGGTTCATGGGTAAGCGGCAGCCGGGATAAGGCGGGACAAGGACTGCACCATGAAGCCGGAAGGACCGCCGATCACGCCTGCGGGGTTTGCCGCGCTGCGCGCGCGCTATGACCACTTGCTGGGGACAGAGCGCCCCGCCATCGTCGAGATCGTCAGCTGGGCGGCGGGCAATGGCGACCGCAGCGAAAACGGCGATTACCTTTATGGCCGCAAGCGGATGCGCGAGATCGACCGCGAGCTGGCGCATCTGGCGCGGCGGATGAAGTTCTGCCGGGTCGTCGATCCCACCCGGCAGGAAGACCGCAACCGCGTGTGGTTCGGCGCGACCGTGACCATCGCGGACGAGGATGACAACCACCGCACGCTGACGCTGGTCGGCGATGACGAACAGGATGCCAGCGCCGGGCTGATCGGGTGGAGCGCGCCGCTGGCCCGCGCGCTGCGCGGCGCGGCGGTGGGCGATCTGCGCCGGGTCAGCCTGCCGGGCGGCGAGAAGGAATGGGAAGTGCTGGAGATTTCTTATCCCCCCGCATGAGGCGGCGCTTTCAATTTTGCGGTTTCATGCCTATATCAGGGCCATCGCGGTATTTCGCCTGTAAGCGTCCGCGGCTGAGAGACGATCCGCGCTCCCGCTTACTGGCCGGAGTCCGCGCATGGACCTGAATTCTCTGTATTTTCGCCATCAGGTTTTGCTGATGCGAGCGGCAAGCAGCGGTTGCCGCTCGCTGCGGGCCACGCACGTTGCCGCAGCCGAAGCGCTGGCAGGCACGATTGCCTGCCTGCAATTCCGTTCTGGTGCACCCGCATCGCATGGATGGGCCGCGATTGCCGATCCCGCCGCCGATTTCAGCCAGTGCGAGTGCGCCGCATGAGCCGGGCGATGAACATCAAGCTGACCGAGGCCGAAGTGCTGGCCGAATGCAAGACGCGCAACGTCAAAGTCAGTGCGATCGAACCGCTGCCGGGCGTCGGCACGCATCTGGTCTGCGTCACCATCGAAGGTGCCGACGAAATCCGCGCGCGCCTGAAAAAGCACCTGATCACCGGCGCGGTAAAGCGCTTTCCATTCTACCGCGTCCCCGGCGCCTGGTAAGGCCTTTCCCGCCAGCCTGGCTTCTGGCAAGGCTGGCGGACCATGGCCGAGATCATCAACCTGCGCCTGGCCCGCAAGGCCCGCGCCCGCGATGCCGCGCAAGTCGCAGCGGCGGAAAACCGCGCCCGCTTTGGCCAGACCAAGGCCGCGAAACAGGTTCGCGCGCTGGATGACGCCCGCGCCGCCCGGCAACTGGACGGCGCAAAGCGCGAGGACGACTGATGCGCACCACGTATGACCACGCCACCGTGCGGCTCTATCACCTCGACAGCGCAAGCGAAGGCGGCGCGGCGACCACGCTGTGCTATGCCCCGCTGGCCGAAGCGCTGGCGATGGCCGCGGCCCAGCCGGAAGAAATGCAGGACGGGCTGTTCATTGCCACCGACAACGATGTGGTGGCCTATCTCGACCTGATCGGGCAATAGCGCCGCCGATGAAGCGCCTTGTTACCATCTCTGCCGTGCTGCTGGCCGGGCTGGCGACTCCGGCGCTCGCCCGCGATGCGCTGGGGATGTTCGGCGAATGGGCCGCCTTCCGCGATCCCGCCGTGCCGCGCTGCTACGCCATCGCCAAGGCCGCGCCCTCCACGCTGCAACGCGATTACCAGCCCTATGCCGATGTGGCCTATTGGCCCAGGCAGGGCGTGCGCGGACAGGTCCACTTTCGCCTGTCGCGCAAGCTGGCGGCGGATGCGAAGATCACGCTCAGCATCGGCGGACAGAAAATCCCCCTGACGGGCGGTGGCGGGGATGCCTGGGCGGTGGACAAGCGCGGCGATGCGGCGATCGTCGCGGCCATGCGGTCGGCCCGTGAAATGACCGTCAGCGCCCGCGATGCGCGCGGCCGCGGTTTTTCCAACACCTGGCAACTGGCCGGGGCCGCAACCGCAATGGACGCCGCCGCCGTGGGGTGTGCCGCCATTCGCTAGCTTTTCCGGGCGCGGCGCACTATATCGCGGCGCTTATGGCCGATACTGCACTTATGCCCATCCCCGGACAGATCGATCCGGTGCCCGTCGCGCGCGACATCACCCCGCGTGCCGATGGCCGCATCGACCTGATCGGCCTGTCCCGCCCGCGCATTGCCGAACTGTTCGCCGCCGCCGGGCTCGACCCCAAGGCGGCCAAGCTGCGCGCCAAGCAGGTGTTCCACTGGCTCTATCACCGCGGCGTCACCGATTTCGAGGCGATGACCGACATTGCCAAGACCATGCGGCCCTGGCTGGCGGAGCGGTTCGTGATCGGCCGGCCGGAAATCGTGCTGGCCCAGCATTCCAGCGACGGCACCCGCAAGTGGCTGCTGCGCACCGATGACGGCCACGAATTCGAAATGGTGTTCATCCCCGACGCGGACCGCGGCACGCTGTGCGTGTCCAGCCAGGTCGGCTGCACGCTGAACTGCCGGTTCTGCCACACCGGCACGATGCGGCTGGTGCGCAACCTGACGCCGGGCGAGATTGTCGGGCAGGTCATGCTGGCGCGCGACGCGCTGGGCGAATGGCCGCGCGCGGGCCAGGCTGACCTCGCCGCGCTGGGCGATGATCTGGTCGACGAGGACGGCGGCTATTCCTCTGACGGGCGCCTCCTCACCAACATCGTCATGATGGGCATGGGCGAGCCGCTGTACAACTTCGACAACGTCCGCGATGCGCTGAAGCTGGTGATGGACGGCGATGGCCTCGCCTTGTCGAAGCGCCGCATCACCCTTTCGACCAGCGGCGTCGTGCCGATGATGGCCAAGTGCGGCGAGGAAATCGGCGTCAACCTGGCCGTCTCGCTCCACGCCGTCTCCAAGGACGTGCGCGACGAGATCGTCCCGATCAACCGCAAGTATGGCCTTGAAGAATTGCTGCAGGCCTGCGCCGATTACCCCGGCGCATCGAACGCGCGGCGCATCACGTTCGAGTACGTCATGCTCAAGGACAAGAACGACAGCGATGCCGACGCACGCGAACTGGTCCGCCTGATCAAGCAGTACAAGCTGCCCGCCAAGGTCAACCTGATCCCGTTCAACCCCTGGCCCGGCGCGATCTATGAATGCTCCACGCCAGAGCGTATCCGCCGCTTTTCCGACATCGTGTTCGAAGCCGGGATCAGCGCCCCGGTGCGCACCCCGCGCGGGCGCGACATCGACGCGGCCTGCGGCCAGCTAAAAACCGCCGCCCAGAAGATGAGCCGCGCCGAACTGGACCGTCTGGCCGAGGAAAAGCAGGCCGCGCTGGGCTAACCCAGCGCCGCCCCGGCGGCGATGGTATCCACCCGCCCGCCGATCCACACCGCGCCTTCCGGCTCGATCCGGCAATGCACGCGGCCGTCCGCGCCGATCTGCTGGCCCTGCCCCGCGATATAGCGATCCTGCACCAGCCCGCTGGCGAACAGGTATTGCGCGGTGGCGGCATTGAGGCTGCCGGTTACGGGATCTTCCTTCAGCTCGCCATTGGCGTTGGCGAAGAACGCGCGCACTTCCCACGCCGGATCATCGCCCTCATGCGGGCCGACCAGCCCCACGTCGGTTCCCATCGGCGCGCGGGCCACCGGCTGGGTGGCCAGCACAGCGGCGGCAGAGCGCAGCCGCAGCAGCTTCCAGCCGGGTCCGTTGTTGGCGTGCACCGCATCGACGATTCCCGCTTCATCCACCCCGGTCAGCCGCGCCACTTCGGCCCGCTCTTCTGCCGAAAGCGGCCCGCCTTTCACCAGCGGCGGGGCCTTGAACGCCAGCAGCTCACCCTCGATCCGCACCTCGACCAGCCCGACCCCGCATTCCTGCACGACCACGCCCGCGCGCTTGGGCTGTCCCCCGGCGCGCAGCCAGGCATGGGCCGTGCCCAGCGTTGGATGGCCCGCGAACGGCAATTCACCCGCCGGGTAGAAAATCCGCACCCGGTAATCGGCCTCAGGATGCGTCGGCGGCAGCAGGAAGGTGCATTCCGAAAAGCCGATCCACCGCGTCAGGCGCAGCATCGCCTCGGCGCTCATCCCGTCAGCGGCGTGGACCACGCCCAGCGGATTGCCCGCCATGGCCCGCGCCCCGAACACATCGACCAGATCAAGCTGCATGCGCGATTCTCCTTCAGGCGGACGCAGGGCTAACCGCTCGTCGCGGCAAGGCAACTGTCCAACGCGCCGTTCATCGCCCGTTTTGGCGATCCGGCGCAAGGTATCCGGGTCGCAACTGCTCAACCCGAAAGGAACAAGCAGCCATGAAGAAACCCATTCTGGCCCTGATGATGGCCGCCGTCACCCTCCCCGCCGCCCCCGCGCTGGCCGATCCGCCCCACTGGGCCCCGGCCCACGGCTACCGCGCCAAGCAGGGAGGCATCGCCTATCGCACCACCGACAACGGCATCCGCTACTGGCGGGGCGAGGACGGGCGCTATTACTGCAAGCGGTCCAACGGCACCACCGGCCTGCTGGTCGGCGCGGCGCTGGGCGCGCTGGTGGGCCGTGCGGTCGATACGCGCGGCGAACGCACCACCGGCACGATCCTGGGCGCGGCGGCCGGGGCGCTGATCGGCAAGGAACTGGATAGCGGCCCGACCCGCTGCCGCTAGGCGGCATGGACCGGGTCTTTCGTCCCCTGCCGATTGACGCGGCGGGCCATCGTCCGCATGGGTTGCGGCGATGACCCGACCCGCTGTTCTCGTTACCGGAGGCGCCCGGCGTATTGGCGCCGTGCTGACCCGCACGTTCGCGGCGGCAGGCTGGCACGTGGTGATCCACGTCAAGGATTCGGTCCGCGATGCCCAGACCCTCGCCGCCACGCTGCCCTCGGCCGAAGTCGTCACCTGCGACCTGACCGATCCCGCCGCCGCCGCCGCCATGATCGAGCAGGTGGCCGCGCGGCTGGATGACTGGCGGGTGCTGGTGAACTGCGCGGCCGTATTCAACCTGGATACCGCCGCCGCCATCGACCATCCGACCTATGTCGAGGCCGTGACCGTCAATGCCGAAAGCCCGGCCCGCATGGCGCAGGCATTCCTGGCCCATGCGCGGTCCGCTGGTGGCCGCCGGGTAATCAATTTCCTCGACCAGAAGCTGCGCAATCCGAACCCGGATTTCTTCAGCTACACGATGGCCAAGCATGGCCTCGCCGCCGCCACCACGATGCAGGCGATGGCGCAGACCAGCACCACGGACCGGGTCTATGGCCTTGCCCCCGGCGCGATGATGGCCAGTTTCGACCAGGCGCCGGAGGAGCACGAGATCAGCGGGCGGATGAACCTGCTGCGCCGCCTGACCGATCCGCAGGAACTGGCCGACGCGGCGCTGTGGCTGGCCGACGGCTGGCTCGCCAGCGGCGAGACGCTCTATATCGATTCCGGCCAGCATTTGCTGGCGCAACCCCGCGACGTGCTCTACCTCGCGCGGGCATGATTCCCGATCCGCTCAGCATCTTCACCGCGTCCACCGCCGTCGTTGCCCTCGCCGAGATCGGCGACAAGACGATGCTGCTGGCAATCGTCCTCGCCGCGCGGCTGCGGGCGCACTGGCAGATCCTGGCCGGGATCCTGGTCGCCACGCTGGCCAACCACGGCCTTGCCGCGCTGATCGGGCAGGAAGTGGCCGGGCTGCTGGACGCGCCGTGGTTCCGCACGGCGGTCGCGCTGGGCTTCATCGCCATGGCCGCCTGGACGCTGGTGCCCGACAAGCTGGACGATGACGAAGACAGCTTCGCCCATCGCGGCGGCGCATTCCTGACCACGCTGGTCGCGTTCTTCCTGGTCGAAATGGGCGACAAGACCCAGATCGCCACGATCGCGCTGGGCGCACAGTACCAGAACGTTGTCATCGTCGCGGCCGGCACCACGCTGGGGATGATGCTGGCCAACGCGCCTGCCGTGTTCCTGGGGGAAGAACTGGTAAGGCGGGTCTCGCTGAACGCCACCCGCATCGCCGCTGCGCTGCTGTTCCTGGTGCTGGGGCTGTGGCAACTGGCGGCGCTACTCGGCTGGCTCTGACCGCTGCATTTATGGGTTGCCTGTCGGCGCAATCGGCATAGTCTCTTGCGGCATGTGGTTACTCGACAAGATGCTGCGCGCGCTGGTCCGGGATGGCCAGCTGGTCGTCACCGATCATGACGGCACGGTTTACAGCTATGGCGATGCGGCGGCCGATCCGGTGCGTATCCGCTTTACCGACAAGGGCGCGGCATTTCATGTCGCCCGCGATCCCCGCGTCGGCGCGGGCGAGGCGTACATGGACGGGCGGCTGGTGGTGGAACCACCGCACGACATCCGCGACATGGTGCTGCTGGTCATGCGCAACGCCAACCGCCCCGGCGGTCAGCTCAAGCCGCCCAGCCGCCTGCGCCGCGCACTCGACTGGGCCGCCGCCAAGGCCGACCAGATCAACCTGCGGGCCAAGGCCAGCACCAACGTCACCCACCACTATGACCTGACCCGCCAGTTCTATGAGCTGTTTCTGGACGAGGACCGGCAATACACGATGGCCTATTTCCGCGATCCGGCGAACTCGCTGGAACGCGCGCAGCTGGACAAGCAGGCGCTGATCGCGGCCAAGCTGCGGCTGGTGCCGGGCCAGTGCGAAGGCATGCGGATGCTGGACATCGGCTGCGGCTGGGGCGGGCTTGGCCTCTACCTCAACCGCCATTTCGGGATCGAGGTGCTGGGCGTGTCCCTCGCCCCGGATCAGGTCCGCTTCGCCAACGAACGCGCGCAGGCGGCGGGCGTGGCCGACAAGGTGAAATTCCAGCTGATCGACTACCGCGACGTCACCGGCCAGTTTGACCGGATCACCAGCGTCGGCATGATCGAACACGTCGGCGCGCCGCATTTCGGTGAATACTTTGCCAAGACGAACGAGTTGCTGGCCGACGACGGCATCATGTTGACTCACACCATCGGCCGCACCGGCCCGCCCGGCACGACCGACAAGTGGACCCGCAAATACATCTTCCCCGGCGGCTACATCCCGGCGATGAGCGAGTTGGTCGCCGCGCTGGAACGCACCAAGTGGGAAATCGCGGACGTTGAAGTGCTGCGCTATCACTACGCCCACACCCTGGCCGAATGGTACGCCCGCGCCTGCCAGCACGAGGCGGAGATCACCGCGCTCTATGACGCCCGCCTGTTCCGGATGTGGCAGTTCTATCTGGCCGGGGCGGAGCAGAGCTTCCGCTCTGGCGGGATGGTCAATTTCCATATCCAGAGCGTGAAGCGCCGCAGCGCCGTGCCGATGACCCGCGACTACATCAGCGCCGAAGCCGCGCGACTGTCCGCGCTGGACGAGGCACCGCAGTGGCATCTGGCCCGTCAAGCGGCGGAGTAGCGGTTGCGATAGCGCGCCCCGCCTGATAGGCGCGCCCGCGAGCGTTTCAGCGGGAGTCGCCTGACCCATGTCCGATATCAAGAAAGTCGTCCTCGCCTATTCCGGCGGCCTCGACACCTCCGTCATCCTCAAATGGCTGCAAGTCACCTACAACTGCGAAGTGGTGACCTTCACCGCCGACCTCGGTCAGGGTGAGGAACTGGAACCGGCGCGCGCCAAGGCCAAGCTGATGGGCCTACCGGATTCGAACATCTACATCGATGACCTGCGCGAGGAATTCGTGCGCGATTTCGTCTTCCCGATGATGCGCGCCAATGCCCGCTACGAAGGCGACTATCTGCTGGGTACGTCCATCGCCCGCCCGCTGATTTCCAAGCGCCTGATCGAGATCGCACATGAAACCGGCGCGGACGCAGTCGCCCACGGCGCGACCGGCAAGGGCAACGATCAGGTCCGCTTCGAGTTGTCGGCCTATGCGCTCGATCCGAACATCAAGGTCATCGCCCCCTGGCGCGAATGGGACCTGACCAGCCGTACCGCGCTCATCGCCTGGGCCGAACAGCACCAGATCCCCGTCCCCAAGGACAAGCGCGGCGAAAGCCCGTTTTCGACCGACGCGAACCTGCTGCACACTTCGTCCGAGGGCAAAGTGCTGGAAGATCCGTGGGAAGAAACCCCGGACTATGTCTATTCGCGCACGGTCAATCCGGAAGACGCGCCCGACGCACCGGAATACATCACGATCGATTTCGAGCGCGGTGACGGCGTGGCGCTGAACGGCGTCGCGATGAGCCCGGCGACCCTGCTGACCGCGCTGAACGAGTTGGGCCGCAAGCACGGCATCGGTCGGCTCGATCTGGTCGAAAACCGCTTCGTTGGCATGAAATCGCGCGGGATGTACGAAACCCCCGGCGGCGAAATCTATGCCCGCGCGCACCGCGGGATCGAACAGATCACGCTCGATCGCGGCGCAGCCCATCTGAAGGATGAGCTGATGCCCAAGTATGCCGAGCTGATCTACAACGGCTTCTGGTTCGCGCCGGAACGCGAAATGCTTCAGGCCGCGATCGATCACAGCCAGGAAAAGGTCTCCGGCACCGTCCGCCTCAAGCTCTACAAGGGCCAGGCCTCGGTGGTGGGCCGCAAGTCGCCCAACTCGCTGTACTCGGAACGCCACGTGACGTTTGAGGACGATGCGGGCGCCTATGATCAGAAGGACGCGGCCGGCTTCATCAAGCTGAACGCGCTGCGGCTCAGACTGCTGGCGCAGCGGGACCGCTAAGCGCGGGAAAACCGCGCCGTTTGACGGCCTCTCCTGATTCTGTCCACTGCAAGGGCTGAGTTATCCACCGCCAAAATGGCGATCTGTGGATAACTCAGCCCTGCGCTGCTTGTGCGACTCAGGGATGAGGTGCAGCTTGAAGTCATCGAGAGGCTGAAAGCGAACTTGAAAATCCAGGGGGAAACCACTGGAATGAAAGGGAAAACGCAAACTTCAAGATACCGGCAGCGATGCCCGCAGCAGTATCGGAAAACGCGCTTGGCACACTCTTCGGAGCCGCCCAGCGAACCGCAGATGCAGCGAGAGGCGCAAAGCCGGTTGACCGCTTCAGGGCGGCCCGAACGGACGACAGGAAAGCCGCGCTTCGGCGCAGCGGAACGAAAGTCCCGGCAGGCAAGGCTGGAAGCAGTCGCGGAACCGCCAGGCGGAGGGAACGGCTTTCAGGCCGGAACCACCGCCTGACGGGACCACCACGCCGGCAGCGAGATGCCGGGCGAGGAACGCCGGTGCTCAGGCACCTCCGGGCTCGTGAGTGGCAGAACGGCAAGCAAAGGCAGCAATGCCGGAACTGGCCGGACCGGGTGTCGCAAGGCACTGCCAGGGTCGATCTGCCCCGAAGCACGCTTGGGAAAGGCGGTCGTCCAACTCGACCGGAACTGATGCAGGCGCGTGTGGGGCTGGCAGCAATGCCGGCCCCATTTGCGTTTGGGTGCAGATTAGGCAGATCCCTCCGCCCTTCCTGCTCCTCGCCCTCACCACATTCCGCCCGCCCTGAGCTTGCCGAAGGGCTGTACTGCCGCTGCCCGGCGGCGTAGGTGCGTATGCAAAGCAGCCCTTCGACAAGCTCAGGGCGGACGGGTGTGGTGTGAGGTGTTCCCTATCCGACAAACCGCCGCACTCTACCATTTGTTACAAAATCACTTGCCTCGCCCCCGCGCGCCCGCGATATTGCGCGCCAAAGTGCCACACAGCGCACACGGGAGAGCAGAATGCAGGATTTCAACGGCCAGCTGGCCTTCATCACGGGCGGCGCATCGGGCGCGGGGTTTGGGCAGGCGCAGGTATTTGGCCGCGCGGGCTGCCGGATCGTTATTGCCGATATTCGTGCCGAAGCCGTTGAAACGGCCCGCGCGGCGCTGGCCGCCGAAGGCATCGAAGTCCACGGCATCACGCTCGACATCACGGACCGCGCGGCCTACGCCGCTGCCGCGGACGAGGTGGAACGCGTGTTCGGGCAGGCCCCCACCCTGCTGTTCAACACGGCGGGGGTGAACAACTTCGGGCCGATCGAGAACACCACGTATGGCGATTTCGACTGGCTGATTGGCGTCAACCTGGGCGGCGTGGTCAACGGGATGGTCACCTTCGTGCCGCGCATGATCGCCAGCGGCAAGCCCTGCCATGTGGTCACCGTCGCCTCGCTCGGCGGGTTCACTGGCTCGGCGCTGGCGGGGCCGTATTCGGCGGCGAAGGCGGCAGTGATCAACCTGATGGAAGGCTACGCCCAAGGCCTCGAAAAGTATGGCATCGGCGTGTCAGTGGTCTGCCCGGCCAACATCAAGTCGAACATTGCCGAGGCCACCCTCACGCGCCCCGCCGCGCTGGGGGCAAGCGGCTATGTCGAGGGGCCGGAAGCGATTGCCTCGCTCCAGTCGATCTATCAGCACGGCATGGAACCCACCGTGCTGGCGGGCCACGTGATGCAGGGCATCCGCGACAACGCGCTCTACATCATCCCCTATCCCGAAACGAAGGACATGCTGGACCAGCATTTCCAAGCGATCCTGGCGTCGATCCCGCCGCTGGAAACCGATCCAGAAGGCGCGGAAAAGCGGGTCAAGGCGCTGATGGAATGGGCCGCTGGCGGGGCGAAAGTGTTCACCCAGCCGAAGGGTTGATCACCTGAAAGGAGGCCCTGAGTCTAATAGTGCCTCGTCATCCTGAACTTGTTTCAGGATCCATCGTGCCAATCAGAGCCTTGGTCCAAATCGATGGATGGACCCTGAAACAAGTTCAGGGTGACGGTGTTAGAGGTGCAAGTTGTGCACGGTACACCGACGTTTCTGCGGTTCGATCAATCCCGCACAAACAGGCTCGCCAGCTCGACATGAGTTGACCAGCGGAATTGCCCCACCGGGCGCAGTTCCGCGAGGCGATAGCCGTTCTCGATCAGCAGCGCCCCATCCCGCGCCCAGCTGGACGGGTTGCAGCTGATATAGACGATCCGCTCTACCGTGCTGCCCGCCAGCCGCTCCACCTGTTCACGCGCACCGGCGCGCGGCGGGTCGAGTACGACGCCGCCAAAGCGGTTCAGCTCATCCGCCAGCAGCGGGTTGCGAAACAGGTCGCGGTGCAGCGCGTGGACGGGCAATTGCAGCCGCCCGGCGGCAGACTTGCAGGCCTGATGCGCATCGCGCGCCGCCTCCACCGCCAGCACTTTCGATCCCTGCCCGGCCAGCGCAAAGGCGAACGTGCCGAGGCCTGAAAACAAGTCCGCGACCGCGCCGCAGCCGTCCAGCCATTCGCACGCGGCGGCAACCAGCGCCTGTTCGCCATCCACCGTCGCTTGCAGGAACGATCCCGGCGGGAACGGCACGCTGACACCGCCCAGCGCCACGGTCACCGGCTCCGGTTCCCACACGGCTTCCGGGCCATAGCCCGCGTCCAGCACCAGCCGTGCCAGCGCGTGATCCCGCGCGAAATCGAGCAGCGCCTCGGTCGCGGCCAGCCCTTCGGCCTTCAGGCCCTTGATGCCGATGTCCAGCCCCTGCTCGGTCATCGCCAGTTCGATGTCGGCGGCCAGCTTGGCGTGGACGTGCTTGCCGCCAGGTGCGCGCTTGCCGCCCTTGGCCGGCCCAGCGGCCTGCCCCAGCTTGATCAGCAGCTTGCGCAAATGCGGCAGGATCGCCACGAATTCAGGCAGCAGCACCGGGCATTCGGTGAGTTCCACCAGCCGGTGCGATTTCGCCTCGCGGTAGCCGATCACCACCCGCCCCTGCGAACTTTCCGCCCGCAAGGAGGCGCGGCGGCGGCTGTGCGGCGGGGACAGGTGCGGCAGCGCGATCCGTTCCGCGCCCAGCCCTTGCGAGGTCGAGGCATTGGCCACGCGCGCCTCGACAAAATCGGTCAGCGACGGTTCGTCCAGCTGTTGCAGCTGGCATCCGCCGCAGCGGCCAAAGTGCTTGCACACGGGGGCCACGTGGTGTGGTCCCGGTTGCAGGGTGCCATCGGGCAGCAGCAAGTCGCCGGGCGCGGCGCCCCACGCAAAGCGCCCTGATGCGGTGATGCCGTCGCCCTTGGCGGCGATGCGGATGATTTCTTCTGGCTGGTCAGTCACAGCTCGCCGCGTAGGCGCTGCGGATCGCGGCGGCAAGCATTCCCGCCGTGAACGCCGGCGGACAGCGCCGCGCCGCCTCGCCATGCAGCCACACGCCCTGGCACGCGGCGGCGAAGGGATCGGCCCCGCTGGCAAGGCGGCTGGCGATGGTCCCGGCCAGCACATCGCCGGTTCCGGCAGTGGAGAGCCAACTGGACGCGCGCGGCGACAGCGCCAGGCGGCCATCGGGCGCGGCGATCACGGTATCGGCCCCTTTGGCGACAATCACCATGCCGCTCGCCCGCGCCAGATCGCGCGCCCGCCCCACCTTGCTCCCCCCGGCATCGCAGCCGAACGTCCGTTCCAGCGCGGCCAGCTCGCCCTCGTGCGGGGTGGCGATCAGCGGCGCGGTCCGCTCTGCCAGCAGGCGCGGGGCCAACACGACCAGCGCATCGGCATCCAGCACGGCCGGGATGTTTTCCGCCACGGCCAGCGTCAGCCGCTCGCGCGCCGTGGCATCGCGGCCAAGGCCGGGACCGACCAGCACCGCGTTGATCCGGGTATCGAGCAGGGCATTGGCCAGCGGCTGTGCATCGGTGACGAGATCATCGGGCGCAGCGCACTCGCCCAGCAGCTTGACGTAGCCTGCCCCCGCCCCTTGCGCCGCACTGGCCGCCAGCAACGCCGCACCCGGCATCGCCCCTCCAACTATCGCCAGCAGGCCGCGCCGATACTTGTGCGCGTCGGCGTCCGGGGCGTGCAACCGGGGGCGTTCGATCAGCCCGGCGGCATCCGCCACCGGGCTGATCCCGATGGGCACCAGCCGCAGCGTCCCCATTTTTGCACAGGCAGGCATAAGGAAATGCGCGGGCTTCCACGCACCCAGCGCCACGGTCAGATCATAGGCCGGCAGGCCGGGGCTGAGCGGCTGGCCGGTATCACTGTCCACCCCGCTCGGCAGGTCCACCGCGATGCGATAGGGATGCCGCGCCGCCAGCCCGGCCAGCAGCGCCGCGTGTTCTGCCGTCAGCCCGCGCGTCAGGCCCGTGCCGAACAGGCAATCGACCAGCACCGCCCCGTCCGTCCCCCCGTCCGACAGGGAATCCCGCCCAAGCACTTCGCCCGCATAGGCCGCGCGGGCATTGCGGGCGGCGTCCGTGGCGGGGGCGCTGGCCGCCACCACCCGCACCGCGCCGCCGCGTTCGTGCAGGGCCTGCGCGATCACATAGCCATCGCCGCCGTTGTTGCCGGGGCCGCATAGCACGGTGACGGCGCGCCCGCCGCTGACCCGCCAGACCCATTCCGCCGCGCCGCGCCCGGCCACTTGCATCAGCGCATCGACGCTGGTCCCGCCCGCGATCAGCTCCTCTTCCGCGCGGCGCATCTGCGCGGCGGAGAGGATCTGGTTACTGGGCGGCCGCATGGGCCTCGGCCGGGATGACATAGCGGTCCGGGCCAAGGATCACCTCGTACCGGCCCTCTTTCAGCGCCGACTGGGTTTCGTCCGCACCATCGGCAGCGAGCAGGTTCTGCCCGTCCGCGCTCACCTGCAAGCGGCGGAATGCGCCGTCCGGGTGACGCACGATGAACACTTGCACCCCATCGACCACGCTGCGTTCCAGCTGGCAGTGCGGCTTGAAGTCCTTCGCCCCGCCCAGCGAACACAACACCGTCTCGCCCTTGGGCAGCAGTTCGTCGCCGCCCGCCTTGCCGCAGGCCGCCAGGCTCAGCGTCAGCAGGATCGCCGCGCTGCGCCGCATCACTTGCCCTTCAGTTGCGACAAATCGCGCACCGCCCCGCGCGCGGCGCTGGTGGTCATCGCGGCATAGGCCTGCAGCGCGACCGACACCTTGCGCGGGCGATCCTTCACCGGCTGCCAGCCCTTCGCGTCCTGCGCGGCGCGGCGGCGGGCGAGTTCATCGTCCGATACCGCCAGATTGATCGTGCGGCTGGGAATGTCGATTTCGATCACGTCGCCGTTCTCGACCAGCCCGATCGTGCCGCCCTCTGCCGCTTCGGGCGAAACGTGGCCGATCGACAGGCCCGATGTGCCGCCCGAAAAGCGCCCGTCGGTCAGCAGCGCGCAAGCCGCGCCCAGCCCCTTCGATTTCAGGTAGCTGGTGGGATAGAGCATTTCCTGCATGCCGGGGCCGCCCTTCGGCCCTTCATAGCGGATCACCACCACGTCACCCGCGACGACCTGCCCGGTCAGGATCGCGGTGACGGCGGCGTCCTGGCTTTCATAGACCTTGGCCGGGCCGGTGAACTTCAGGATCTTGTCGTCCACGCCCGCCGTCTTCACGATGCACCCATCGCGGGCAATGTTGCCCGACAGCACGGCCAGCCCGCCGTCCTTGCTGAATGCGTGTTCGGCGCTGCGGATCACGCCATTCTGGCGATCGAGGTCCAGTTCCTCCCAGCGGCGGTTCTGGCTGAACGCGACTTGCGTGGGCACCCCGCCCGGCGCCGCCTTGAAGAAGTGCTGAACGGCGGGATCGTTGGTGCGGGCGATGTCCCACTGGTTCAGCGCATCGGCCATCGTCGGGGCGTGCACGGTCGGCAGATCGGTGTGGAGCAACCCGGCGCGGTCCAGTTCACCCAGGATCGCCGGAATCCCGCCCGCGCGGTGGACGTCCTCCATGTGGACGTCGCTCTTGGCCGGGGCGACCTTGGACAGGCACGGCACCTTGCGGCTCAGGCGGTCGATGTCGGTCATGGTGAAATCCACCCCGGCTTCGTGCGCGGCGGCCAGCAGATGCAGCACCGTGTTGGTCGAACCGCCCATCGCGATGTCCAGGCTCATCGCGTTTTCGAACGCCTTGAAGCTGGCAATGGCGCGCGGCAGCACACTTTCGTCGTCCTGCTCGTAATAGCGGCGGCACAGCTCCACCGCCAGACGGCCGGCGCGCAGGAACAGTTCCTTGCGGTCGGCATGGGTGGCCAGCTGCGAACCGTTGCCCGGCAGCGACAGGCCCAGCGCCTCGGTCAGGCAGTTCATCGAATTGGCGGTGAACATGCCGCTGCACGATCCGCACGTCGGGCAGGCGGAGCGTTCGATCTTGGCTACGTCCTCGTCGCTGATCTTGTCGTCAGCGGCGGCGACCATCGCGTCGACCAGATCAAGCGCGACTTCCTTGCCGTTCAGCACGACCTTGCCCGCTTCCATCGGCCCGCCAGACACGAACACCACCGGAATGTTGATCCGCATCGCGGCCATCAGCATCCCCGGCGTGATCTTGTCGCAGTTGGAAATGCACACCATTGCGTCGGCGCAGTGGGCGTTGACCATGTATTCGACGCTGTCGGCGATCAGATCGCGGCTGGGCAGCGAATAGAGCATCCCGTCGTGGCCCATGGCGATGCCGTCATCGACCGCGATAGTGTTGAATTCCTTGGCGACGCCGCCCGCCGCCTCGATCTCGCGCGCGACCATCTGGCCCAGGTCTTTCAGGTGTACGTGGCCCGGCACGAACTGGGTAAAGCTGTTGACCACCGCGATGATCGGCTTGCCGAAATCGCTGTCCTTCATCCCCGTCGCGCGCCACAGCCCGCGCGCGCCCGCCATGTTGCGGCCGTGGGTAGAGGTTCTGGAACGATAGGCAGGCATGATGACGGCTCCGGTAACGGCGAATGCTTCGCCCCGGCCCTACACCGCTAGTCGCCCAGCTTCAACGCCACATCATTACAAATCCGGCCCAGCAGGCTCGCCCAAAATTGCTGGCCTGCCACGTCCACGATCTGATCCTGCCGGATCTCGATCCCCAGATAGGGTCGCCCCTCGGCCTCGGCATGGCGGTTCATCGTCGCGTTGAGCAGTTTGCCCGAATAAGGCTCCTGATCGCCGACCACCAGCCCTTCGGCTTGCAGCAAGGGAATAGCGATCCGCGCGGCGCGGTCGTCCTGATTGTAAAGCACCCCCACCTGCCACGGGCGCGGCTGGTCGCTGGTGGCCAATTGCGGCGTGAAGCTGTGCAGCGAGAGGATCAGCGCAGGCGGCTTGTCATCCAGCACGGCGGCCAGCGCGGCGTGATAGGGGCGGAAAAACCGATCCAGCCGCGCCTCGTGGCCCGCGTGATCCAGCGCGTTGCCGGGAATCGCGTGGCCATCGCTGGCCACCGGGATGACGGCGGGGGCGTGTTCCTCGCGGTTGAAATCGCACACAAGCCGGCTAACCCCGCCCTGAAACGCGGCGATGCCGGGCCGCTCAGCCATCAGCGCGCCGACTTCGGCCACGCCAATGTCGATGGCAATGTGCTGATCCAGCAGCGCAGGATCGATGCCGAGGTCAATGTCGGCCGGCACGTGGTTGCTGGCGTGGTCCGACACCACCAGAATGCCGCCAAAGCGGGGCGTGCCGAGCAGGCGGAAGGCTTCGCTCATCGCAGCTTCCCCAGCAATTGCCACCAGCCGGGTTGGCCTTGCGCAATCCGCGCCGCCGCCGCTTCGGCTGCGCCGTAATCCTCATAGAGCGCAAAGCAGGTCGCGCCCGAACCGGACATCCGCGCGATCAGCGGTGCGGTGGCGCGCAAGGCTGCCAGCACATCGCCGATTACCGGACATAGCGCCAGCGCGGGCGGTTCCAGATCGTTGCGGCCGTTGAGGGTGATGGTGCGCACATCGCCCACCGGCAAAGGCCCGCGATCCTGCCCGTCCCACGCCCTGAACACCGGCCCGGTGCTGAGCGGGACGCGCGGGTTGACCAGCAGGCAGGCCATGCCCGCAAGATCGTTGTCGACCGGCTCCAGCTCGGTCCCGGTGCCCAGCCCGATGCACGCGCGCGACAGCACGCAGGCCGGCACATCCGCCCCCAGCGCAGCGGCGCGGGCGGGCCAGTCCGCCGGCAGGCCGTGGCTGCGCTCCACCATCCGGAACACCGCACCCGCATCGGCAGAGCCACCGCCCAGCCCCGCCGCCACCGGCAGGCGCTTGTCCAGCGTCACCGCCCAGCCGGTCCCATGCGGCAAGGCCGAGAGCGCTCGTGCCACGATATTGCCGAACGGATCGTCCAGCGCCCCGCCAAACTCGCCCACCACGCGCAAGCTATCGCGCGCGGCGGGAACGGCGCTCAGTTCATCCCCCGCATCGACGAAGGCAAACAGCGTTTCCAGCTCATGATACCCATCCTCGCGCCGCCGTCTGACGTGCAACGCGAGGTTGATCTTGGCGTAGGCGGTTTCAATCATACTTCCTCCCCGGCACGGGGAGGGGGACCATCCGCAGGATGGTGGAGGGGCACAGGCCGCACCCCCGACAGTTGCGTGACACGCTGCCCACAAACCTCGACAATCCGCGTCACCGCCACATCCAGTTCATTCAGCACGACCTTAGCTGGCACCCGCAAAGTCGCGACGCCTTGCGAGCGCAGGAAATGCGACCGCGCCGCGTCTGCCTGTGCCGCCCTGATTGAGTCATGCGCAAATCCGTCAACTTCAATCGCCAGCCTTGCCGCCGCGCAGTAAAAATCCAGCACGTAAACTCCCGCCGGATGCTGGCGGCGAAACTTGAAGTCGCCCGGTCGTTGGCGCAGTTCGAGCCACAGCTTGCCTTCGGGCAGGCTCATTTCGCTACGGAGCTTGCGGGCGCGCTTTATAACTTCGCGAGGTCCGGTGATCACGCGGGGGGCCCCC
>JAYRDH010000003.1:0-132913 GCA_041909515.1 Novosphingobium sp. | reverse complement strand
GCGGGCTGGTGCCGCAAGGACAGGCCGGATGGCCTGTCCGCACTCAGCGCAGCAACTGCCCCAGGAACCAGACCCGCTGTTCGGCCTGATCGGTCCAGTCGTCGATCACGCCATCCGTCGCGTTGTCACCCGCCGCACCAGCCGCCGCCTTGGTTTCACGCAGCGCCGCGATCAACGTTTCGTTGTCGGCCTTGAGCTGCGCGATCATCGCTTCGGCGGAGAGGTTTGCGTCGTCCTGATCCTTGATCCGGCTCTTGCCCGCGATTGCGCCGATGGACGTCAGCGTGGCCGCGCCGTTCTTGCGGACGCGTTCGGCGATCAGATCGGTCAGCGCGAACACTTCGGCGGCCTGCTCATCGAACAGCAGGTGCAAGTCGCGGAACTGCGGGCCGCCGACGTGCCAGTGGAAATTCTTGGTCTTGATGTACAGCGCGAAGCAATCGGCCAGCAGCGCGTTCAGGCTGTCGACCAGTGCGGCCTTGGCGTTGTGGTTGCCCATGATAATGCCCTTTCCTCCAGTAATTGGTTGCTTATACCGCCGCCGAACAAATTGATCAAATCGATCAATATGAAGATTTTGATCGTTAAGGGCGATTATATCCGTCCAGTCGCCCGCAGCGCCAGCGCCACCGCTACCACCAGCAGGATCGCCCCCAGCCCGCGTCGCAGCGGAACCAGCTGGCGCTGTGCCAGCGCCCCCGCCGCGATCCAGCCCACCGCCACCACGCCCGCGCCCCCGGCGGCTCCGCCCAGCGACGCGGGCAGGATCGCGCCGGTCGCCACCGCAATGCCGAACAGCACGAAGCGCGCCGCATCAGTCAGTTGCTGGGCAAACAGCACCAGCGCGAACGCGCCCAGCGAATCGGTCGGTTCTTTCGGAGCGGGACTGGCCCGCGCGATCAGCATTTCCGCGCCCGCCAGCCCCAGTGCGAGCGCCGCCAGAAACAGCCGCGCATTGCCGTTCAGCATGGGGAGGACCAGCGCCGCCCCGCCCGCCGCAATGCCTGCGGTCAGGGCTGCACTGCCCACGCCGACCAGCAGTGCCGCCGGACGTTGCCCGCGCTGGTGGGCCAGCGCCGCGACCAGCAACTGATCGCGCGCGCCGATCCCGGCGACGAGCAGGGCGATGAAGGCAAACAGAAATCCTGACACCGCGCCGTGCTGCCAAGGTGCAGGGGCGCAGGTCAAGCGAAACAGGCAGTTACCCCAGCAAGCTGCGCGATTCGGCGATAGCGGCAATCCCGCGCTGGCCGCCCTGCCGGTCCAGCTGAACGACGATGTCGATCACCGACGCGGCATATTCCAGCGTTTCGGCGCGGGTCAGGCCGATGCCGGTCTGCATCGCCATCAGCGCGATCTGTTCCAGCGCGCCGCGCGGCGTGTTGGCGTGGACGGTGGAGAACGACCCCGGATGCCCGGTGTTGATCGCCCGCAGGAAGCTGACCGTTTCGGTGCCGCGCAGTTCGCCCAGCACGATCCGGTCCGGCCGCAGCCGCAGCGCGGCTTGCAGCAGGTCGTTGGCCGAAACCTTCGCCTCGCCCAGTTCGCCCTTCACCGCGATCAGGCCGACGCCGTTGGCCCCCGGCAGGCGCAGTTCGGCGGTATCTTCCACCAGCACCACGCGCTCATGCTCTGGAATCTCGCGCAGCATGGCGTTGAGGAACGTGGTCTTGCCCGTGGACGTCCCGCCCGCAATCAGGATCGTGCGGCGGCGGCGCACGGCATCGCGCAAGTACGCAATCGGCTCGGCCAGCGGATCTGGCGCTGGCGTTTCCGGCGCCGGCGTGATCGGTCCGCGATCATAGGCATCGAGCGGCAGATCCAGCAGGCGGTGGCGGCGGATCGCCAGCGCCCAGTGCCGCCGCGTCGCGGGCGGACCGCACAGCTGGATGCGCGCGCCGTCCGGTAGGGTCGCGGCCAGCAAGGGATGCTCGCGGTTGATCCCCTGATGGCTGACGCGGGCGACCTGTTCGGCCAGCCGTTGTAGCAGTTGATCGGTCACTTCGGGGAGCGCGATCCGCTGCATACCGGCTTGAGTGGCATCCTCCACCCACAGTTCGCCCGGCGCGTTGACCAACAACTCGGTCACCGTCTCACGCTCCAGCCAGGGGCGGAACGGCGCAAGGTAGGCATCAAGATATACGCTGCGTGGCGGCGCAGGCGCGGCGACCGGCAGCACCAGCGGTGCGCTGCTCATTCCCCGCTGACCCGCGAAAAGTCGAGATCGCGCGCGGTGAACACCCGGATCGGCTGGCCCTGACGCACGCGCACGGTCGGGCCGATCTGGCCGGACTGGCCGACGGCAGCAGCCGCAGCAGATTGACCGCCCCCGGCGATGATCACCCCGGCATTGCCGCCCAGCGCCGACAGCCCGCCGACGACCGACAGCAGCATGGCCGAGCCGAACCGCTCAAAGAAGTGCGTGTTGACCTTGCCCGCCAGCCCGGTTTCCCCGGCAAAGCCTACGGCGGGCGAGGCGATGTTGACCGACACGCCATCGGGCCGGATCAGCCGGGTCCAGATCACGTAGGCGCGCTTTTGTCCGGCCTGCAGCCCGCTCTTGTACTGGCCGATCAGCCGCGAGGAACGCGGGACCAGCACGCGGCTGCCATCGAACGAACGGACATCGACCGACACCACGGCGCGGACATAGCCCGGCACATCGGTGTCGATCGCGGTTTCCAGCACGGCGGGGATCAGCGTGCCCTGCGTGACGGTGGTCTTGGGATCGAAGCTGGCGGCGGCAGTCGCGGCAGACCCGCCAACCCCGCCGATCCGGGTTGCAAAGTCATCCGCACCATTGCCGCTTGCGCCCGCAGGCACGGCCACCGGGGCGGCAGGCGCGCCCATCCCGATGGGCAGCGCGCTGGCATCGAACACGACCGTGGGCGATGCCGCCGGGTTGCTTGCCGGGGCCGCCATCACCGCGCCTTGCGGCGGAGCGGCGAGCACGGCCTGCTGCGGCGGGGCGGCCATACCGGGATCGCCCGCTGGCGTGATCGCAGCGGCGGGAACGGCGGGCGCGGCCTCGACAGGCGGCGGTGCGGCGGCGGGCGCGGGTGCCTGCACCGGCGGTTGCGGCTGAGCAGTGCGCGCGGCATCCATGCTCCACAGCGTCACCCCGCCCAGCACCGCGACCAGCGTGACCCCGGCCAGCATCCCCAGCCCCTCCCCGCGCGGCTTGCGCTGGGTGACGGCGGGCAGGACGTTGCGGGTGGTGAGGTCGATGATCTCGGCCCCCTGGCCCTCGCGCGGATCGTGGTCATCCTGCGGGGCGATGCGTTCGGGCAAGCGGTTGGTGCGCATGGCTTACTGCTCCTTTGCCGGCGCAGAGGGCAGGGCGGCGAGCGCGGGCTGCTTGCGCGGCGGGCCGGCGTTTTCGATGGTGGCAAAGTCCTTGCCAGAGCGCAGCACGATCAGCCCCGGCACCCCGTCGATCACGATCACATCGCCGCGCACGGCAAAGTTGACCGGGCCTTCGGTGCCTGCCTCATCACGGATCTGGATCGCGGGAATGGGCGTGCTGGCGGACCATTGCAGGTATGTCGCCATGCCATCGTCATAGACCCGCGCGGGCAGCAGGCTGGCCTTGCCCTTGCTCCGCCAGGCGAAGTTCAACGTCGCGGGATCAACCGGCTGGTCTGCGCCCTTGGCGGCCAGCACTTGCGATTCCTCGGCCGTCAGCGCGGGCGTGGCGGCGGCCTGCACGGGCTTGGGCTCATCCGGATACGTAAAGCGCAGCACATAGAGCGGCGCGCCGGATGCGCCCGATACCAGGTCGAAGAAATAGGTCCGCCGGTCGGTCACCACGGTCATATTGGTCTGGGCTTTGGCCGCCAGCGGCTTCACGAACAGCAGGTTCGCGCGCTTGTTGGGAGTGACCTGCCAGCTGTTCGAATCGCCGATCGCGACGTTCTCGATCCGCTCATCCTCGGCAAAGGCGATCGAGGCCTGAACGCCCATCTTGCCCTCGACCCGGACCACCTCGTCCGGATTGAACAGGCGGGTGGCAAGGCGGGCGTCTTTCGCCAGCAGCGGCGAGGCCGTGGCCGCCAGCAAGGCAGCGGTCAGCAGCGGTATGCGGATCATCGAATCATCTCCCGAACGGGGTTGCTCGGCTGGGAACGGAACCGGCTGCCGATCCCGCGCGCGCGGCGATTGGACAGCGGGGGCAAAGCGGGCGCACCGCCGGGTGCGGCCAGCTGGGTAATGACAGTGCGGCTGGTGCGCGACGGCGCGGAGGTGCTGACCGGAGCGGCAGCGCCATCGGCGGTCATCACCGGGGCCGCGACCAAGGCGGAGCGGCGGCCTGAACTTGAAACTGCCGCCATCGGCGTAACCGGCGCAGCAGCCGCGCCAGCCGATACGGCAGCGGCGACGGCGGCATCGCTGCTTTCCGCCGGATCGGCCTTGGCCAGCCCGAACACCTGCCAGCCGGATACCACCGATCCCGCGACTTTCAGCACCATTGCCATCAGCGCGACATGGACCGACGCGATCATGAACAGCGCCAGCGCGGCGCGGCCATCGACGCCCCCTTCGGCCGAGCGCAAGGCGGCGACAATCGGGATCAGCAGTTCCATCACGATCCCGCCGCCAGTCACCACGAACAGCGGCGTCACAGCGGTCAGCACCACCCCGCGCAGCCACCCGGCGGTCAGGCCGCGCGTGCCGCCGAACAGGGCGAACACCACGAACACCGGGCCAACCGCCAGCAGCACCGCCAGCGCAATCCGCGCCGTCACCAGCACGCCGACCGTGCCGAGCAACAGCAGCAGCGCGCCCAGCCACATCAGGTTGCCGGGGGTAAAGCTGCTGCCCGCGCCCTGCCCGCTGGGCTCGCCATTGGTGGCGCCGGGCTGGGCGACTTCGGCGATGGCGGCAAAGATCATGTCGATCCGGTCCGCGAAGATCTGCGTGGCAGAGCCCTTGGCCCCGGTCAGCACGCTGGCGATCTGGTCCGGCGCGCCGATCGCCAGGTTCCAGACCACGCTTTGATAGGCGACCCAGCTGGTCGCGAAGGTCAGCACCAGTCCCAGCGTCATCATGCGCGGGGTCAGCGCGGAAATGCCGATCCGGCTGCGCCCGGTCAGGAGCGATACCGCGAAGAACGCGATGTACAGCGTCAACAGGATCGTCAGCGCCGGGACCAGCGCGCCGTCGCCGCCGAACAGCCGCCCAAACGCCGCCGCCGTGGTTTCACTGGCGAGGCAATCGACCGCCCGCAGCGCCGGGGCGACCCCGGCGGCGGCATTGGCGGACAGCTGTTCGCAGGCGCTCATTCCGCCGCCTCGGTCCACAAGTCAGACTGCGACTCCCCCGGCCACAGTTCCCCGGTCAGCGCCGGATACCAGGCCGCTGGCGCATCGCCATATTCGGCGCGCAGAGTGTCGAGGCGACGCACCGTGCTCTCACGGCCTGAGAGGAGCGTGAGCACTTCGGGCATCCCCGACAGGTCCAGCCGCACCACCACCGAGGCGTCGGGCTGGCGGATCAGGAAGCAGCGGCTGTGCGCGGGCAGCGTGCGGATCAGGTCCAGCTCGTGCGCGGTCAGGCCAAAGCCTTCGCAGTAATCCTCAGGCCGCGCGCGGGCGTTGGGCATGAAGATCATCGTCGCGGTCTGTTCGACCAGCGCGGTCGAAATCCGGCTGTCGAGCGCATCGCGCGCGCTTTGCGTGGCAAATCCGACCAGCGCGTTGCGCTTGCGCAGGGTCTTCAGCCAGTCACGCATGCGGGCGGCGAAAACCTCGTCGTCGAGCGCCTTCCAGCCCTCGTCGATCAGGATCATCGTCGGCTCGCCGTCCAGCCGCTCCTCGATCCGGTGGAACAGGTACATCATCACCGGCGTGCGCAAACGCGGGGTTTCGAGCAGTGCGGTCATGTCGAACCCCAGCGTGCGGGCCGACAGGTCCAGCCGGTCATCGGCATTGTCGAACAGCCAGCCATGCTCACCGCTGCCGATCCAGGCGTCCAGCCGGCTGGCCAGATCGCCCGGCTGCGGGCGGCGGGTGCCGGCCAGCAACTCGCGGAAATGGGACAGGCGGCGCAGGCCCGGATCGTTGGCATAAGCCGCATCGACCGCCGCGCTGATCGTGGCCAGTTCTTCCGGCCCGGATGCGCCCAGCAGCACGCCCAGCCAGTCACGCAGGAACGCGCGGTTGACGGGGCTGTCCGGCAGGGCGAGCGGATTGAACCCGCTGGGGCTGCCCGCCGCGATCCGGCTGTAGCGTCCGCCGATCCCGCGCACGAACACTTCGGCGCCGCGATCCTTATCGAACAGGATGGTGCGGGGGCTGAACTTCTGCGCCTGTGCAGCCAGGAAGTTCATCACCACGGTCTTGCCCGAACCCGACGGGCCGATGACCGAGAAATTGCCCAGATCGCCGTTGTGGAAATTGAAGAAGAACGGGGTGGAGCTGGTCGTCTGGAGCAGCGTCACCGCCTCGCCCCAGTGGTTCCCGCTGGCCTGTCCCAGCGCGTGGCCGTGGAGCGAGCCGAAACAGGCCATGTTGGCGCTGGAAATCAGCGCGCGGCGCACCACCAGATCCTCGTTACCGGGCAACTGGCCCCAGAAGCACGGCTCCAGATTGACGTCCTCGCGCACGGCAATCGCCCCGGCATCGGCCAGCGCGGCGGCGCAGGCAGCGGCCGTTTCGTCCAGCGTATCCAGCCGGTCCGACCGCACCAGCACCGACAGGTGGTGATCGCCAAAGCCGACCGCACCCACGCCCAGTGCATCGCGCGCGGCCTGCATTTCGCGGCGCTCCGCCATCGCTTCCTCGTCTGCCGAGCGCAGGCGGCGAATGGCAAGGTCGATCCGTTCGCGCGCGACCTGTCGGTCGGCGGGGGCATAGCTTTCGGTCAGGACCAGTTCGCACGGCAGGCGCAGCAGCGCGTCGGTCAGGCCGGGGCCAGTGCTGTCGGGATAGTCCTTCAGGCTGATCATCGCGGCAAAGCTGACGTCGCCCGCGCCGCGCTGTTCCAGCGCATCGAGGCCAAAGTTGATCCGCTTGTAAGGCAGCATCCGCCCCAGATCGGTATCCTCTGCCGGACGGCGCACCGGGCGCATTTCGCCGTTGGTGAGCGCAGAGAGCAGCTCCAGCCCTTCGCTGCACCGCCCGCCCGCACCGTCGTAATCGCCCAGCAACCGCGCACCATAGCTGCCCAGCGAGGCGACCATCGCACTGGCGGCGGCCCGCAGCGCGCGGACATCCGCCGGATCGGCCTCGATCCGGTCCGCGCCGCGCTGCCTGAACATCCGCCCGATTCGCTCCGGCCAGCCCGCCTTGCCACGCGCCGGACGGCGCACCAGCGTGACGAACTGGTCGTTCACGAACAAGGCCCCGCCCGCCAGCTTGGCGCGCCAGCGCGCGTCGATATGCGCGGCGATGGGATCGTCGAACTGCGCGTCCAGTTCCACATGAACCCGGCGGCGCACGACATGGTGGTAAAGCACGAACCGCGCATCGAGCGCGCTGCGCAGCAGCACTTCGCGCGTGGCGGCATGGGCGTTCAGCTCATCGCTGTCCGCCGTTTCAAAGCTCAGCCCCGGAACCAGCAGGGACAGCATGACCGATCCGTCGCGCAGCAGCACGATGTTATCGTCGATCAGCCGCAGATAGGGCAGCCGGTCGCCCACCAGGGCCTCCTTGCGGCCCCAGCTGGCGATGGATTCGGCCTTGCCGGAAAAGATACCCATTATCGCCCGTCCTTCATGGCGCGTAGGAATTGCAGCCCCAGCGCTGCCAGTTGCGCACGCGCGGGCAGCGGCTGACCTTGGTGATCCACAGGTCGAACACGCGCGGTTCGCGCAGGCACGCCAGATAGCCGATCCCGTGGATCAGCGCGGCGGCGGGCAGGGCGAGGAAGCTTTTGGTGATCAGGAACAGCTCGGTCGTGACCGCGGCGTTGATGATGAAAAAGCTGTAGGTCACGCCCGCGAACATCTGCGGCCGGGTCAGCGCCCGGTGGACCGGAAAGCGGGCGAGTTCCATCGCGCGTCAGCCCGCCATCGCGGCGGACTGGATGCCCGAAACGATCGCACCCGCGCCGAACAGGATGAACGTGCCGATGATCACGGTCGCGCCAAAGCGCCAGTTCATCCGGCCGGTCAGCATCATGAAGCCCACGGCGGCAACCGCCATCACCGCGACGGCAGTGGCGACATTGCCCAGCAGCGTGCCCTGCAACCAGCCCAGCGCGGCGACGATCGGGCCAGACCCGGCCGGGTTGGCGGTTTGGGCAAACGCGGTTTGCGGCACAAGAGCAAGCAGGGCAGCGGAAAACAGGGTGCGCAGCGAACGCATGACAATCATCTCCGGACAGGTTGGGACAGCCGCGCCATGATCGCGGCGACATATTCACGGGTTTCACGAATGGCGGGAATCCCCCCGGCGGCCTGCACGCGGCCCGGCCCGGCGTTATAAGCAGCCAACGCCTTTTCGACGTCGCCGCCGAACGCATCGAGCTGCATCCGCAAGTAACGCGCGCCGCCTTCCAGGTTGGCGCTGGGGTTGTGGGGATTGACGCCCAGATCACGCGCCGTCCCCGGCATCAACTGGGCGAGGCCGCGCGCGCCCACGGGCGAAACCGCCCCGGTGCGCCACCGGCTTTCCTGCCAGACCACCGCTTCCAGCAGGGCCGGGCTGATATCGTACTTCGCCGCCAGCTCCGCCACGCGCCCGCGCCAGTCCTGCGGACCGGCACCGACATCAACTTCGGTGAGGGAGGCTTGCGCAGCGGCGGGGCCATCAATCGGCACGGCGGGCGCGGCATACGTGACAGGCGCGGACACGCGGGGACCACCCGCCACCCAGCTATGCCCGTCGCCGCCAATTTCCAGCACGTCGGCACGGGCAGCGGCCGGGGCAACAGCCCACGCGGCAACCATTCCGGTCAACAGTACTCGAATCGGCGAATTGTGCAGCATTACGCCCTCCTTGCGGGCGCAATGCGCTTTTTACATGACAGCTCTGTGACGAACTCTCGTCATGGCGACAAGATTGCGAACGGAAGGACTGACTATAGTATCCGTGCGCGCGTGGGCGCGAGGCCGCCCCGTTGCGACCTCGCGTTCAATTGTCACCGAACCGCCAGAACCTGGCCTTCCTGCAGCTGGCTCATCGCCAGGCGGGCGGCGCGGCGGGAGTCCATCCAGCGGCCATCGGCCAGCTGCAATGTGTAGCGGTCCGGGCTGGTGATGGCGGCGGCCAGGAATGCGCGGGCGTCGGCCATTTCACCCATCCGGGCATGGGCCGCGCCCAGGTTGATCAGCCCGGCGGGATCGTTGGCATCGACCGCGCGATTCGCCTGAATCCGCTCAATCGCGGCTTGCGGCTGACCGGCGGCAAGTTCGCTGTAGCCAACGTCCACCCGGTCACCACGCGCTTCGACCAGCACGGCCGGGGCAGCGGACTGGGCCGCGAGCAGGGCTGCAAGGATAAGGGTCTGAGCCATGACATCTCTCCGTTTTTCTGGATTCGTTGGGGTCAGGCTATGCCCGGCCCGGCGATTGCGCAAAAAATTTCGGCGATTGTCATAAAACCGAAACATTGACGATTTCGGCAGGTGGCTGCGTGGGGGCAATTGATTCGAATTACAGACGCATGACACGCGTTGTCATAATACAGTCGCATACGCGTACAAATATCCGTCAAGAAAGCGCAAACAAACTGTCACCCCGGTTCCCTAGTTGGCGAGTCGCGACGGCATACCCGCCCGCGTCGCTCGAATTACCCAAGGGGACCTATCGTGAAGAACATCCAAGGCTTGTTCCTGGTCGGCTGCAGCGCACTGGCGCTCGCTGGTTGCGGTCCGAGCGACATCGCTTCGCCCGGCACTGGCGGCAACGTCATCATCACCCCGGCGCCCACGCCGACCCCCACGCCCACCCCGACGCCGACCGGCGGCACCGTGACGCCCGCGTCCGGCTGCCCGACCATCGCCGACCCGCAGGGCCTGACCGATGCCGGCACGATCACCGGCCCGACCGGCACCTGGCGCGTGTGCAGCCTGCCGGCGCGCATCAACAAGTCGATCACCCTCGCGAAGCTGCCCGGCCTGCTGTACCAGCTGCCGGGCCGCGTGGACGTGGGCACCGATGGCGGGCCGACCGCTTCGTCCTCTGACAGCAACGTCACGCTGACCATCGAGCCGGGCGTGATCGTTTATGGCGGCACCGGGGTTTCCTGGCTGCACGTCAACCGCGGCAACAAGATCAACGCCGCCGGCACCGCCGCCGCGCCGATCGTGTTCACCAGCCGCGACAACGTGCTGGGCCTCAACACCGACAATTCGTCGGGCCAGTGGGGCGGCGTGGTGCTTTCGGGCCGCGCGCCGATCACCGACTGCTCCGCTTCGGGCGCAACGCCGGGCACCACCGCCTGCGAACGCCAGACCGAAGGCGCAACCGATCCCGCGATCTATGGCGGCGCGACCCCGACCGACAATTCGGGCCGGATGAGCTATGTCCAGATCCGCTATTCGGGCTATGTCCTGTCGGGCAACAGCGAACTCCAGTCGCTGACCCTGCAAGGCGTGGGTTCGGGCACCGTGCTGGACCACATCCAGAGCGTGAACAGCTCTGACGACGCGGTCGAACTGTTTGGTGGCCGGGTCAACATGAAGCACTTCATCGCGGTTGGCGCGGAAGACGACAACCTGGATACCGACACCGGCGTCAAGGCGAACTTCCAGTACGTCATCGCGGTGCAGCGCCAGGGCATCGGCAACGGCATGATCGAAGCCGATTCGGACAACGCGCTGGACGGGCAGACCCCGCGCCAGAACGTCAATCTGGCCAACTTCACCTTCATCCACCGCAACAACACCGGCGATACCAGCGCCGCGATGCTGCTGCGTGGCGGCACCGACTATACGATGGTCAACGGCGTGGTATCCGCGCCCAACTATCCGTGCCTGCGCATCAGCCGGACCCAGACCGCGTCGACCACGCAGGACGCCGCGATCGACGAATTCGGCGCGCCGCGCTTCCGCTCGGTCGTGATGCAGTGCGGCACGCCCAAGTACATCGGCTCCAACGGCGTGACCGAAGCGCAGGTGGCCGCCCTGTTCGGTTCGGGCACCACCAACAACAACGATGCCTTCACGCCGACGCTGGCCAGCGTGTTCATCAACGGGGCGAATGAAAACGCGGTTGCCGCGTTCGATGCCGCCACGCTGAACGGGGTGACCTTCAACGGCATCACGCTGACCCCGGCCGGGTTCTTCGCCACCACCAACTACATCGGCGCGGTCAAGGACGCCGCCGACACGTGGTACCAGGGCTGGACCTGCAACAGCACCGCCGCCGGCTTCGGCAGCGGCAACACCGGCCTGTGCACCTCGCTGCCGACCAACTGATCGGCCGCCTGCAACCGTGACGGGGGGCGGCCGATACCCGGCTGCCCCCTTTCGCACACCCGATTTCAAGACCCACTCTCCTTGGGGGGAATTTCACGATGAACACGCCGCGGCTCGCATCCCTGCTGCTGCTTTCGACCGCGCTGGCCACGCCCGCGCTGGCGCAAACTTCAGAAGCACCCTCAACCCAGGCCGCTCCGCCGGTGGAGGACACCGCTCCCGCCGCCGAAGCGCCGGTGGAAGAGCAGGTGGAAATCTCGCTGCCCGGCGAAATCGTGGTGACCGGCGCGCGCGACCGCAACGTCACGCGCTCGGCCGACCAGGTCGTGTCGGTCCTGTCCTCCACCGAAATCGCCCGCACCGGCGAAGGCAACATCGCGGGCGCACTGGGCCGCGTGACCGGCCTCAGCGTGGTGGGCAGCGGGTTCGTCTATGTGCGCGGTCTGGGCGACCGGTACTCGCTGGCGCTGCTCAACGGCTCGCCGCTCCCCAGCCCGGAACCGCTGCGCCGCGTGGTGCCGCTGGACATCTTCCCGACCAACGTCGTCGCGTCCTCGCTGGTCCAGAAAAGCTATTCCGCCAACTTCCCCGGTGAATTCGGCGGCGGCGTGATCAACCTGACGACTACTGCGGTGCCGAAGGAAAGCTTCCTTACCGTCAGCACCGGGATCAGCGGCGATACCGAAACCACCGGCCATTTCGGCTATTCCTATTTCGGCGCGAGCAGCGATTGGACCGGGTTCGACAACGGCGGCCGCAACGCCCCACCTGCGCTGGCGGCGTTCTTCGACAGCGGGCTGACGATCGACGATCCGGCCGTGAACCGTCAGGAAATTGCCGGCCAGATGGTGCGCTTCAGCCGCGCCACCCTGCAGAAGATCGACAAGGTGCCGGTCAACTATTCCGCCTCGCTGAGCGGCGGCACCGCGATCGAGATCGGCAGCGATGCCGTGCTGGGCGTGATCGCCACGGCGGGCTTCAGCAACAAATGGACCACCCGCGATTCGATCCAGCAGCGCGCCTCCACCCAGGACCTGTCGGAACTGGAATCCGATTACCGCCGCGTCGTCACCGACAACCGCATGGTCACCAACGCCCTGCTGGGGCTGGGGCTGGAACTGGGGCGGCACAAGTTTCGCCTGACCAACCTGTACATCCGCGACACCATCAAGCAGGGCCGCCTGGCCGCCGGGACCGACATCCAGACCGGCTATTCGTGGATGAACCAGGACACCGCCTGGTTCGAACGCCAGCTGATCGACAGCCAGTTCGTTGGCGAATTGCGCTTTGGCGACCTCAACATCGATCTGCGCGGCACGTATGCCAATTCGCAACGCGAGGCACCGTATGAAACCTCGATCGGTTATGTCCGCACCAACGGGGCGAACGATCTGTTCGGGCAATATTACATCAACCGCCTCAACAACGGGCAGCAAGGCTATGCCGCCGTCTCGTTCTCGGACCTGAACGAGGATCTGTGGTATGGCGGGATCGACGTCAGCTATCTGCTGACGCCGCGCCTGACGGCCACGGTCGGCTATGCCTTCACCGATACGCAGCGCACGTCCAGCCGCCGCGAATTCCAGTTCATCGCGCCGTCGGATTTCAACCTCAGCAACGACAGCGTCGGCGTGGCGATGCTGCGCCCGGACCTGCTGCTGGCCCCCGGCATCATCGATTACTACAAGATCAACCTGGTCGAAACGACGCAGAGCGACCCGGCCTTTGCCGCCGCGCTGCGCATTCACGGCGCCTACGGCAAGATCAACTACGAGCCGATCGACGGGCTGAGCATCGACCTGGGTGTTCGCTTTGAAAAGGCGCGCCAGTCGGTCAGCCCGGTGCAGGTGTTCACCGTGCCGTCAAACTCTGGCGCGTCGACCCTGCTGAACAACGATCACTGGCTGCCGTCGGCGACAGTGACGTGGGAAGTGGCGCCGCAGATGCAGGTGCGCGTCAACGGATCGCAGACCATCGCGCGGCCGCAGTTCCGCGAAATGATGTTCCAGCAGTACTACGATCCGGAATCCGACCGGCTCTATCGCGGCAACCCGCTGCTGAACGACAGCAAGCTGACCAACGCCGAAGCCCGGTTCGAATGGTACTTCGCCCCCGAACAGCGCTTCTCGATCGCGGGCTTCTACAAGAAGATCGACAAGCCGATCGAAGCCTATACCAGCTTCACCGGCAACGCGCTGGAAACCAGCTATGCCAACGCCCCGCGCGCGACGCTGTACGGCGCGGAAATCGAACTGACCAAGTACGTCGACCTGTCGGAAATGGGCGGGCTGTTCAGCACGCGCCGCCTGGTCACGGTGGCCAACTATACCTACACCAAGTCGAAGCTGGGCGTGGGCCCGAACGATACGGTGCCGGTCTATCTGGGCCGCATCTCGATCCAGCCGGCCACCAATTACTTCGTCGATGGCACGCCGATGACCGGCCAGTCCGACCACATTGCCAACCTGCAACTGGGCTTTGAGGATACCGACAGCCTGTCGCAGCAGACCTTCCTGCTGTCCTATTCCAGCACCCGCGTGGTCAGCCGCGGCGGCGGCGGGATGCCCGACATCGTGGAACGGCCCGGCATCCGGCTCGATTTCGTCGCCCGCCAGGGCGTCAAGCTGGCCGGGCAGGAAATCGACCTGAAGTTCGAAGCCCGCAACATCACTGGCCGCCGGCATGAAGAGTTCCAGCAGGCGGGCGGCAACCGGGTGGAAATCAACACTTACGACGTCGGCCGCAGCTTCTCGCTCTCGGCGTCGCTGAAGTTCTGAAGATCCCTGCGCGGGAGGCTGCCCTGGCTGCCTCCCGGCGAACCAACTGGGCGGCCCGTTCCCGGCGAGGGAACGGGCCGTTTTTTTGGATGAGGGCGATTGCTCGGCGGCAGACGCCCGCCCGGCCTGAACCGGTGCGGCAAATTCCGGCCAGGCGGGCCGGCCGCAAACCTTCAGGCCGGGTCGAGCACGTAGCCCAGCGAACGCACCGTGCGCAATTCATGCGCGACGCCGTGCGACAGCAGCGCCCGGCGCAGGCGGCCGATCCAGACGTCCACCGTGCGCTCGTCGATCGGCGCGTCGTGCTTGCCAAGCGCCTGGATCAACTGCTGGCGGGTAAAGACGCGGCCGGGATGTTCGACCAGAAAGCGCAGCAGCCGGAATTCGTTGGGCATCAGCCGGATCGGCTGACCCTTCCAGCGGGCCTGGAATGCCGTCAGTTCGATGGTCAGTTCGCCCAGGCTGATCGACTGACGGCGCGGCAATTCGCCAATGCTGCCCAGGCTGGACAGCGCCCGGTCCAGCAGCATCCGGCGGGTCGGCGATCCGATCAGATAATCGTCCGCCCCGGCACGCAGCGCGCGGCGACGCGCGTCCAGATCATCCTCGCCCAGCACCATCGTGATCCGCGCCTTGGCGGTCAGCGGATCGCAGCGCAGCTGGCGGCACATTTCAAGGCCGGAAATCTTCGGCAGCACCCAGTCGACGAAAATCCACACCGCGCCTTCCAGCAACGGCAGGTCGCTGGTGCGGCCCAGCAGGTGAAAGGCGACGGTCAACTGATCGTGCGCATAGGGCGCCAGCCCATCGTCCGGTTCGCGTGTCAGGATGATGTCGATGTGTTGCATGGGCCCCGTCCGATTGATCCGCTGCCTGTGCCAAGGCCATGTGTCGTCTGCGTGACGGTTTGGTGTCAGCGGTGATGCGAACCTGCGCTTGCGCACTTCGCGCCAGCCCCGCAAAGAGAGGGCGGCGGTCAATTGTCTGCCCGAACAGGAGTTTCTGGATGTCCCTTCGCGTCCGGCCTGCGCCCGTCGCAGCCAGCGCCCCGCGCGCGATCATCGATATCGGATCGAACACGGTCCGTCTGGTGATCTATGGCGGCCCGCCGCGCGCGCCCGTGGTGCTGCACAACGAAAAGGTCACGGCCCGGCTGGGGCGGGGACTGGCCGAAACAGGCCGCATTTCGGACAAGGCCGCCGCGCTCGCGCTGGCAGCGCTGGCCCGGTATGCGGCGCTGCTGCGGCTGCAAGGGATCAAGACGCTCGATGCGGTCGCAACCGCTGCTGTGCGCGATGCCGCGAACGGGCAGGACTTGCTGGACCGCATTCGCGCGCTGGGGCTGAAACCGCGTTTGCTCAGCGGTGAGGAGGAAGCCCTGGCCAGCGCCCACGGCGTGCAGGCCGCGTTCCCCGGCGCCACCGGGGTGGTCGCCGATCTGGGCGGGGGCAGCCTGGAGTTGATCCATATCGACCCGGACGGCTGCGAACATGGCGCCAGCATGCCGCTGGGCACTTTGCGCCTGACCGCGCTGCGCAGCGCCGGACCAGCCGCGTTCCGGGCCACTGTTCGCCGTCAGCTGGCGGCGGCGGGCTGGGCGGGCAGCCAGGCGCAACCGCTGTACCTGGTCGGCGGATCGTGGCGCGCGCTGGCGCGGGTGGCGATGCAGCGCGCGGGCTGGCCGCTGGACGATCCCCACGGGTACGAATTGACCGCCCTGGATGCGGCGGCGCTCGTCAAGGCCTTGAAGTCGGGCAAGCCTGGCAAAGGGCTGATCGGGGTCCCCGCCGGACGACTGGCGGCCATGCCCGATGCCGCCGCGCTGCTGGAAGTGCTGCTGCAGGAACTTGCCCCGACGCGGGTGGTGTTTTCGTCCTGGGGATTGCGCGAAGGGGTGTTGCTGGCCGGACTGACCCCGGCGGCCATGCGGGAACACCCGCTGCTGGCCGGCGTGGCCGACTTTGCCAAAGTGCGCGGCATTCCCGCCGCGCTTGCCCGCCAGGTGGCTGACTGGACCGATGCCGCCGCCGAAGCGCCCGAATCCGAGCCCCTGCGGCTGGCCGCGACCATGCTGGCGCTTGCCAGCTTCCGCGCGGAACCCAACCGCCGCGTGACCGAGGCGATGGACTGGGCGCTGCACAAGCGCTGGATTGGCGCCAGCGCGCAGGACCGCGCCGTGCTGGCCGCCACCGCGCTCGCCAATGCCGGGCAGGTCGATCTGCCGCCGGTGCTGGCGCAGCTTGCCCCCGCAGAGCTGCTGCGCCAGGCCATCGGCTGGGGGCTGGCCATCCGCCTGTGCCGCAAGTTCAGCCTGTGCGCGCCGCCGGTACTCGCCGGTTCCCGGTTGACGCGGTCAGAGCAGGGTTTGCACTTGTCGGTAACCGACAGCTTGCAGCCGCTGCTGACCGACGGCGTGGAAAAGCATCGCCGCAATCTGGCGCAGTGGCTTGGGTTGCCATGCCCCTGACCTGGCACGCCTGGCCGCAAAAGGGATACCCGGCCCGGTCGCCGGCGGCTAACCGGTGCCGATGATTAGCCTGCCCTCGCTCCACGGCTTCGCCTCGATCCTGGTGGCCGCCGCGATGTTCTATGGCTTTGCCAGCGGCCGGGCGCGGGTGGAGATCATTTCACTGCTGACCATCGGCGTGATCGCGCTGGGGCTGTATTTCTTCCCGCTGCCGGGCACTGCCCCGCAAGACGGGCTGGCGCTGGCGTTTGGCGGGTTCGGGCACCACGCGCTGATCACGATCTGCGCGCTGATGATCCTGGGGCGCGGGCTGGTGGTGACCGGCGCGCTCGATCCGGCGGCGCGGGCGCTCAACCGGGTGTGGCGGTTCAATCGCCAGCTGGGCCTGCTGGTGACGCTGGCACTGGCGCTGATACTCAGCATGGTGATCAACGACACCCCGGTGCTGGTGCTGTTGCTGCCGATCATGGCGCAGCTGGCCCATCAGGGCGGCATGCCCGCATCGAAAACGCTGATCCCGGTCAACTCCGCGATCCTGATCGGGGGCATGGCGACCACCATCGGCACGTCCACCAACCTGCTGGTCGTCTCCATCGCCACCGACATGGGCATGGCCCCGATCGGCGTGTTCCACTTCACCGGCATCGTGCTGACGGCGGCGCTGGTCGCGCTGCCCTATCTCTGGCTGGTCATGCCGCGCCTGCTGCCGGACAACTCGCGCGCCGCCAATCCGGACTTGCGCCGCTATCACGCGACCTTCCGGCTGGGCGAGGCCACCGCCGCTTTTGGCAAGACCGCCGCGGAACTGGCCGCGATCCTGCCCGACGGCGTGACCATCGACACGCCGTTCACCGGCCGGATCGCGCCCGGCATGCGGATCAACCTGTCCGGCCCGCACGACGCGCTGGACGAGGCCGCGCGCAAGCTGGGTGCCAGCATGGCCCCGTCCTGGCTGCTGGCCCGGCTGCGGCAAGAGGCCGAGGCCAGCGGGCAGGATCTGGCGCTGCTGGACATGACCATCGCGCCCGATTCGCGGCTGGTCGGCCAGACCCTGCAAAGCGCGGGGCTGGAAGGCGTCGCGGTGCTGGGCGTGCATCCGGCGCGCGGCTTCCTGCACGAAGCGCGCGCCCGGACGGCAGAAGCCCCCTTGCGCGAAGGCGATGTCCTGCTGGTCATCGCCGCGGCCGACGCCGCGCAGGACTTCGCGGCGCGCGACGGGTTGCTGGTGCTGGAAGGCGGGCGGGAAATGCCCCGCAGCGGCAAGGCCGGGCTGGCGCTGGCGATCATGGCCGGATCGGTCGGCGTCGCCAGTCTGGGCCTGATGCCCATCGCGATTTCGGCGCTGGGCGGCGCGGTGCTGATGTTCGTGACCGGCTGCGTCAAGTTCGAACGGGTCGGCCGGGCGCTGTCGGCGCAAGTGATCGTGCTGGTCGCCGCCAGCATCGCACTGGGCAAGCTGGTATTGGTAACCGGCGCGGCGGAATGGCTTGGGCAGGTGCTGGCCGCAGGCCTGCAATTCCTCCCCGCCGCCGGGGTGCTGGCCGCGATGATGCTGTTCGTCACCGTGCTGACCAACTTCGCCTCGAACGCCACCGCCGCCGCTGTCGGCACCCCGATCGCGTTCAGCCTGGCGCAGACGCTGGGGCTACCGGCGGAGCCGCTGGTGCTGGCGGTGCTGTTCGGGTGCAACTTGTGTTATGCCACCCCGGTTGCCTATCAAACCAACATGATGATCATGTCCGAAGGGGACTATGTCTTTAAGGATTACGTCAGGACCGGTCTGCCGCTGGTGATCCTGATGGTGGTCACGCTTTCGGCCCTGCTGGTGCTGCGTTACGACCTTTAGAGCCCAGCTCACGCGCGCTCAGTTCGGCCAGTTATGCGGCCCGGTCCGGCGCGATGCCCAGCCCCGTCAGGCCCAGCCCCAGCCAGAACAGCGTGGCCAGGCGGAAGGCGCCGCTCCAACGGCCCGGCAAGATCCTCCCGATTGGCCTTGGTATAGGTCGCCCTGATCTCAACGCCGCCCATGGAAAGCGGAGCGCGTCCAGAAATCCAGGGCTATTCAAATGGCTTTACATCATCCGCTTCAGTAAGCCATCCTGGCGCACCCAGGCGTGGTGCAGCGCGGCGGCAACATGGAGGGCTATCAAGCCCAGAAGTGCCCAAGCGAAAGCACCATGGGTCAGGCGGAGAACGCCATATAATGGCAGATCTTCAGACAGGATTGTTGGAATAACGACTTCCCCTAGCAAAATGATCGGGACACCGGCCGCATTCTGCATGAGCAGTCCGGCAACAGGCACCAGAAACATCAATGCATAGAGCGCGACATGGCTTGCAGAAGCAATACGTTGCTGGAGCGCGGGAATGTGGCCGGGAAGCGGAGGCGCCTTGTATGTGAAGCGAAGCGCCAATCGCAATGTGGCGAGCGTCAAAACCAATAGACCGCCGAACTTGTGCAGCCGCAGGCCTGCCGTTCTCCATACCGCAAGGCTATCAACCATCATCAGGCCCAGCCCGATCATGGCGAGGATAAGCGCCGCCATAACCCAATGAGCCAAGCGCGCACTGACCGGATACCGAGTCGGGGTCATTGATGCTCCTTCATTGCCGCTTCGACTGCCCGGCGCTTGAGCGAAACAGCGTACGCGGCTGAGCGTGCATGCAGGATCGGGTCTTTGGATGGTTCCAGGCCGCTCGGTAGAATGAGCGGATCAAAGTTTATTCCGTCGCAAGATCCACCGTGTTGCGCGGTGACACGTGAAATCTCAAGCGTGCCCGCCGTGATCTTGGGGCGCTCCTGAGGCCAAAGTTGACTTGGGTCCGAGATGGGGTCTCCGGGAAGTGCCAAAACAAAATTGAGCGCGAAGCGGACGGGTCGAGCGATAATCCTGCGCGACAATTCCTCGCCCAGCGCGTCAGCTCCGCTACCACCTTCAACTCGCCCTCCATCCAGTGGCTCAGCCTGCCAACGCGTTGCTTGTCGCCCGCCATCATTTCCGATCAGCCAAAAGGCATTGATTGAATGATAGCGCTCAGTCGCAAAGCTCTCAGTTGGCTTGTAGGACATCTGCCAAGCCCGAAAGCTTTCGCCTTCAGGATGTGCAGCAGCGAACGCTGCAAGGCGTGCTGCATCAGGCTTGCCCGTGACAGGATTGGGCGCGCCTGCCGCTATTTGCTCGAAGAATGCCTGTGGGTCGCGCACAGCCAAGACGGGCGGCGTATTCATTGCAGTTCGCCAGCGCTCACCGTTTGGCAATCGAAAATCAAGAGCAAGGCTGCGAACACCAGCCTTGAGATCGGGCGCGGTGGGATTGTTGCCGCCTATCGAGAAACGACCGGCAAATGGTGTGACTTGTCCTGCGATGAACATGGGTGAGCGCGAATAGCTGGCCAGCGCCCCGCTCGACAGGAATTTGCCTTCAATACAGACTCCCTTTGCATGAGCACGCCGAAACCCGGCGTATGGCGTATTACCCTGCTGTCGATCCACTATCTGTTGCGGCGTGAGGCCGTCATCGAAAAGACCAGCGGCATCAGCATATCCAATTGCCGCGATGCCCATGACAAGCCCAATTGCCGCACAGCCTTTGAATGAAGGTGACATCAATCGGTCAACATCTTGCAAGCGATGTTGCGCGCGTTTTACGAGCGATCTCATAATTGGCATATGATCGCTCTCATTCATGTCATTCTTTATGAGTAATATAGGGAAAAATTATCGAGATATTATTTGAAAGCGACGCCTCGACTATAATCACGACAGCCTAGTACCCATGTAGATTTTTTCAAGTAAGTACCTCCGCGTTGCGATCTTCTGCATGCAAGAGCGATGGTGGCGCTGGTTCTGGAACTTGGTACCAACGGCCTGGTCTGTTCAGTCCAAGCCTTCTCGCAAAGGGCAATGGACGGTTCAGCGGGCATAAAACGCTGGCGATGGCCCTTCGCTACACCCAGCTCACGGACGAACACATTGACCAGTCGGTCGCCGAGTTGGATGGCGCTTTTTCGTCCATGATTTCACCGGAACGACACACGCCAGACGAGATGCCATCCGACATCGCAGCCTAATTGCCGAAAAACGGCTGAAATCCGATGGTGCGGACGGTGGGACTCGAACCCACACGATCAAGGATCAAGGGATTTTAAGTCCCCTGCGTCTACCATTCCGCCACGTCCGCACGGTGCAGGCCTTGCCTGTGGCAGATCGATTGCGACGTTGTCCAGCCGCTTGGCAATAAGACAATGACCTGGCCCGCCAGGCGGCGAGCCAGCCATCAGAAATGAACGTTGCGCTTCTCTCGCGCGGCTCAATCCGCGTTCAGTTTCGCCCGCATTTCCTTGCCCGGCTTGAAATAAGGCACTTTCTTGCCCGGCACGTCGACACTGTCGCCCGTGCGGGGATTGCGCCCTTTGCGCGCTTCGCGCTCACGCGTTGAAAATGCCCCGAAGCCGCGCAGCTCTACCCGGCCGCCACGCGCCAGGCGCTCGGCAATTTCATCGAAAAAGACGTTTACCACCTTTTCGATCTCTTCGGCGCGAAGCTCAGGATTTTCCCGCGCAAGCACCTGTAACAATTCGGACCTGATCATTATCACGCCTTTCCGCGGGTTGCTGATGCAACCCGGCCCCGATTGGAAAAAAGCGCGGCACAGCTTTCGACCCGGTACAAGCGGCACTGCACGGTTCGGTAGTGCCAAAACCGGCAAGGCGGCGCAACGGATAAAGTTAATTGGACTAAGCTGGTATTAACCTTCTGCCAGAAGATCTGCCGGCGCGATCCCAAGGCGATCCATCCGCTGGCGGATCGCAGGCCATTCAACCGCCAGGAAAACATCGCGTTCCGAACGCCGCAGCCGATCTGCCGCGCCGCGCGCGACAAACATGCCGACCCCGCGCTGAACCTCGACCAGGCCATCCAGCTGGAACTGCTGATAAGCCTTGGCAACGGTCAGCGGATTGGCCCCCTGCTCCGCCGCGAAGGCGCGCACCGAGGGCAGCATCGCGCCCTCCGGGTAAGTCCCTTCAATGATCGACGCGGCAATCAGGTCACGCAATTTTAAATAGACGGGCTTGCTGGTGCTGGGCATAGTGACTCAGTGCCATAATACAGCGCATCACGCAAGCCGGAACAGCCGGAACCCCCGCAAAACTGCCCGCTTTGCGCGAATCATCCTGTTTCACAAATGCGCAATATTCTGCTTCAATCCCGCGCAAACCCCGCTAATCTCCCCCCACTTCGGCGCGCCGCCAGGCGATGCGTGACGCACCAATGATAACGGGGATTTAGATGAAAGACATGGCGCTGTGGAACGAGGGTGACTGGATCGCGAGCATCGCGGTCGTCGTCCTCGGCGTGTTTCTGGCCATCGGGGCAAAGATCGCGATCCAGAAGGAACCGGAATTCGCGGGCCACCCCAAAGGCCTGTACATGCTGTTCTTTGCCGAAATGTGGGAACGCTTTTCCTATTACGGCATGCGTGCACTGCTGATTTTTTACCTGACCAAGCACTGGCTGTTCAGCGACGGCAGTGCCAACCTGATCTATGGCGCTTACACCAGCCTGGTCTACATCACGCCGGTGCTGGGCGGCTATCTGGCCGACCGTTACCTGGGGCAGCGCAAGGCGGTGCTGTTCGGCGGCCTGCTGCTGGCGATCGGCCACAGCCTGATGGCGGTTGAGGGGATGCACGGCGTCACCGACCCGCTGGTCAAACAGGCTGATCCGGCCATCAACGTGTTCTGGGGCGCGCTGGCCTTCATCATCGTCGGCTCAGGCTTCCTGAAGGCCAATATCTCGGTGATGGTCGGCCAGCTCTACAAGCTGACCGACGTGCGCCGCGACGGGGCCTACACCGTGTTCTACATGGGCATCAACGTCGGCGCGGCGATCGGCACGATCCTCGTTGGCTACCTCGGCGAGACGATTGGCTGGGGCTATGGCTTTGGCCTGGCCGGCATCGGCATGTTGCTGGGGCTTGTCGTGTTCGTCCTGGGCAAGAGCGCGCTGAACGGCGCGGGCGAGGCTCCGGCCCCGCTGAGCAAGTCGCGCGAAATGACGCTCTATGGCATCGGCGTGGCTGCGGTTGCCGTATGCTGGGCGCTGGTCCAGTACCAGTCGGTGATCCAGAGCCTGCTGGTGGTGTCGGGTGTCGGCCTGCTGGGCTACGTGCTGTTTGAAACCTTCAAGCTCGACAAGGAACCGCGTGAGCGGATGTTCGCCGTGCTGTTCCTGATCAGCCTCAACCCGCTGTTCTGGGGCCTGTTCGAACAGGCCGGCGGCTCGATGAGCCTGTTTACCGACCGCTATGTCGATCGCGGGGCGACCCCGGCCTCGCTGTTCCAGTCGATCAACCCGATCTACATTATCATTCTGGCCCCGCTGTTCGCGGGCCTGTGGCAGTGGCTGGGCAAGCGCGGGATGGAACCGTCGGCCCCGGCCAAGTTCGGCCTGGCGCTGGCGCAGATGGGCCTCGCCAATCTGGTGCTGGTCTGGGGCGCGCAGGCCTTTGGCATTGCCGCGATGACGCCAGTGCTGTTCGTGTTCTTGTACTACCTGCTGGCCACCACGGGCGAGCTGTGTCTGTCCCCGGTTGGCCTTTCGGCCATGAACCGGCTGGCCCCCAGCTACCTCGCCTCGCTGATCATGGGGGCGTGGTTCTACATGACGGCGGTCGGCAACTTCGTCGCGGGCAAGATCGGTGAAGCCACCGGCGGGCATGGCGGCGAAATGAGCAAGGAAAAGCTGCTGGAAATCTATGAAATGTTCGGCTGGATCTCGATCGGCGCGGCTGTTGCGGTGCTGCTGATTTCCCCGGTGGTGAAGCGCTGGATGCACCTCGACACGCTGGAAGACCGGCCGGAACCGAAGGCGGAGTAAGTCATGATGAAGAAGTTGCATCGTCCGCTGCTGACAGCGGCAGCCTGCGCCCTGGCCTTTGGCGGCACCGTTCCCGGTATCGCCAAGGACAAGGACAAGAAGGAACCGAGCGCAGCCGCCAAGGCCGCGCGCGAGTTCAACAAAGACCCCTATCCGTCCAGCTATCGGCCATATCCCGGCGCGGCGACCGCACTGGTCGGTGCCACCGTGTTCGACGGCAAGGGCGGGCGCATCGAGCGCGGCACGCTGCTGTTCCGCGATGGCAAGCTGGTCGCGCTGGGCAGCGCGGATCTGGCGATCCCCGACGGCTTCCAGCGGATCGACGCCACCGGCAAATTCGTGACGCCGGGCATCATCGACGCGCACAGCCACCTGGGCGATTACCCCACCCCCAGCGTGCAGGCTCATTCCGACGGCAACGAAGCCACCGCGCCGACCACGCCCGAAGTCTGGGCCGAACACAGCGTCTGGCCGCAGGACCCCGGCTTTACCCGCGCCATGGCCAATGGCGGGATCACCGCGCTGCATGTGCTGCCGGGCAGCGCCAACCTGATGGGCGGGCGCGGCGTAACGCTGAAGAACGTGCCCGCACGCACGGTGCAGGGGATGAAGTTCCCGGCGGCGCCCTACACGCTGAAGATGGCCTGCGGCGAAAACCCCAAGCGCGTCTATGGCGGCAAGGGCCGCGCGCCATCCACCCGGATGGGCAACTTTGCCTATAACCGCGCGACCTGGCTGAAGGCGCAGGATTATCGCCGCAAGCGTGACGAGGGCAAGTTGGAGAGCCGCGACCTGGCGATGGAAACGCTGGCCGGGGTGCTGGAGGGCGAAATCCTGATCCAGAACCATTGCTACCGCGCCGATGAAATGGCCCTCGTCCTCGATATGGCGAAGGAGTTCGGCTACAAGGTCACCACGTTCCACCACGCGGTCGAAGCCTACAAGATCGGCGATCTGCTGAAGGCAAACGACACGTGCAGCGCGGTCTGGGCGGACTGGTGGGGCTTCAAGATGGAAGCCTATGACGCGATCCCCGAAAACGCCGGCCTGCTCTACAAGGCAGGAGCCTGCGTGGTGATCCATTCGGACGATGAAAACGGCATCCAGCGGCTCAATCAGGAAGCCGCCAAGGCGCAGGGCGATGCCCGCCGCGCCGGGGTCGACATTTCCGATGCCGAAGTGGTGCGCTGGCTGACGCTGAACCCGGCCAAGGCCGTGGGGATCGACAAGCTGACCGGCAGCCTGGACGCGGGCAAGGCAGCGGACGTGGTGCTGTGGAACGGCAACCCGCTGTCCAATTACTCGCGCCCCGAAAAGGTCTGGGTCGATGGCGCACTGCTGTTCGATTCGGGCAATCCCAAGCACCGTCCGGTGACCGATTTCGAGCTGGGCCAGCCCGGTGAAGGAGACGTGAAATGAGCGCCCGCAAGCTGACTCTCGCGCCTGCCGCCCTACTGGCCGCGCTGCTCACCTCGGTCGCCGCACCCGCGCTGGCGCAGGACATGGCGATCACCAACGCCACTGTCGTGATCGGCGATGGGTCGGCCCCGATCCCCGGCGGCACCGTGGTGGTGCGCGGCGGCAAGGTCGTGGCCGCTGGCGCGGGCGTGGCCGTGCCTGCGGGCGTACGGACCATCGATGCCGGCGGCAAATGGGTAACCCCCGGCCTCGTGGTCGCGGTGACCGATCTGGGACTGGTCGATGTCGAGGCGGTCGATGAAAGCAACGACGGCGAAGCGGGCAAGGCCCCGTTCAGCGCCGCGCTGGACATCGCCCCCGCGATCAACCCGGTGGCCCAGCCGATTGCAATCAGCCGCGCCGCCGGGGTGACTCGCGCTGCCGTGGCACCGCTGGATACCGGCGCGATCTTTGGCGGTCAGGGTGCGATCATCGATCTGGGCGCGGACAATCAGGCCGTCACCCAGCCGCGCGCCTTCCAGTATGTCGATCTGGGCGAAACCGGCGCGCGCCGCGCCGGGGGCAGCCGTGCGGCGGTCCACGCCGTGCTGCGCAATGCCCTGATCGAAGCGCGCGAACTGGCCCGGCGGGGCGGCGGCACGGGCGCCGATCCGCGTCTGGCCGATGCCGCGCCGGAACGGCCGGGCGATGCGCTGCTGACCCGGTTTGACGCTGCGGCGCTGATCCCGGTCGTCAGCGGTCGCCAGCCGCTGTACGTCCGGGCTGAGCGGGCAGCGGACATTCGCATCGCGCTGGCGCTGAAGACCGATTTCCCGGCACTGAGGCTGGTGATCGTCGGCGCGTCAGAAGGCTGGATGGCGGCACGGGAACTCGCCGCGTCGGGCGTGCCGGTGCTGGCCACCCCGCTCAACGACCTGCCCGCCTCGTTCGAGCAGCTGGGGGCAACCCAGTCGAACATCGGGCGGATGGCGGCGGCGGGCGTCAAGGTCGCGCTGGGCGCGTTCTTTGACCAGCCGCGCCATGCCCCGCAATATGCGGGCAATCTGGTGGGCCTGACCAAAGTGCCGGGCGCGACCGGGCTGTCCTGGGACAAGGCCTTTGCCGCGATCAGTTCGGTTCCGGCGGACATCATCGGGCAAGGCGACAAGTTCGGGAGCCTGAAACCGGGCCGCGCCGGGGACGTCGTGATCTGGGACGGCGACCCGCTTGAAGCGGGTTCCGGCGTGACACAGGTGTTCATCGACGGGGTCGAACAACCCCTGACCAACCGCCAGACGCGCCTGCGCGACCGCTATCTGACGCCAACCGAGGGCGCATTGCCCAAAGCCTACGACTGGTAAGCATGAACTGAACGGGAGGGTTCCGACATGAATGAAGCGCTTGCCAACCTGATCGCCGCGGCGGTCGCTTTCGTCGGAACCCACTTTGCCTTGTCCCACCCCTTGCGCGGCGCGGTCGTGCGGGCCGTGGGGGACAAGGGCTTTCAGGCGATCTATTCTCTCGTCGCGTTGGGCACGTTCGCGTGGATGGCCATGGCGTTTCGCGCGGTGACACCCGATGCCGGGCCGCTGTGGGATGGTACTGGCAATGTGGTGTGGGGCCTCGCCACCGCGCTGATGCTGCTCAGCAGCGTGCTGCTGACCGGATCATTCTTTGGCAACCCGGCCCTGCCCGATCCGCGCGCGGCAGCGCTGGCGGAGAAGGCACCGCACGGAGTGTTCCACGTCACCCGCCACCCGATGATGTGGGCCATCGCGCTGTGGAGCGTCGCCCATGTGCTGGTATCCCCCACCCCGCGCGTGATCGTGCTGGCGCTGGCGATGGGCGTGCTCGCGCTGGTCGGATCGCACATGCAGGACCGCAAGAAGGAAGCGGCGATGGGCGCCGCCTGGCGAGGCTGGGAAGCCCGCACCAGCTTCTGGCCGCGTCTGGGCGGACTGGCCAAGGCGGGCGCGGTGCCATGGATCGGCGGGATTGTGCTGTGGCTGCTGGGCAGCTGGGCGCATGTCTGGCTGGCCTATGTCCCGGCGGGATTGTGGCGCTGGATCGGATGATCCAGGGGTCAGGCTGCGCTGGCTTAGCCGTCTGGCTGGGCCGCGTCCGCCGCTGCAATCCGCGCGGCCAGATCGCGTTCAAAGGCAGTCGGCACGATGTGCGCGTTGATCGCGCTGAACACCTGTTGCTTCGAACAATTGAGATGCGCGGTCCAGATCCAGGCATCGCCGAAGAACCCTTTCGCGGCGGAGCCGTTGATCCGGTAGATCAGGCGGCGCAACTTGCCTTCGATCGGAAACTTTGACGGCTTGTACAACGACAGCCGGATCAGGCCCTGGTCGGTTCCGGCCCGCTTGATCGAGCGCAGCGGAATGACTTTGGCCGAATGCGCGCGCAGGAGCAGCCCGTCGCCGTCGATCCGCAATTGCACCCGGCGGTCGAAGATGCAGCGCAGGAAGGCTGCCATCGCGCCGCCGAAGAACAGCAGGCCCAGCGCGCCAAGGATCGCGGTCAGGATGCCGCCACCCGCCAGCCCCTGCGTTACCATGACAGCCGAAAAGGCGGCCAGCGGCGCGGCCAGCAGTGCCCACCCCAGCAGCTTGGGGATCGAATAGCGCGCCTCGAACGGAGTGGCCGCGCTATCCGTCATATCAGGCCCGCGCTTCCTCAACCCCCGCCGAGTTATGGCGCAGCGCCTTCAGCACGCACTCGACGATCTGCGGAGCGTTGAGGCCCGCCGCGTCATATTGCTTGTCGGGCGAATCGTGGTCCTGGAACACGTCGGGCAGGCGCAGGGTGCGGATTTTCAGGCCTGCATCGGTCAGCCCTTCGTCGCTGGCCATGGTCAGCACGTGTGCGCCCAGCCCGCCGATGGAGCCTTCCTCCACCGTCACCACCACATCGTGCGTGGTCATCAGGCGGCGGATCAGGTCGGTGTCGAGCGGCTTGGCAAAGCGCAGGTCGGCCACCGTGGTCGACAGGCCCTTGGCCTCCAGCGTGTCGGCAGCTTTCAGCGCTTCGGCGAGGCGCGTGCCGAGCGAGAGCAGCGCGACCTTGGTGCCTTCGCGCACGATCCGGCCCTTGCCGATTTCCAGCTGCTGCGGAACCTCTGGCAGGGGCACGCCCACACCGTTGCCGCGCGGATAGCGGAAGGCAATCGGGCCGCTGTCATGGAGCGCGGCGGTATAGGTCATGTGGACCAGTTCCGCCTCGTCCGCCGCCGCCATCACCACCAGATTGGGCAGGGTGGCGAGATAGGTAATGTCAAAGCTGCCCGCATGGGTCGCGCCGTCCGCGCCGACCAGCCCGGCCCGGTCAATCGCAAAGCGCACCGGCAGGTTCTGGATCGCCACGTCATGCACGACCTGATCGAACGCGCGCTGCAGGAAGGTGGAATAGATCGCGCAGAACGGCCGCATTCCCTGCGCGGCAAGGCCAGCGGCGAAAGTCACCGCGTGCTGTTCGGCAATGCCGACGTCAAAGCTGCGGTCCGGGTGCGCCTTGGCGAACTTGTCCACCCCGGTGCCGGACGGCATCGCGGCCGTGATCGCGCAGATCGTGGGATCGGTGTCCGCCAGCTTGGCCAGGGTCTCACCGAATACGTTCTGATAGGCCGGGGCACTGGCCGCCGCCTTGACCTGCTGGCCGGTGACGACGTCGAACTTCTGGACGCCGTGATACTTGTCCGCCGCCTGTTCGGCCGGGACATAGCCCTTGCCCTTCTGCGTCACGACATGGATCAGGCACGGCCCTTCGGCGGCATCGCGGACGTTTTCCAGCACCGGGATCAGCTGATCGAGGTTATGGCCGTCAATCGGGCCGACGTAGTAGAACCCCAGTTCCTCGAACAGGGTGCCGCCCATCGCCATGCCGCGCGCGAATTCGTCGGTTTTCTTGGCGGCGCGGTGCAGCGGTTCGGGCAGCTTGCGCGACAGGCGCTTGGCCAGTTCGCGCAGTTCCAGAAAGGGCCGTGACGACACCAGCCGCGCCAGATAGGCCGACAGACCACCCACCGGGGGCGCAATCGACATGTCGTTGTCGTTGAGGATCACGACCAGCCGGTTGCCCGCCGCCTCGGCGTTGTTCATCGCCTCATACGCCATGCCCGCGCTCATCGCGCCGTCGCCGATCACGGCGATGCCCTTGCCCGGCGTACCGGCCAGCTTGTTGGCAATGGCAAAGCCCAGCGCGGCGGAGATCGAGGTGGAGGAATGCGCCGTCCCGAACGGATCGTATTCGCTCTCGCTGCGCTTGGTGAAGCCGGACAGCCCCCCGGCCTGCCGCAAGGTGCGGATCCGGTCCCGCCGCCCGGTGATGATCTTGTGCGGATAGGCCTGATGCCCCACGTCCCACACCAGCCGGTCAGCCGGCGTGTTGAACACATAGTGGAGCGCCACGGTCAGTTCGACCACCCCCAGGCCCGAACCCAGATGCCCGCCCGTCTGCCCGACGGCGGAAATCATCTCGGTGCGCAATTCGTCCGCCAGTTGGCGGAGCTGGCCAGAGGCAAGCTTGCGCAGGTCTTCCGGGGTGTCGACAGTGTCGAGCAGCGGCGTTGCCGGGTTTGAACTCATCCTAAGTGCCTTACACGCATGTCACGGTGGTGTCGATTGATACGAAAGATGGTAAGCGCGGGTTACTTCAACAATCCCCGGATCAACTTGCCATGTCCCTGCCCGCCGCCGCGCAACCCGTCGTCTTCGTGCTGACCGCCGACCGGGCGAAGTCCAAGCCGTTCTATGCCGATGTCCTGGGCCTGCGCCTGATGGGCGAGGATGGCCATGCCGTGACGTTCGACCTGGGCAACCGCACCCCGCTGCGCCTGACCGACACGGCGGGCCATGTCGGATCGGGGCACACGGTGGTCGGCTGGCACGTGGCCGATATTCGCAGCGCGGTGCGCGCGCTGACGGAAAAGGGCGTGACCTTCCGGATCTATGACGGGTTCGGGCAGGACGCCGACGGGGTGTGGAGCTCCCCCGACGGCGGCGCGCACGTGGCGTGGTTTCCCGATCCCGACGGCAACCTGCTCAGCCTGACGCAAGTGGGTTAGCGCAGCAGCCCGCCCAGCAGCCCCCGCGCAAACCGGCCCAGCAACTGCCCGCCAAGGGCCGTGGCCGGGCTGCCGGCCGCCGCGCTGGCGGCTGAGGCAAGCGGCGATCCGCTGGTCTTGCGGCCGCTCATCTTGCGGGCGACCATCGTTCCGGCAGAGGCCGCCGCAGCCCCGAACGCGGCCTTGCCGGCCTTTTTCCACAGGCTGGGCGACTGGCGCGGCTGGGCGCGCTGGGTTTCCTCGCCCTGCTCCTCCACCACTTGCGCGGCGGCGGCGGCATCGGCGGATTTCTGCGCCAGCACTTCGGCAGCGGATTCGCGGTCGACTGCGGTGTCGTACTTGCCATCGAACGGACTGATCGACTGGATGATTGCGCGCTCCTTGGGCGTCACTGGCCCCAGCCGCGAACGCGGCGGCGCGATCAGCGTGCGCTGGACAATGCCGGGCGCGCCTTCCTCGTCCAGGGTGGACACCAGCGCTTCGCCCACGCGCAGCTCGGTAATCACCGCCTCGACGTCCAGTTCCGGGTTGATCCGGAAGGTTTCCGCCGCCGCGCGGATCGCCTTCTGGTCACGCGGGGTGAACGCGCGCAGCGCGTGCTGCACCCGATTGCCCAGTTGGCCCGCGATCTTTTCGGGAATGTCGATCGGGTTTTGCGTCACAAAGAACACGCCCACGCCCTTGGACCGGATCAGGCGCACCACCTGTTCCACCTTGTCGAACAGCGCCTTGGGGGCATCGTCGAACAGCAGATGGGCTTCATCAAAGAAGAACACCAGCTTGGGCTTTTCGACGTCGCCAACTTCGGGCAGCGCCTCGAACAATTCGGACAGCAGCCACAGCAGGAACGTGGCGTAAAGCTTGGGGCTTTGCATCAGCGTGTCAGCGGCGAGCACGTTGATCACGCCCTTGCCGGTTTCATCGCAGCGGATGAAATCATTGATTTCGAACGCCGGTTCGCCAAAGAAATTGGCCGCGCCCTGGCTTTCGAAGGCGAGCAGCTGGCGCTGGATCGCACCGACGCTGGCCTTGGAGATATTGCCATATTGCGTGGCCAGTTCACTGGCGCGTTCGGCGCAGGCGATCAGGACTTGCTGCAAGTCTTCCAGATCGAGCAGCAGCAGCCCGTTGTCGTCGGCCCACTTGAAGGCAATCGTCAGCACGCCTTCCTGCGTCTCGTTCAGCCCCAGCAGCCGCGCCAGCAGCAGCGGCCCCATTTCGGAAATCGTGGTGCGGATCGGGTGGCCCTGCTTGCCGTAGAGGTCCCAGAACACCGCCGGATTGTCGCGATAGGCGTAATCGGTGATGCCCAGTTCGGCGGCGCGGGATTCCAGCTTGTCGGCGTGCTTGAAGTCCTTGCTGCCGGCCATCGTGATCCCGGCCAGGTCGCCTTTCACGTCGGCCAGGAACACCGGCACCCCGGCGGCCGAAAACTGTTCGGCGATGCCTTGCAGGGTCACGGTCTTGCCCGTGCCGGTGGCCCCCGCGATCAGCCCGTGGCGGTTGGCCCGGCTGAGCAGCAGGTGCTGCCGCTCTCCGTTGGCGGCAAGGCCGAGGTAGATATCTGTCATGTGCAACTCCAAGCGACTCTGATCGCAGGGAATAAGGCTGACCTTGCACTTGTGCGAGTGGCTTTTTGCATGGCGGGCAATCCCTCGCTAGAAGCGCGCTCAAATGGCTGAACCGTTCATCCTGTTAGACGACGCCCGCCCCAGCGGCGCGAGCGACGCCCGGCTCTATCGCGCACCCCGCGAAGTGGTGGTCGCGCGGCGCGTGGAAGACGTCGCCCCGGCGCTCGCCCGGATCGAGGAACTGCGTGCGCAAGGCTTCGAACTGGCCGGATACATGGCCTATGAAGCGGGCCTTGCGCTGGAACCGCGCCTGGCCCCGCTCGCCGCAGCGCGGGTCGGAGCGGCGGGGCCGCTGGTGTGGTTCGGCGCGTTCGACGGCTTCGAGGCCATCGCCGCCGATGCCGTGCCGGACTGGCTGGCCGCCCATGCCGAGCCGGGGCTTGCCCAGATCGGCCCGGTCGAGCCGCAAGTCTCGCCCGGCGGCTATGCCCGGATGTTCGGCGCGATGCAGGACGCGATTGCGGCGGGGGACATTTATCAGGCCAACCTGACCTTTCCGCTCGCGGGGTCCTTCCGGGGCGATCCGCTGGCGCTCTATGCCGCGATCCGGCCCGCTGCGGGCGCGGGTTATGGCGGGATCGTGTTCGATGGCACGCACTGGCTGCTCAGCCTCTCGCCAGAGCTGTTCTTTGCCACGCGCGACGGGGCGGCGCTGGTCAAACCGATGAAGGGCACGCGCCCGCGCGGCCGCGACGGCGCGGAAGACGCGCGGCTGGCGCAGGAGCTCTCCTCCTCGGTCAAGGACCGGGCCGAGAACCTGATGATCGTCGACCTGATGCGCAACGACTTGTCTCGCGTGGCCGAGGCGGGCAGCGTCAAGGTGGACCGGCCCTTTGCGGTCGAAAGCTATCCCACGGTCCACCAGATGGTCACCACCGTGCGGGCGCGGTTGCAGCCGGGGCGCGGCGCGGCAGACCTGCTGCGCGCGCTGTTCCCGTGCGGTTCGATCACCGGCGCGCCCAAGATCCGGGCGATGGAACTGATCAACGCGGTCGAACGCGATGCGCGCGGCCCTTATTGCGGGGCGATTGGCCGGATCGATGCCGCTGGCGATGCCGCGTTCAATGTGGCAATCCGCACCTTGCGGCTGACGCCGGGCGAGAACGGGCGCGGCAAGGCGGTGCTGGGGGTTGGCTCGGCCATCGTCGCGGATAGTGAGGCACTGCCCGAATGGCGCGAGTGTCTGGTCAAAGGGGGTTTCGTGCGTCTCTACGCCGCCGGATGCGATCTGATCGAGACGATGCGCTTCACCCCCGAAGACGGCATTCCGCTGCTCGAACTGCATCTGGAGCGGATCAAGGCGAGCGCGGACGAACTGGGCTTTGCGTTTGACCGCCACGCCGTGCGCAACGCCATTCAGGCGCTGTGTTTTGAGGCGGATGCCCCCGCCAAGGTCCGGCTCGTAACCGCGCGCAGCGGGGCCTATACGCTGGAACTGGGCGAATTGCCCGCAGCTTTCACCGGCCCCGCCCAATGCGCGGTGATGCGCCTGCCGATCGACACCGGCGACTGGCGGCTGCGCCACAAGAGCAGCGACCGGGGCTTTTACGATACGGGCCTGAAAGCCGCCCACGCGGCAGGCGCGCACGAGGCGCTGTTCCTGCGCGACGACGGCCTGCTGACCGAGGGGTGCTTCACCAACCTGTTCGTCGAGCGCGGCGGCCAGCTGCTGACCCCGCCCGCCGGGCTGGGGCTGTTGCCGGGGGTGCTGCGCCGATCCCTGATCGAGGCGGGCCGGGCCGTAGAAGCCGACCTGACGCTGGACGATCTGGCCAATGGCTTCCTGATCGGCAACGCCTTGCGCGGGCTGATGCCGGCGGAGCTGCTGGCATGATTTCCGAAGCTTTGGCCCGCGTCGCTGCATCGCGCACCACCGCCATGACCGACCGCGCGATGGAACTGCGCGCGGCGGGGCGTGACATCATCTCGCTGTCCGTCGGCGAGCCGGACTTCGCCACGCCGCCGCACGTCATCGCCGCCGCCAAGGCCGCGCTCGATGCGGGCGACACCAAATACACCGCCGTGCCCGGCACCCAGCGCCTGCGCGAAGCTGCCGCACTGCATTTCCAGCGCGATCTGGGCATTACCGTGCCGCCCGCCCAAGTCATCGTCAGCGCCGGGGGCAAACAGGCGATCTTTCACGCGCTGCTGGCCACGCTGAATGCGGGCGACGAAGTGCTGATCCCCGCGCCGTGGTGGGTCAGCTATCCCGAAATCGTCCGCTTCGCCGGGGCGGACGTGGTGGCCATGCCGACCGACGCCGCCGGGGGCTTTCGCATCACCGCCGCCCAACTGGATGCCGCGATCACGCCCAAAACGCGCTGGCTGCTGCTCAACAGCCCCGGCAATCCCACTGGCGCGACCTATCCGGCGGACGAACTGCGCGCACTGGGCGAAGTGCTGCGCCGCCACCCGCACGTGCTGGTGATGAGCGACGATATCTATGCCCCGCTGCGCTACAACCCCGGCAGCCACGCCACGCTGGCGGTGGAATGCCCGGACCTGGCTGAGCGCGTGCTGACCGTTTCGGGCGTATCCAAAAGCCACGCGATGACGGGCTTTCGCATCGGCGTATCTGCCGGGCCGCTCTGGTTGATTTCCGCGATGGCGCGGCTGCAATCACATTCGTCGGGCAATGCGGCCTCAATCAGCCAGGCCGCTGCGGTCGCGGCATTCGAAGGCCCGCAGGACTTTCTGATCGACTGGCGCGAGAAGTTCCGTGCGCGGCGCGACATGTGCGTGGCCGCGCTCAATGCCATTCCCGGTCTTTACACCCCGGTGCCCGACGGGGCGTTCTATTGCATGGTCGATGCCGGACCCTTGATGGCGCGGTTCGGCGATGACGAGGCGCTGTGCCTGCACTTGCTGGAACACGGCGTGGCGGTGGTTGCCGCCTCTGCCTTTGGCGGCAGTGCGGGTTTCCGGATCAGTTTTGCCGCGGACGACGCGCGGCTTGAAGAAGCGCTGCGGCGCATAGCCAAGGCCCTTACCTGATATGCAATTCACCATCCTGTTCGAAGACGGCGAAGCGCTGGTCATCGACAAGCCCGGCGGCTTGCCGCTCGACCGCCCGCGCGCCGGGGGGCCGTGCATCGAGGATCACGTGGAACAGCTCCGGCTGGGCTTCCAGCGCTCCCCCGCGCCGGTCCACCGGCTGGACCGGGATACCTCCGGTTGCCTGCTGATGGCCCGCAACCCCAAGGTGCTGAAGCGGTTTTCCGCCGCGTTTGAGGAAAAGCAGGTCGAAAAGCGCTACCTTGGGATCGTCGCCGGGGAAGTCGCAGGCGATGAAGGCACGATCGAACTGGCGCTGAAAAAGATCAGCTCCGCCGCCGATGGCTGGCGGATGATCCCGGCCAAAGCAGGCAAGCCCGCCGTCACCCACTGGCGCAAGCTGGCGGTCCACAATGGCCTGACCCTGGTCGAGTTCCGCCCCGAAACCGGCCGCACGCACCAGATCCGCGTCCACGCCGCATCGGGCCTGGGCCTGCCGCTGCTGGGCGATCCGATCTATGGCGCTGGCACTGTGCCGGGTGCCAAGCGCACGATGCTCCACGCCGCCGGGCTGGTGCTGCACCGCGAAGGCAAGAACCCGATCCGCGCTGCCGCGCCGCTCCCCGCCGATTTCGCCGCGCTGGGCTTTAGCGATTAAGCGCCAGCTGAGCCGATGGACAGTTCTGCCGAGGCCTGAAATCGGCTAGGCTCCGCCCATGGTGCTGATCCCCGTCACCCGCCACATCGCCATCGACAGCGACGAGCTGATCGAAAGCTATGCCCGCGCGTCGGGGCCAGGCGGGCAGCACGTCAACACCACTGACAGCGCGGTGATGTTGCGCTTCGACGTTACGAACTCGCCCAACCTGCCCGAAGCGGTCAAGCTGCGGCTGGCCGAGCTGGCCGGATCGCGGCTGACCCGCGACGGGGTGCTGATCCTGCGGAGCGAAGGCGCACGATCCCAGTTGATCAACCGGCAGGACGTGCGCGACCGGCTGCTGGCGCTGATCCGCGAGGCTACCATCGTCCCCAAGAAACGCCGCCCGACCAAACCGACCAAGGCATCCCAGCAGCGCCGGGTGGAAGGCAAGGTCAAACGCTCCGTCGTCAAGGCCGGGCGCGGACGGGTGAAGTTCGACTGATCAGGGTTGCTTTGCGGGCGCGGGTTGCGTTGGCGGCGGAGTGACGGGCACGCGCTGCCCTTCCAGCATTTCCGCCGCTTCATCCAGCGCCTTCGCCTCGCCCACGCTGACCCCGCCGGGGCCGGGGGCGTTGTCCTGTTTGCCGCAGGCGGACAGGCAAAGCAGGGCGATCAGGATTGGCAGGGCGCGCATGGCGCCATCATACCAGCGCCGCCGCGAAACAAAAGCGGGCGGCGCTTCCCCGCCGGGAAGGCCGCCCGCCACAAGCGTCAAATCGGATGGTTACGGCTTGGGCGCTTCAGCCGGAGCCGCCGCCGGTTCCATCGCCGGACCGGCATCCGCAGCGGCGGAGGCATCGGCCACCGGGGTCGCCTCGACATCGCCCATCGCTTCTTCGGCGGGCATTTCAACGTTGTCGGCCTGGGCTTCTTCCGAAGCGCTGTCAGAGCTGCCGCAAGCCGAAAGGGCCAGCGCCGCGACGGCGGAGAAAGCGGCAATCGTGAATTTCTTCATGGGCTTAACCTTACCTGTTTGCGGTCCGAAGGGGCGGAATTCCGCCGTCTTGCGGTCATTTCTAGCCGAGCGGGCGGGGGCTGCCAACCGCCTTTCGCGCCCCGGCCAACAACACGCCCTGACGCGGGTTGTATTCATATAAAGATTTCTTTATATGCCGCCGCCATGAAGATCGACCCGACCTTGCGCGCGCTGGCGGACCCTACCCGGCTGCGGATCATGCGGCTGCTGGCGCACATGGAGCTGGCGGTGGGCGAACTGGCCCAGGTGCTGGGGCAAAGCCAGCCGCGCGTCTCGCGCCATGTCCGCATCCTGTGCGACGCAGGCCTTGCCGAACGCCGCAAGGAAGGCAGCTGGGTATTCCTGCGCAGCGCGATTGGCGAAACCCGCGCGCCGCCGCTGGGGGCCGCAGCAGCAAAACTGCTGGCCGTGGCGGAGCGCGATGACGCCGCCTTTGCCGCCCGCTGCGGCGAAGACCGCCGCCACCTGGCCGCGATTCGTGCCGCGCGTGAGGAAAGCGCCGAAACCTACTTCGCCCGTCATGCTGCCGAATGGGATACGCTGCGGGTGCTGCACACCCCGGACGGCCCGGTCGAGGCGGCGCTGGCCGAGGCGCTGGGTGGACAGTCGCTGGGCGCGCTGCTCGACGTCGGCACCGGTACGGGCCGCATGGCCGAATTGTTCGCCCCGCGCGCCAGCCACGTCACCGCGCTGGATAAAAGCCCGGAAATGCTGCGCATCGCCCGCGCCCGCTTGCAGAACCTGCCGGCCGATCAGGTCGAACTGGTGCAGGGCGATTTCACCGCGCTGCCGTTCGATGCCGGCAGTTTCGACACGCTGCTGTTCCATCAGGTGCTCCACTATGCGCAGGCTCCGGAGCAAGTACTGGCCGAGGCCGCCCGCGTCACCCGCGCGGGTGGACGGATCGCGGTGGTCGATTTCGCCGCGCATGACCGTGAGGACTTGCGCACCCAGCACGCCCACGCCCGTCTGGGTTTTTCGGACGAGCAGATGCTCGCGCTGCTGTCCAACGCCGGGTTTACTGGGGCGCCGCCGGTGGCGCTGCCGGGCAAGCCGCTGACCGTGAAGATCTGGACCGCCATCCGGTCTGCCTCTCCCATTCCGGCAGTCAAAGCCGCCGCCACACAGGAATCCCGTCCATGAGCCCCGCCACCACTTTGCGCGGGGTTGAAGACCGTCCGCTGTTCGTCACCATCCCCGGCGACTTTCGGGTGTCGTTCGAATTCTTTCCGCCCAAGACGGAAAAGATGGAGCAGCAGCTGTGGGACGCAGTGGTCGAACTCGCCCCGCTGGCACCCAGCTTCGTCTCGGTCACCTATGGCGCAGGCGGTTCCACCCGCGAGCGCACCCATGCGACGGTGGCCCGGATCGCGAATGAAACCAATCTGCCCCCCGCCGCGCACCTGACCTGCGTCGCCGCCAGCAAGGACGAGATTGCCGAAGTCGCCGACCGGTACTGGGAAGCGGGCGTGCGCCACGTGGTCGCCCTGCGCGGCGATCCGCCGCCCGAAACCGGGGGCAAGTTCGTGCCGCATCCCGATGGGTACGCCAGCGCCGCCGATCTGGTGGCCGGATTGAAAGCGCGCCACCCCTTCGAAATCTCGGTCGCGGCCTATCCCGAAGTGCATCCCGAAGCGCAGAGCGCCGAGGCTGACCTCGACAACCTCAAGCGCAAGCTCGATGCCGGGGCGGACCGCGCGATCACCCAGTTCTTCTATTCGACCGACGCCTATTTCCGGTTCATCGACAAGGTGCTGGCCGCCGGGATTACCGCCCCGATCCTGCCGGGGATCATGCCGGTCACCAACTTCGCCGCGATCCGCCGGATGAGCGGGAACACCGAGATTCCCGGCTGGATGGTGAACCTGTTCGACGGCCTCGATGCCCTGCCGGGGCCGCGCGCGCATATCGCCGCCGCTGTCGCCGCCGACCTCTGCCGCCGCCTCTATCAGGGCGGGGTGCGCGACTTCCATTTCTACACCCTCAACCGCGCCGACCAGACTTATGCGATCTGCCACCTGCTCGGCCTGCGACCCAAGGACCATGCTGCATGACCCCGCGCGAATCCCTGCTGGCCCATGCGGCCCAGCGCATCCTGATTACCGACGGCGCGTTCGGCACCGAAATCCAGAACTGGAAGCTGACTGAGGCGGACTATGCCGGGTCGCTGGGGCTGGCCAAGGACCAGAAGGGCAACAACGACATTCTGGCGCTGACCAAGCCGGAAGTGCCCGAATCGATCCACCGCGCCTATTTCGCGGCCGGGGCAGACATCGCGGAAACCAACACGTTTTCCGCCAACCGGATCAGCCAGGCGGACTATGCCGCCGAACATCTGGTGCGTGAAATCAATCTGGAGTCGGCCCGGATGGCCCGCCGCGTCGCGGATGAATTCACCGCGCAGGATGGCCGTCCGCGCTTTGTGGCCGGCGCGATCGGGCCGACCAACAAGACCCTGTCGCTGTCCCCCGACGTCAACGACCCCGGATTTCGCGAGATCGACTGGGACTTTCTGGTCGACGTCTATCACGAACAGGCCGCTGCGCTGGTTGAAGGCGGAGCGGATTTCATCCTGATCGAAACGGTGTTCGACACGCTGAACTGCAAGGCCGGGATCATGGCGGTGAAACGGCTGGAGCGCGAACTTGGCCGCGAAGTGCCGCTGATGCTGTCGATGACGCTGACCGACCTGTCGGGGCGCAACCTGTCGGGCCACACGGTCGAGGCGTTCTGGTGCGCGGTGCGCCATGCCAAGCCGGTGACCGTGGGGCTGAACTGCTCGTTCGGCGCCACCCAGCTGCGTCCGCACGTGCGCGCGCTGTCGCAGATCGCCGATACGCTGATCATGGTCTATCCCAACGCGGGCCTGCCCAACGAACTCGGCGAATACGACGAGATGCCTGACACCACTGCCGCGCTGGTACGCGAGTGGGCCGAAGCCGGGCAAGTCAACGTGCTGGGCGGCTGCTGCGGCTCTACCCCTGCGCATATCGCGGCGATTGCCAAGGCCGCCACCACCCTGCCCCCGCGCGCCCTGCCCACGCCGGAACGCGTGACCCGGCTGGCCGGGCTTGAACCCTTCATCATGGCTGCCTGATTCAATGAACACCCAATCCACCACCCGCCCGACCGGATCGTCGTTCGTCAATGTCGGCGAACGCACCAACGTCACCGGCTCTGCCGCGTTCAAGAAGCTGATCCTGGCGGGGGACTACGCCAAGGCGGTCGAAGTCGCCCGCCAGCAGGTGGAAAACGGGGCGCAGATCATCGATGTGAACATGGATGAAGGGCTGCTCGACGCGGTCCACGCCATGACCACGTTCCTGAAACTGATCGCCGCCGAACCCGATATCGCCCGCGTGCCGGTGATGATCGACAGTTCGAAGTGGGAGGTGATCGAAGCCGGCCTGAAGTGCGTGTCGGGCAAGCCGATCGTCAATTCGATCTCGATGAAGGAAGGCGAAGACGCGTTCCTGCATCACGCCCGCCTGTGCATGGAATATGGCGCGGCGGTAGTCGTCATGGCGTTCGACGAAAAGGGCCAGGCCGACACCAAGGACCGCAAGGTCGAGATCTGTGAGCGGGCCTATAACCTGCTCCTCGGCATCGGTTTTCCGCCGGAAGACATCATCTTCGATCCCAACGTGTTCGCCGTGGCGACGGGGATCGAGGAGCATGACCGCTACGCCCTCGACTTCATCGAGGCGACGCGCGAAATCAAGGCGCGCTGCCCGCACGTGCACATTTCGGGCGGCCTTTCCAACCTGTCGTTCAGCTTCCGCGGCAACGAAATCGTGCGCCGCGCGATGCATTCGGTGTTCCTCTATCACGCGATCCCCGCTGGCATGGACATGGCCATCGTCAACGCCGGGCAGCTGGACATCTATGACCAGATCGACCCCGTCCTGCGCGAGGCGTGCGAGGACGTGGTGCTGTGCCGCAAGCCCGCTGCCGGGGGCGAACAGACCGCGACCGAACGGCTGATCGACCTCGCCGAAAGCTACAAAGGCCAGGACAAGGTTGCCGAAAAGGCGGCTGAGGAATGGCGCGGCTGGGACGTCGTGCGCCGGCTGGAACACGCGCTGGTCAAGGGCATCGACGCCCATATCGTCGAAGATACCGAAGAAGCCCGCCTGCTCCACGCCCGCCCGATCGAAGTGATCGAAGGCCCGCTGATGGCCGGGATGAACACCGTTGGCGACCTGTTCGGTGCAGGGAAAATGTTCCTGCCGCAAGTCGTCAAATCGGCCCGGGTGATGAAAAAGGCGGTCGCCCACCTGATCCCCTACATCGAAGCTGCCAAGGAAGCGGGCGCGCGGCCCAAGGGCAAGATCGTGATGGCGACCGTGAAGGGTGACGTCCACGACATCGGCAAGAACATCGTCGGCGTCGTGCTCCAGTGCAACGGCTATGAAGTGATCGATCTGGGCGTGATGGTGCCGTGGTCAACCATTCTGGAAACCGCGAAGAAGGAAGACGCCGACATCATCGGGCTGTCCGGCCTGATCACCCCCAGCCTGGACGAGATGGTCACCGTGGCGGAGGAAATGCAGCGCGCCGGGTTCACCATTCCGCTGCTGATCGGCGGGGCCACCACCAGCAAGGTCCACACCGCGCTGAAGATCGATCCCGCCTATGACGGCCCGGTGATCCACGTGCTGGACGCCAGCCGCGCAGTGGGCGTGGCCAGCCAGCTGCTGTCCGATACCCAGCGCGATCCGTTCGTGAAGGCGACGGCGGACGATTACCGCCATGTCCGCGACGTCCGCTCCGGCAAGGACGCCTCGGTCCTGCTCAGCCTTGAAGACGCGCGCGCCAACAGCTTCAAGCCGGACCTGTCGGAAAAGGCCCCCCCACCCGAACAGCCCGGCATTCACGTATTCCCGGACTGGGATCTGGCCGATCTGGTCGAATGCTTTGACTGGACCCCGTTCTTCCGCGCGTGGGAACTGGCTGGCGTTTATCCCGCGATCCTGTCGGACGAAGTCGTCGGCGAAAGCGCGCAGGCGCTCTACAAGGATGCGCGGGCGATGCTGGAGCGGATCGTCAGCGAAAAGTGGCTGACCGCGCGGGGCGTGGTCGGCTTCTGGCCCTGCGCGCGGGCCATGGACGCTGGGGGCGACGATGTGGAAATTTATCTAGCGGAGGAGGAGCGCCACGTCCGCTTACCGTTCCTGCGCCAACAGATCCGCAAGAGCAAAACCCGCGCGAACTTCTGTCTGGCCGATTTCATCGACCCGGATGGGGACTGGATCGGCGGTTTCGCGGTGGGCATCCACGGCATCGAACCGCATCTGGAACGCTTCCGCGCCGCGCACGATGATTACAACGACATCCTGCTGAAAGCCTTGGCCGACCGCTTTGCCGAAGCCTTTGCCGAACGTCTGCACCAGCACGTGCGGACCACGCTGTGGGCCTATGCCCCCGGTGAGCAGCTGACCAACGAAGCGCTGATCCGCGAGCAATATCGCGGCATCCGCCCCGCCCCCGGCTATCCCGCCTGCCCGGACCACAGCCTGAAGCCGATCCTGTTCGATCTGCTGAACGCGCCGGAAAACGCCGGGATCGTGCTGACCGAAAGCCAGGCGATGCTTCCGACGGCGGCAGTGTCCGGGTTCTATTTCGCGCACCCCGAAAGCCAGTATTTCGGCGTGGCCCGGATCGGCCGCGATCAAGTGGAAGACTATGCCCCGCGCCGGGGCCTGCCGCTGAGCGAAGTGGAACGCTGGCTGCGACCCAATCTGGACTGACGGCAGCGCCAACAAGCCACCGTCATGCTGAACTTGGTTCAGCATCCATCGGGCCGCCGGCGCAGTTTGCGCCTGTCCGGCCAGATCCGTGCCGGTCGAGGGATGGATGCTGAACCAAGTTCAGCATGACGAGTTTCATGAATGGACTTGGCTGGCTACAGTCGGGCGATGCGCCGCCTTGCCATCCTGTTCGCCCTGATCGCCGCGCCTGCCGTGGCGGCTCCGCCCGCCACCGTCGCCGTCGTATTTGACCGGACCTCGGTTCGCACCGTGCTGGCCGAAGGCTTTGCTGACAAGGCATCCGCGCGCGCCGCAACCGCCGATGATCCGGTGCGGATCGCCAGCATTTCCAAGCTGGTGACCGCGCTGGGCGTGCTGCGGATGGTCGATGCGGGGCAGCTCGATCTGGACCGCGACGTATCGGATTACCTCGGCTGGCGCTTGCGCAATCCGCATTTCCCGGACGCGCCGATCACGCTGCGGCTGCTGCTGTCGCATCAGGCCAGCCTGTCTGACGGGGGCGAGCTGTACATCATCCCGCTGGGCATGACCTTGCGCGAACGGTTGGCCGACCCGCGCATGTGGGACGCCGCCCATCCGCCCGGCAGCGGCTGGTTTGCCTATGCCAACATCAACTTTCCCGTCGCCGCCAGCGTGATGGAGCGCGTCAGCGGGCAACGGTTCGACCGGCTGATGCACCGGCTGGTGCTGCGCCCGCTGGGGCTGGACGCGTGCTTCAACTGGAGGGATGGCTGTTCCGCCAAGGCCGTTAGCCGCGCCGCCGTGCTCTACCGTGCCACTGGCGAAGTCGCGCGCGATGACCTGAACGGCCAGCGCCCCGCCTGCCCGGTGGTGGTCCGCGATGGCCAGCCATGCGACCTTGCCCACTATGTCCCCGGCTGGAACGGCGCGCTGTTCAGCCCGCAAGGGGGCTTGCGGATTTCGATGCGCGACCTCGCCCGGATCGGCCAGATGCTGGCGCGCGAGGGCCGGGGGTTCCTGTCCCCCACCAGCTTTGCCGCGCTGACCGCCCCGCAGTGGAGCGCTGCGACCGGGACCGGCGGGATCGGCGAATATGGCGAAAGCACCGGCTTTTTCTGCGGCTATGGGCTGGGGCTGCACCGGATCGGCACCCCCAGACCCGGTTGCCGCGACGACCTGTTCGGCGATGGCACGCTGCGGATCGGTCACGCGGGCGAGGCTTATGGCCTGCGCTCCGGCCTGTGGGTTGATCCCGCGACTGGAAAAGGTCTGGCCTTTTTCACCACGCAAGTGCCCGATGACGAACCGCGCGGGCGCAGCGCCTTTACCCGCGCCGAGGAAGCGGTTGTGGAGAGATCGCAGCGCTGACCTTTGCGCTTTGCCGCGCCGGGCGCTAGGCGGACGGCGTGACGCAACCCCACGTTCTTGACCAGCTGCACGCCACCTTCGGCTTTTCCGCCTTTCGCGGGGTGCAGGACCAGGTGGTCAGCCGCGTGCTGGACGGGCAATCGACGCTGGCGGTGATGCCGACCGGCGCGGGCAAATCGCTGACCTATCAGCTGCCCGCCGTGATGCTGCCGGGCACCTGTGTCGTCATTTCCCCGCTGATCGCGCTGATGCACGATCAGCTGCGTTCGGCGCTGGCCAACGGCATCCGCGCCGCCACGCTGACCAGCGTCGATACCGACCGCGAGACGACCATCGACCGGTTCCGCGCGGGCGAGCTGGACCTGCTCTATGTCGCGCCCGAACGCGCCAGCCAGGGCCATTTCCGCGAGTTGCTGAGCAAGGCTCCCGTGTGCCTGTTCGCCATCGACGAGGCGCATTGCGTCTCCGAATGGGGCCACGATTTCCGCCCGGACTATCGCGCGCTGCGGCCCTTGATGGACGCCTTTCCGGACGTCCCGCGCCTCGCGCTGACCGCCACCGCCGATGCCCAGACCCGCGCCGATGTGGCGGCCCAGCTGGGCATTCCCACTGACGGGCTGATCGTCGCCGGGTTCGACCGGCCCAACATCCGCTATGCGATCCGCCACCGCGACAACCCGGTGCGCCAGCTGACCACACTGATGGCGCAGCAGCCCGGCCCCGGCATCGTCTATGCCCCGACCCGCAAGAAAGTGGAGGAGCTGGCCGACAAGCTGGCCGCCGCGACGGGCCGCCCAGTGCTGCCCTATCACGCAGGGCTACCGCCCGAAGTGCGCGCGGCCAATCAGGCACAGTTCGTGGCGTCTGAAGACATGGTGATGGTCGCCACGGTCGCCTTCGGGATGGGGATCGACAAGCCCGACGTGCGCTTCGTCGCCCACGCCGGCATCCCCAAATCGATCGAAGGGTACTATCAGGAAACCGGCCGCGCGGGGCGTGATGGCGACCCCTCGGTGGCGGTCATGCTGTGGGGGGCGGACGATTTCGCCCGCGCGCGGATGCGGCTGGAGGAAGTGGACGAAGCCCGTCGCGTGGGCGAGCGCGCGCGGCTGGACGCGCTGGCCGCGCTGGTCGAAACCGGCAGCTGCCGCCGCGCGGTACTGCTGCGCCACTTTGGTGAACATCCGCCGGAAACGTGCGGCAACTGCGATAACTGCCTGGACGCCCCCGGCATCCGCGATGTCACCGAACTGGCGCGCAAGGTCCTGTCCGCCGTTTACCGCACCGGGCAAAGCTATGGCTTTGGTCATATCGAGAAAGTGCTGCTGGGCCAGCATGATGAGCGCGTGCTGGGGCGCGGGCATGATCAGTTGAGCGTGTTCGGGATCGTCAATGCCGAGGAAGCCCCGCTGCTGCGCCCGCTGGTTCGCGCATTGCAGGCGCGCGGCAGCCTGTTGCCGACCGAACATGGCGGGCTGGCGCTGGGCGACGATGCCCGCGTCATCCTGAAAGGCGAAGTACCCGTCATGCTGGCCATCGCCCCCAAGCAGGACCGCGTGCGCAAGGACCGGCGCGGGGGCAGCGCCGGACGGCGCGGTGCAGCCGGGGCGGCGAACCCGGTCGGCGATCCGCTGTTCGATGCCCTGCGCGCGCTGCGCCGCGATCTGGCGCAGGAAGCCGGGGTGCCGCCTTACGTCATCTTCCACGACGCCACCTTGCGCGAAATGGCCGAGGTGCGCCCCACCACCATTGCCGCGCTGGGCGAGATTGGCGGGGTCGGCGCCCGCAAGCTGGAAGCCTATGGCGATGCGTTCCTGACGGTGATCCGCCAGCACTGACCCGCTGTTGCAAGTCACTTGCAATAATTAGCTTGACCAGTCCGGCATTCCAAGGTCAGGGGGCTATCTCGAACCACGGAGCGCCTCATGCCCGCATTCGAGACCCTGCTGTCCCCCGTCATCCTGTTCTTCATCCTTGGCGCCTTGGCCGCTGCGGCGCGATCGGATTTGTCCGTGCCGGAGCCGCTGGCGAAAAGCCTGTCGCTCTACCTGATGGCAGCCATTGGCCTGAAGGGCGGCATCCAGGTCGCCCAGGCCGGGTTCTCACCGCAACTGCTGCAAGTCTCGGCGGTTGGCATCGCGCTCAGCTTTGGCCTGCCGCTGATCGCGTTCGCGTTGCTGCGCGCGCTGGCCGGGCTGGACCGGCTCAACGCCGGGGCCGTGGCGGCGCATTATGGTTCTGTCTCGATCGTGACGTTCGTGACCACCGCCGATGCCCTGACCCGCGCCGGCATTGCCCCGGCGGGCTATATGGTCGCGGTGATGGCGCTGATGGAAACTCCGGCGATCGTCACCGGGCTGCTGCTGGCGCGCGGCAGCGGGATGGTGGCGCCGGGACAGCGCGGCAAGCTGGTGCGCGAGGTGTTCCTGAACGGGTCGGTCGTGCTGCTGCTGGGCGCGTTCGCCATCGGGCTGGTGCTGGGACCGGACCGCTACCAGCCGATTGCCCCGGTCTTCACCACCGGCTTTACCGGCCTGCTGTGCCTGTTTCTGCTCGACATGGGGCTGGTCGCGATGCGCCGCCTGCGCGAAAGCCGGGCGCTTAGCTGGCGGATGGCGGCGCTGGGCCTTGTCCTGCCGTTGATTAACGGCACGATCGGGTTGATGCTGGCGATGGTGCTGGGGCTGGATGCGGGCACCGGTGCGGCGCTGGCCATGCTGGCAGCCAGCGCATCCTATATCGCGGTTCCCGCCGCGATCCGGCTGGCGATGCCGGATGCCGATCCGGGCATCTATCTGTCAATGTCGCTGGCGGTCAGCTTTCCCTTCAACATCCTGATCGGCATCCCGCTGATAACCCAGTTGGCGCCGCTCGTGCTTGGATAGGACCAACCGATGATTGCAACCTATACCCGCAAGCGCATCGACATCCTGGTCGACGCCCCGCTGTGCGAATGGGTGGTGGAACAGGCCGCCGCGGCCGGGATCGTCCACCATTCGGTCCTGCCGGTGCAGTCCGGCCTGGGCCGCAGCGGGCCGTGGCGCGATGACGATGGCTATGCCAGCGTGGCCAAGCGGATGTTCATTGCGCTGACCAATGGGGACAAAGTCGACGCCCTGCTGGCACGGCTGGCCCCCGACATCGAGCGGTTCGGGCTGGTGATCGCCATCCAGGACGTTCAGGTGGTGCGCGGCGAGCGGGGTTAGACCACCCCCCGCGCAACCGGTTTTACAGGGTCAGTGCGCGGAGGGTTCCGCCCCCCGCGTCTTCCACAGCGAGTAACCCACACCCGCCGCGATCAGGCCGAACGTCACGCCCAGGCTGGCCACCGGCGGGAACTTGTCCCCGCCCAGCAGAAAGTCCGACACGAAGATCTTCGAGCCGATGAACACCAGCACGGCGGCCAGCGCATACTTCAGGTAGTGGAAGCGGTGGATCATCGCCGACAGCGCAAAATACAGTGCGCGCAGGCCCAGGATCGCCATGATGTTGCTGGTATAGACGATGAACGTATCGGTCGTGATCGCGAAGATCGCGGGCACGCTGTCCACCGCGAACACCAGGTCGGCCAGGTTGATCACCACCAGCGCCAGGAACAGCGGGGTCGCCGCGCGGACCATCTGGCCGGTCTTTTCATCCTGCACCTTCACAAAGAAGTGCTGGCCGTGATGCTCCTTGGTCACCCGCATATGGCTGGAAATCCAGCGGATCGCGGGGTTCTTTGACAGGTCCGGCGCATGATCGCTGGCCCACATCATGCGGATGCCAGTATAGACCAGGAACGCCGCGAAGATGTACAGCACCCAGTATGCCTCGGCCACCAGCGCCGCCCCGGCGGCGATCATTGCGCCGCGCAGCACGATCACCGCGATGATGCCCCACAGCAGCGCCCGGTACTGATACATCCGGGGCACCGCGAAGAACGTGAAGATCAGGCTGATCACGAAGACGTTGTCGATCGACAGCGCCTTTTCGATGAAGAACCCGGTGTAGTACTTCATCCCCAGATCGGCGCCCTTGGCATACCAGACCCAGGCCCCGAACAGCATCGCCACGCCGATATAGAACGCCGACAGCTTCAGCGATTCGGCGATGCCCATTTCCCGGTCTTCCTTGTGCAGGATCCCCAGGTCGAACGCGGTCAGTGCCAGCACCAGCGCGCCGAACGACAACCAGAACCAGACTGGGGTGCCCAGCCAGTCCATGAACAGAAATTCCATGATTCAATGCCCCTGAATAGCAAAAGCCCGGCGCGGGCCGAAAAAGGCCGCCGCGCCGGGAACAGTTGGTGTGGCTTAACGCGCCAGCTTGCGGCGCTGTGTCAGCCGGTTGATCCGGTCCTTGATTGCCAGCTTGAGCTTTTTCAGCCGCAGCACTTCAAACGGATCAGCCGTCCGCCGCGACTGAACGCGGCGCAGCAGATCGTCGAGCTTCTGGTGACGCTCAAGCAAACGGTACACATGATCGGACATAAGTTCGGTCCCTTTCGTAACGTGTTGACGTACGATCGGATGCGCCGAGCCAGGGACGGGGTAGAGGGATGGGAACTGAACCCGGACCCTATGGCATCGGCACATCCGATGCGGTCCGACATCACGCTGCGCATGGCTTGGAGGGGGTAGCCACACGCGGCGCCAGAGGGGCCCGGTTCCGCTTGATTTTTATATGACCGATTCGCTCTGATTTCAAGCCCATTTGACACGGCTCTCGCGACTGATATTAATGTGATATCACTTTAAGGGGGTTTCCCATGTCCGAGTCGCATCCTGCCATGACCTCCAGCCGCGAAAAAGGCGTCTGGAGCACGAGTGGCTATCTGATGTTCGTCGTGTTCCTGGCGCTGCTGGCGCTGACGGTCGCCCGCGTGATCTGGGTCGCGTCCGGGCCGGACCTGACCGAGGGCGAGGTCTGGGCCTTCCTGATCCCGACCTTCCTGTCCGTGCTGGCGCTGATCGTCATTTCCGCCGGATTCTACATGATCCAGCCCAATCAGGCCGCCGCAATCACCCTGTTCGGCGCCTATCAGGGGACCGACCGCAACCACGGGCTGCGCTGGGTCTGGCCGTGGATGGGCAAGACCAAGATCTCGGTCCGCGCCAACAACGTCGTGTCGGAAAAGCTGAAGGTCAACGACTTGCGCGGCAACCCGATCGAGATCGCCACCAACGTGGTCTGGCGCGTCGCCGATACCGCGCAGGCGCTGTACGACGTGGATGATTACAAGGCCTTCGTCGAAGTGCAGATCGAAGCGGCGGTGCGCGCCATCGGCTCGCGCTATCCCTATGACGATATCGAACACAGCGAAACGACCCTGCGTGGCAGCCATGACGAAGTGAACGCCGAACTGCGCGCTGAACTCAACCGCCGGATGGTCGTGGCCGGGCTGACGGTGGACGAATGCGGGCTGACCCATCTGGCCTATGCCCCCGAAATCGCCGGGGCGATGCTGCGCCGCCAGCAGGCCGAAGCCGTGATCAGCGCGCGCAAGAAGCTGGTCGAAGGCGCGGTGACGATGGTGGAAATGGCCCTGCACCAGTTGTCGGAAAAGGACGTCGTCCACCTGGACGACGAACGCAAGGCCGCGATGGTGTCCAACCTGATGGTCGTGCTGTGCGGGGAACGCGATACCCAGCCCGTGGTCAACGCCGGATCGCTTTACTAAGCCACGCCCATGTCCGGACCGACGAAGAAATCCTTTCCGCTGCGGCTCGATCCGGCGCTCTATGCGGCGCTGGAACGGGTTGCCGCGGGGGATTTCCGCTCGGTCAACGCCCAGGTCGAAGTCCTGTTGCGCGAGGCGCTGGCCCGGCGCGGGGTCAAGCTGGTCCCCGCCGATCCCCCGCGCCGGGGCCGTCCACCAAAAGAACTGACAGAGGAACAGGCCGATGACTGATCGCACCCCCTGGTTTGCCGCCAAGTCCCACGGCTACGGCGCGGGCTGGCCGATGGCGTGGCAGGGCTGGGCTTTGCTGGCAGGCTATCTGGCCGTGCTGGGCGTGGCCGGGTGGCTTGACCGGCTGGGCTTTGGCTCTACCCGGATCGCTGCTTTCGCGCTGTTCATCAGCGCCACCGCCACGTTCATGGCGATCGTCGCCCGGCGCACCCAAGGCGGCTGGAAATGGCGCTGGGGCAAGCGCCAGTAAGCCCCGGCACCGGCCTTTGCGCGATTTTAACCCGCGCCTGCCATACGGGCGGGCATGAAGTACCCTGCCATCCTTCCGCTCGCCGCCGCCGTGCTTGGCACGCTGGCCCTGCCGATGGGCATCGCCGCCGCCCAGCAGGGCGCGCCCTATGTCGTCGCTGAAACCGGACAGGGTTTTGCCCGCCTGCAAGACGCGGTCAATGCCATCGGCGACGGGATGGGAACGATCCAGGTCGCCCCCGGCCGCCACGGCGATTGCGCCGTGCAAGGTGCGGGCGACATTTCCTACGTCGCGACAACGCCGGGACAGGCCGTGTTCGACAACGTCGCTTGCGAAGGCAAGGGCGCATTGGTTCTGCGCGGGCGCAGTGCCAAAGTTACCGGGCTGGTCTTTGCCAATATCCGCGTGCCAGATTTCAACGGGTCCGGCATCCGGCTGGAAAAGGGCAACCTGACGGTCAGCCAAAGCTGGTTCCGCGACAGCCAGCAGGGCATTCTGGCCGGGGTCGATACCGCCGCCAGCATCAGCATCGACAAATCCACGTTCACGCGCCTTGGCACCTGCGAGGGGCCGGGCGGATGCGCGCATTCGATCTATATCGGCGATTACGGATCGCTGTCCGTCACTCGCAGCCGGTTCGAGGCCGGGCGCGGCGGGCATTACCTCAAAAGCCGCAGCCGCCGGGTCGCCGTGCTCAATTCCAGCTTCGACGATACCGCCGGGCGGGGGACAAACTACATGATCGATCTGCCGGGCGGGTCATCCGGGCGGATCGCCAACAACTGGTTCGTGCAGGGACCGAACAAGGAAAACCATTCGGCGTTCATCACGGTCGCGCCAGAAGGCAAGCAGTACAGCTCCGCCGGTCTGGTGATCGACGGCAACGACGCGCGGTTCGCGCCGGGGGTAAGCTGGGAAAGCACCTTCGTCGCCAACTGGACCGACGATGCCGTGCAGATCGGCGCCAACAAACTGGGCGCCGGGATCAAGCGGACCGACCGCCGCTGATCGCGGTCTTGACCGCGCCGCCCCTGACGGGCGGGCGCGGTCAATCCGTATGCATCAGGGCTTGGCCTGCGGGGCCGCAGCCGCCGCGTTTTCAGGCAGGCCGCCCAGCTGGGTCACCATCTTGGTATAGGCATCAAGGTAAGCCAGCACGATGATCTGGCCGATAGCGGTATCCTGATACCCGCCGCCGCCAGCCGCGCCGAACGTGCCGCCGCTGAACAGGCCGCCGCCCGCACCCCAGCTGAGGTCGGACTTGCGGTAATAGCCTTCAACCAGCGCTTCCTCCTCGGTCGTACGGGCGTTGACGACGGACAGCGTCACGTTGGCTTCGCCCTTCTTGATGCTGATCCCGCCAGCGATGGCGCCCGCCGCGCGGCCGAACAGCCCGCCGCCGATCCCGCCGAGCAGGCCGCCCACGCTGTTGCCGCCCGAATTGCGGTTGGCCGAGACGATGTCCGGCTCAAGGAAGTAATCCGCCGCCTTGACCTGGCCCTTGCCGAGGTTCGACCCGGCCTGCAATTCGCCGTTATCGGCCATTGCGCGTTCCATTGCACGGCTGCCCATCGAGCGGCCGCGGTTGACCAGCGTAAAGCAGCCGGACTTCTGCACGAAGACCTTCAGGATCGCCTCAGGGCTGCCCAGATTGAATTCCCGCCACCACTGGTTGTCCGGTTCGACAATCGCGATCGTGCCCAGCTTCCTGGTGCAGATCGGGATTTCGCGAGTGCCCTTGGCCTGGGCCTGGCGCCCGGAAGAGCCCTTTTCCTTGGCCGCGAACGCGGGGGCTCCGGTGGTGAGCAGCGCCAGCGCGAGAGCGCCGGCAATGGTCTTGCGCATGAAAATCTCCATCACTCCTGCGGGCGGCACCTCCTTAGGCTTCCCCCCTCTTGGACTTGGGCGCGACCCAATCGGCTGTTTGTAACCTGTTTCTTGCCGCTTGGCTTGCAAAATTGCGCCAGCGTGGCCCACCCCGCTTCAGACCGGCAGGTTGTCGATCAGCCGGGTCGAACCGATCCGCGCCGCGACGAACAGCCGCCCGGCTTCTGCGCAAGGTCCATCCAGCAGCGCGATGCTGTCCGCCCCGCGCACTTCGGCATAATCGACCGCATGGAATCCACCCGCAAGCAAATCCGCCCGCAACCCGTCAAGCGCCGCGGCATAGGCCGTGCCACCACGCATTGCCGCAATCGCCGCCTGCATCGCGCGCGGCAGGCACGCGGCCTGCGCGCGCTGGGCGGCGTCAAGATAAGCGTTGCGCGAACTCATCGCCAACCCGTCCGCCTCACGCACAGTGGGTACGCCGATAATCGCATCAGCGTGGGGCGCGGTCAGGTCCAGATCGCGCGCCATGCGCCGGATCACCGCCAGTTGCTGCCAGTCCTTTTCACCGAACAGCGCCATGTCCGGGCGGACCTGGTTGAACAGCTTGCACACCACAGTGGCCACGCCATCGAAGTGGCCGGGCCGGGCATCCCCGCACAATCCGTCGCTGACGCCGCTGACCGAGATATTCGTGGCATAGCCCGCCGGGTACATCGCCTCCACCGTCGGCGCCCACAGCAGGCTGACGCCTTCGGCCTCCAGCAGTGCGGAATCGCGGGCCAGCTGGCGCGGATAGGCGTCCAGATCCTCGTTCGGGCCGAACTGGCGCGGGTTGACGAAGATCGACACGGCGACGTGCGCGGCGCGTTTGCGGGCCTCGCGCACCAGCGTCAGGTGGCCTTCGTGCAGCGCGCCCATCGTCGGCACCAGCGCCAGCGGACCATCGGCCCTGAGCGCGTCGACCGCACTGCGCAGTGGAACAAGCTGGCTGATGGTTTGCACGCACGATTCCCCTTGGATAAAGCAGGCCTGGACAGCGCCCTTGCCGCAGGCGGGCGTTCGCAGCAACCTTTGAAGAACCGGGAACCCCACGTGTCAAACGCCCCTTACGCGTCCAGTGCCAATGCGCCGCATCGAATCGTGTTCGCCAATGAAAAGGGCGGGACGGGCAAATCGACCACCGCGGTTCATGTCGCCATCGCGCTAGCCTATCAGGGCGCCCGCGTGGCTGCGATCGACCTCGACCCGCGCCAGCGCACGCTGCACCGCTATCTGGAAAACCGCAGCGAGACCGAGCGGCGGCGCGAAATCACCCTGCCCAACGCCACGTTCGCCGTGTTCACCGGGGCGACGGTGGAGGAACTGGATGCGCTGACCGCGCAGCTCAGCGAAAATGCCGATTTCCTGATTTTCGACACCCCCGGCCGCGACGATGAATTTGCCCGCCACGTGGCAACCGGCGCGGATACGCTGGTCACCCCGCTGAACGACAGCTTCGTCGATTTCGACCTGATCGGACAGGTTGATGCCGAAACCTTCAAGGTGCGCCGTCTGTCGTTCTATGCCGAACTGATCTGGGAAGCGCGCAAGAAGCGGGCGATGGCCACCATAAAAGACAACCGGCGCGAAATGGACTGGGTCGTTGTTCGCAACCGCACCCAGCACACCGAAGCGCGCAACATGCGCCGCCTCGACAGCGCCCTGACGGAACTGTCCAAGCGCGTCGGCTTTCGCGTCGCGAACGGCCTGTCCGAACGCGTGATCTATCGCGAACTGTTTCCGTCGGGCCTGACCCTGCTGGACAAAGGTCACTTGGGCGAACTGGGGACCAGCCATCTGGTCGCCCGCCAGGAACTGCGCGCGCTGCTGCAAGGGCTGAACCTGCCGATGCCGCGCACGCCGCAGGCGGAACTGGCGCTGCCGCAGGCCGGCGGGGCCTGATCCGGCATGGGCCGGCTCCTGCTGATCGCCGCGCTGGCTGTACTGGCGTGCCGGATCTTCACCGGCAAGTGGCCCTGGCAGCTGTGGCGGGAATCGGAACGCGCCCAGAAAGAGGCCCAGGCCCGCGCGCTGCTGGGGGTTGAGCGTACCGCCTCGCGCGAGGCGATCATTGACGCCCACCGGCGCCTGATCACCCGCGTCCACCCGGACCGGGGCGGCACGAACGAGCAGGTTCATGCCGCCAACGCCGCGCGCGACCTGTTGCTGGACCGGATTGACCGGCAATTGCGCGGCTGACGATGGCCCACCGGTTCCACCCTTCGATCCTGCGCGAATACGATGTGCGCGGCGTGGTGGGGCAGACGCTGGACACGGCCGATGCCCGTGCCATCGGTCGCAGCTTTGCGACAATGGTGCGCCGCGCTGGTGGACACGCGGTGGCGGTGGGATGCGATGGACGGGTCAGCTCGCCCGAACTGGAAGAAGCGCTGGTGGCAGGCCTGAACTCCAGTGGGGTGGACGCGGTGCGCATCGGCCTGGGGCCGACCCCGATGCTCTATTACGCCGAAGCCACTTTACCAGAGGTGCAGGGCGGCATTCAGGTAACCGGCAGCCACAATCCCGCCGATCACAATGGCTTCAAGATAGTACTTGGGAGCCTTCCGGTCTGCGGAGACGATCTCCAGCACCTCGGTCGCCTGGCCGCTGCGGGGGACTGGCTGACCGGACAGGGACGCCATGAGCGCCGCGATGTCCTCGGCGCTTATGTCGATCGCCTGACTGCCGGGCTGGCCGGGATCAGCCGCGATGCGCTGGCCGGACTTAGGATCGGCTGGGACGCGGGTAACGGGGCCGCCGGCCCCGCCCTCGAACGTTTGACGCAACAGCTTCCTGGCGAACACCATCTGCTCTTCACCCAAGTGGATGGGTCGTTCCCGAACCATCATCCAGATCCCACGATAGAGGCAAATCTGGACGATCTGCGTGCGCTCGTCGCGGCGAAGTCACTCCATTTCGGCGTGGCTTTCGATGGCGACGGCGACCGGATCGGCGCCGTCGACGCCTCCGGGCGGGTGATCTGGGGGGACCAGCTGCTCATGATCTACGCCGAAGACCTCCTGAAGCGCCTGCCGGGATCCACGATTGTCGCGGATGTGAAGGCATCGGGGGTACTATTCGACCGGATCTCTGCGTTGGGTGGCCATCCGCATATGTGGAAAACCGGACACAGCCTGATTAAATCCGAAATGAAACGAATTGCCGCCCCGCTGGGGGGAGAGATGACCGGGCATGTCTGTTTTGCCGACGATTTCTTTGGATTCGACGACGCGCTCTATGCCGCGGTCAGGCTGATCGCCGCCTCGGTACGGTTAGGGCGCTCGGTCACGGAATTGCGCGATGCCATTCCCGAAGTGGTGAATACGCCGGAACTGCGCTTTCAGGTCGATGATACCCGTAAGTTCGCGGTGGTAAGGGAAGTGCGCGACCGGCTGGAACAGGCTGGCGCGGTGATCAATCCGATCGACGGCGTGCGGGTGACCACGCCCGACGGCTGGTGGCTGCTGCGCGCCTCCAACACGCAGGACGTGCTGGTAGTCCGGGCCGAAAGCCTGGACGAGGCCGGGCTGAAGCGGCTGCTGGCGGACGTCGACGCGCAGCTGGCGCAGTCCGGCGTGTCACGCGGCCCGCAAGTCGCGCACTAGGCAGTCCGAATCAGCCAGGGCAGCGTCCCCATGGCGGCAAGGCAACTGGCTGCCAGCACCGCCGCACCCGGCCAGGCCTGCCGCCAGCCCGCCATGCCCAGCGCGGTCCCGGCCTTGAACAAGGTGTTCAGCAGGACCGGCAGCATCAGCACCAGTGCGGCCGTGGCCGGGGCAATGGTTCCGCCCGGCAAGTGTCCCATCGTGATGATCGCCGAATCGACGTCGACCACGCCCGACAGGGCCAGGACCGTCGCCAGGCCCGCATCGCCAAACCGGGCGAGCACCCAGTGCGCGGCAACGCTGAGCACCATGACCAGCACCATCAGGACCAGCGCGGGCGTGATGGCGAAGGGATTGCGCAATTGCATGGCGCCGCCGCCGCTGTGCGTGCCATCCCGGCGGCGGCGGAGCAGCAGCGCGGTTCCGAACAGGCTGACGATCATTCCCGGCACGGCCCACACCGCCAGCATCGGCAGGGCAAACCCCGCCAGCGCGCCGGTCAGCGCCATCACCCTGGCGAACATGACGGCGGACGCCAGCGCGATTCCGGCATTGAGCACGGCCGGATCCCCGTCATTCCGCCGCATCTGGTCGGCCAACGATGCCGTGACGGCCGTGGAGGACACCATCGCCCCCGCCGCGGCCGTGGCCAGCGTGGCCTGCGACGCGCCCAGTCGCCTCGCCGCGACATAGCCGGCCAGCGAGAACCCGCAGACCAGCACGACGACCATCCACAATTCGCGCGGTCGCCAGGCCCCGTAGGGACCAAACGGAGTGTCCGGCAGCAAGGGCAGGATGACCAGCGCGATCAGCGCAAAGCGGGCAATGGCCAATACCTCGCTTTCCTCCAGCGCCCTCACCCAGCCATGCAGCTGGTTGCGCAAGGCCAGCACCAGAACAATCACCCCGGTCGCCGCGCTGGCCAGCGCGTAACTGCCGCTGCCCGCCAGGAACCCGCAGGCCATCGTCAGCAGGCCAACCAGACTGGCGGTTCCGCTGATCGAGGGGTTGCGCTGGGTGCTGCGCCAGTATCCCAGCACGACCAGCGCCGCCGTCGCCGCCAGCAACACCGTGGCCAGACCTTCCGCGCGTTGCTGCAAGGCACCCGCAATGCCGCCCACCAGCCCCAGCAGTCCGAACGTGCGGATACCGGCGAACCGCGCGCCGTCCTGCTCGGCACGCAGCGCCCAGCCGCGCTGGACACCGACCAGCAGCCCCAGCGCAAGGGCCAGCCCGATGGCAGTCAGCGCCGGATCGGCAAGCAAGGTCGCGAATTCCATTTCGCGCTGATGGCAGCGGCGGGCAACGGATGAAAGGTATTTTGCAGCCGCACGGCAACGGTTGCACCAGGCGCGGCACGGCGGCAGGGTGGCGCGCATGTCCGCCGCTCCGCTCCCCGCTTCGCTGGCCAACTGGTTCGTCGGGCGCGGATGGCGCGTGCGGCAGCACCAGCACGATATGCTTGCGGCGGCCGATGCTGGACGGCACGCGTTGCTGGTGGCCGATACCGGCGCGGGCAAGACGCTGGCCGGGTTCCTGCCCACCCTCGCCGCGTTCAGCTCCGAGCGGCTGGGCAACGCACCGCCGGGTGACGGGTTGCACACGCTCTACGTGTCCCCGCTGAAAGCGCTGGCGCATGATGTGCAGCGCAACCTGATGGTGCCGATTGCCGACCTGGGGTTGCCGATCCGGGTCGAAACCCGCAGCGGCGACACCCCGTCCGATCGCAAGGCCCGCCAGCGCGCCAATCCGCCGCACATCCTGCTGACCACGCCCGAATCGCTTTCGCTGCTGCTCAGCTATCCGGAAAGCGCCGCCATGTTTGCCGGCCTGAAACGGGTTGTGATTGACGAGGTGCACGCCTTTGCCAGCGGCAAGCGCGGCGATCTGCTGGCACTGGCGCTGGCGCGCCTGCAAACCTTGGCACCGGCAATGCGCCGCGCCGCGCTATCGGCCACGGTGGCGGATCCCGCAGCCTATCAGGGCTGGCTGGCCCCCGGCGGCAATCCGGCGGATGTGGCGCTGGTCGAGGGAGAGCCGGGCGCGCCCCCCGACATCGCAATCCTCTTACCGGACGATGCCCGCGTGCCGTGGGGCGGACACGCGGCGGCCTGGGCGGTGCCGCAGTTGTACCAGGCCATCCGCGCCAACCGAACCACGCTGGTGTTCTGCAACACCCGCTTTCTGGCAGAGTTGATCTTTCAGCAGCTGTGGGACGCCAATGAAGACCACCTGCCAATCGGCATCCATCATGGGTCGCTGTCGAAAGAAGCCCGGCGCAAGGTGGAATCGGCAATGGCCGAAGGACGGCTGCGCGCGCTGGTGGCAACGGCCAGCCTGGACCTGGGTGTGGACTGGGGTGATGTCGACCTTGTCGTGCAGATGGGCGCGCCCAAGGGATCGTCGCGGCTGCTCCAGCGGATCGGGCGCGCCAACCACCGGCTCGATTGCCCCAGCCGCGCCCTGCTGGCGCCCGGCAACCGGTTCGAGTTCCTGGAGGCGATGGCCGCGCTCGACGCGGTGGAGGCGGGGCAGCGGGATGGGGAAGGGTTCAGACCGGGCACGCTCGACGTGCTGGCGCAGCACGTCATGGCGACCGCCTGCGCCGGGCCATTCGATGGGACAGCGCTGCTGGCGGAAGTGCGGTCGGCCGCGCCTTATCGCTGGATCGACGCGGGGCGATGGAAGCGGGTGCTGCACTTCGTCGCGACCGGGGGATATGCGCTCAAGGCCTATGACCGGTTCCAGCGAATCGTGCAGGGCCGGGACGGACTGTGGCGGCTGACCCATCCGGATCATGCCGCGCGCCACCGGCTCAATGCCGGAATCATCCTCGACACCGAAATGGTCGAGGTCCGGTTCCGCAACGGCAAGTCGCTGGGCCGGGTGGAGGAAAGCTTTGCCGCCAGCCTTTCCCCCGGCGCGACATTCCGCTTTGCCGGCCTGGACCTGGAAGTGGAAGCGATGCGCGAGACGGATCTGGTGGTCCGCGCCGCGCGCAAAACCGGACAGATTCCCAGCTACATGGGCGCGCGGATGCCCCTGACGACCCATCTGGCGGAGCGGGTGCAGGCGATGCTGGCAGACCGGGCAAGCTGGGGCCGGTTTCCGGATGACGTACGCGAGTGGCTGGAGATGCAGGACTGGCGCTCTGCCCTGCCCCGGCCCGGACGGTTGCTGGTTGAAAGTTTTCCGGAACGGGACCGGCACTATACCGTGTTCTATACGTTCGAGGGCTGGCCCGCCCATCAGTCGCTGGCCATGCTGGTCACGCGGCGGATGGAGGATCAGGGCCTTGGTCCGCTGGGCTTCGTCGCCAACGATTATGGCGTCGCGGTCTGGAGCGTTCGCCCCGTCGGGGATCCGGCGGCCCTGCTCTCGCCGGATATTCTGACCGACGAATTCGTCGACTGGGTGCAGAACAGCTATCTGCTGCGCCGCGCCTTTCGGGAGGTGGCGGTGATTGCCGGGCTGGTTGAACGCTTTCACCCCGGAAAGCGCAAGAGTGGACGCCAGGTGACCTTTTCAACCGACCTGATCTATGACGTGCTGCGCAAGTACGAGCCGGACCATCTGCTGATCGAGGCAGCCTGGGCCGATGCGCGGGAGCGGATGACGGACGTCGGACGCCTGGCCGGGGTGCTGGACCGCGCCGCGCGCGAGTTGCATCATGTCGTGCTCGACCGGGTCAGCCCGCTGGCAGTGCCCCTGCTGGTCATGATCGGGCGGGAAAGTCTGCCGCAAGGCAGCGCCGATGACGACCTGCTGGTCGAGGCCGAGGGGCTGGCCGCGCGCGCGATGACGGCACCGGACGTGCGGGAAGACCCGGCGACCTGGGACGAAGACTGATACCATGGGGCACGGATCCTGCCCCATCAGGATTGTCATTGTCGGTTCACTGACCAGCAGAAGGCAGTGCCGCGCAGGGTTTGGCGTGGCAAGATTACGACAACGTCCAGCGGGCGGGCATCATGTCCAGAGGCTTCGGGCGGTAACCGGACTGCGCCGCGCCCTGGTGATTGGAAGCGCCGACATTTGCCGACCGGCATGGCAGGCACGAAAAAGGGGGCCGCTTACGCAGCCCCCTTGATCAGGTGCACCAGTGGTCCCGTGGGGGATTACTGGGCGTCCGGTGCCGTGTCCGACTTGCCGAATTCGGAATACTGTTCGTTGCCGACGAAACCGAATGCGGTAACCCCGGAACCCTTGATGATGTTCAGCACGCTAGCCGACGTTTCATAAGGGGCCTGCGGATCGGGCTGGAACTGGAGTTCCGGTTCCGGCTTGATCGCAAGGGTAGCCTGAAGCACCGTCACCAACTGGTTCGGCGTGACCGAAGCGCCATTCCAGAGAATGTCGCTGTTCGGCATGACGACCAGCTTGTTCTTCTGGCGTTCGATCGGAACGTCATCGGTGATGGGGGCGGGCGACGGCAGATCGATATTGATCGCGTGCGTCGCCACAGGGATGGTGATGATGAACATGATGAGGAGAACGAGCATGACGTCGATGAGCGGCGTCGTGTTCATTTCCATCATCGGCTCGTCTTCACCGCCGCCGACTGACATTGCCATAGTGATTAACTCCTAAGTTCAGGTCAGGCCGGGCTTAGCCGTTCGGGTCGACCGGGGTCGAAATGAACCCAACGGTCGGGTAGCCGGAGATCTGCACGTTGTAGATCGCACCAGCCACGCAGCGCCACGGAGCGTTCACGTCACCACGAATGTGCACTTCCGGAATGAGTTCCGGATTGTCGCGCAGCGCTTCGGGGCCACCGGCACGCTTCACGATGCTGTCGAGCCGCTTGAAGGCCTGGTCACGCAGTTCGTTCGAATCGACCGGCGTGATGTTGTTGAAATAGATCCGGCAATCACCGCCCAGATTGGCCCCTTCGAACCCTGGGTCACCAGCGCTGCGACCCGCAGCGTCGGTGGTGCTCACGGTCAGGAGCAGGTTCTCGACCTTGTCCTTGGACTCTTGCGAGACAATGACGGGGATCTTCAGCTTCTGGATCGTCTGGATCGCGACCGGAACCGCGATGAGGAAGATGATCAGAAGCACCAGCATCACGTCCACAAGGGGCGTGGTGTTGATTTCCGACATCGGCTTCTCATCGCCGCCGGCGCCGCCTACTGACATCGCCATGTGTTACATCCTATTCTAACGTTTCCCCCGCCCGTGGGCCGATCGGACGATCGGTGGCCACGGACCGGTTGGAACCGCCGCCGGGCGGGGATCACCCCAACCCAGCGCCGGGTTGGCGACTTCAGGCCTTGGCAGCCGGAGCAGCAGGCTTCGCAGCCGCGGCCGGAGCAGCGGCAACGGCCGGCTTGACCGCACCCTTCGAGTTGATGTTCGCCAGCACGTCGGTCGAGAAACCGGCGAGCAGTTCGGCGATGCGCTTGTTGCGGCTCTGCAGGTAGTTGTAAGCAAGCACGGCCGGAACGGCGACGAGCAGACCCAGCGCGGTCATGATCAGAGCTTCACCGACCGGACCGGCGACCTTGTCGATCGAGGCCGAACCGGCGATGCCGATGGCGATCAGCGCGCGATAGATGCCGACCACGGTACCGAACAGACCGATGAACGGCGAGGTCGCACCGACGGTGGCGAGGAACGGCAGACCCGAAGCCAGACGCGAGTTGATGGTCGCTTCCGAACGGGCGAGCGAGCCGTGCAGCCAGTCATGGGCTTCCAGGGCGTCGGTCATCTTGCCGTGGGCTTCTTCAGCCTTCAGGCCGTCGTCGACCAGCTGGCGCCAGGCGCTGTTCTTGTCGAGCTTGGCAGCGCCCGACTTCAGGTCGGGAGCCTTCCAGAAAGTGGCCTTGAGTTCATTGTACTGACGCAGGATCTTCGACTGTTCCAGCCACTTGGTGAACAGGATGAAGAACGAGCCGAACGACATGCCGCCGAGGATGACGACGGTGGCGTAGGCGATGAAACCGCCCTGTTCGAGGGCTTCCTTGAAGCCGAACTTGTTCTGCGGGGCGGCGCCAGCCTCAGCAGCAGCGGCCAGAAGATCAACGATAAACATGCGATAGTCCTCTCAGAGAAGAATAAGTGTCTGGAAAACCCGGCTCAGCCAGCCGAGCGGTCAATGTGAAATCAGTCTTTCGGAATCACCCAGCGGACGCGGTTCGAGTAGCTGCCCGAAGTCGGGTTGCCATCGCCGTCGGTTGCGGGGTTGAACCGCGCGCGACGCGTCACGTTCGAGCAGGTGGCGGCGTCGAGATCGTCGCTCCCGCTGGAACCGGTGATTTCGCAGCTGGTGACACGGCCATCCGGGCCAACTGTCACGCGGAAGCTGGTGGTGCCTTCGCGTTCCTCGCGCAGCGCGCGGGTCGGATAATCGTTGGTCGTCGCCCAGTTGCCGGGGTTGCCCTTCGGCGTAGCCTGCTTGGGCTGGACGCGCGGCGGCGGCGGCGCAACCGGGGCGGGCGGGGCAAGCACCGGCACGACCGGGGCTACCGGCGGCGGAGTTACCACGGTCTGCACCGGGGGCGGAGCCACGCTCACATTGATCTTCGGCGGCGGAGCCACGATCGGGGGAGGCGCAGCCTGCTGCTTAGGCGGTGGCGGCGGCTCCTCCTTCTTCGGCTCTTCCTTCTTAATGTCGACAGTCGTTACCTTTTTCACCACCTGGCGAAGCCCTTCATAGGCAAGCCCCGTCACCAGCGCATAGCCGACGACGACGTGGATCAAGGCAACGATGACAAATGCGGTAACCTTGTTACCGCTCATCTCCTGGTCAGCGTAAGCCATTCAGACGGATCACTCCTAACAGTCCCCCCGGGCCGAAACCCGGACCTAACGCCCGGCCCCGCTGACGGAACCGACCGCTCAAAAACTTAACTTCCACCCTGCGGATCAATCCGGGAAACCGCCCTGACGCCCGACGTCAGTTTGGCCAGATCGCGGGCAATTTTTGTTTATAAGCCCGGTTTTCCGTGTGCTTTAACCGCGTGGCGGCAACCACGCAACGCTTTATCCATTAACCGTCGATTCAAGTGTGTTAATGTCTCATTCCATGCCAAGGCTTCGGGAAACCCGTGCTTCATGGCGCGAGAATCCCCCGTCGAAAAGTGGAAAATCACCCAAGATGCCCGCGCTGACCAGAACTTTTATCCCGATTCTCACAATAGTAGCAGCGCTGGCCTCAATCGCGCCCGCACAGGCTGATTCGCAGCCGGTGCTGTCCGTCCCGCCCGCGCCGACTTATGCCGATCTGGCCGATCTGGCCGATGGTGCGCCGCTCGTGATCCGGGTCCAGCCGCGCAAGCTGGTTCAGATCGAAGCCGCACGCGCACCAGGTTTGCGCGACGGCAGAGGCCGTTTCTATATCGAGAGCCGGGTCGAAGCCCTGGTCAGTGGGCGCGGGCTGGTGGGCGACCAGATGCGCTTCCTGGCCGATCTTCCTCTGGATTTCAGGGGCAAGCCGCCTGCGCTCAAGAAGAAAAGCGCGGTGATCTTTGCGCGCGCCGTCGCCGAACGACCGGGCGAACTGCAACTGGTGGCCCCGGACGCGCTACTGCCGTGGGATACGGCGCTCGATGCCCGCCTGCGCGGCGTGCTGGGTGAGCTGCTGGCACCCGGCGCGCCACAGCGCGTGACCGGCGTGCGCGAGGCGATCCACGTTTCAGGCACGCTGGCGGGCGAGGGCGAGACGCAGCTGTTCCTGTCCACGGCCAGTGGCGACCCCGCTGCCGTGACGATTGCCCGTACTCCGAACCAACCTCCAAGAATCAGTGTCTCGTTCTCTGAACTGGTGGGAGCGGGCGCTGGCACCCCGCAGGCCGATTCGCTGGCCTGGTATCGGCTCGCCTGCTTCCTGCCCCCAGCCCTGCCCACCAGCGCGAACATTTCCGGCACCGCCGCCGATCGCAATGCCGCGACGGCGGACTATCGCGCCCTGCTGGCAAGGCTGGGGCCCTGCCCCCGCACGCGGCGCTGACAACCGGAAATCGCGGCCGCCCAAGCACAACTGGCTTTCCAAGCGGGCCGGGGCTTGGCATGGGCGCGCCAGCATCAGGAGGGCATCATGGCCGAACCGCTACGTATCGCACTTGCAGGACTGGGGACCGTCGGGGCCGGCGTGATTCGCCTGGTCGAAGCCAACGCCGCGCTGATCGCGCGCCGCGCGGGCCGTCCGCTCCAGATTACGGCCGTCAGCGCGCGCGACCGCAACAAGGACCGCGGCGTCGATTTGTCACCCTATGCCTGGGTCGACGACATGGTGATCCTGGGTGAGCGCGACGACGTCGATGTGGTGGTCGAACTGGTGGGCGGGTCGGACGGCCCGGCGCTGGCACTGGCGCGCACCACGTTCGAGGCAGGCAAGTCGCTGGTCACTGCCAACAAGGCGATGATCGCGCACCACGGCCTGGAACTGGCCGCCAAGGCCGAGGCGGCCAAAGTCGGGCTGAAGTTCGAAGCCGCCGTCGCGGGCGGTATCCCGGTGATCAAGGGCCTGCGCGAGGGCGCGGCCGCGAACGAGATCGAGCGGGTCTATGGCATCCTCAACGGGACCTGCAATTTCATCCTATCCACGATGGAGGACACCGGCCGTGATTTTGCCGACGTCCTCGCCGAAGCGCAGGCCAAGGGCTATGCCGAAGCCGACCCCGCCTTTGACATCGAGGGCACGGACGCCGCTCACAAGCTGTCGATCCTGGCCGCGATCTCGTTCGGCTCACAAGTTGATTTCAGTTCGGTCGATACCGCCGGGATCACCCGCCTGCGCGCCGCCGACATCGCCCAGGCTCATGCGCTGGGCTATGTCATCCGCCTGATCGGGATGGCCGATACCGAAACGGTGGATGGCACCAACCACCTGTTCCAGCGGGTCCAGCCGCACCTGGTGCCGTTCGATCACCCGCTGGCCCACGTCGATGGCGCGACCAATGCCGTGGTGGCCGAAGGCAACTTCTCTGGCCGGCTGCTGTTTCAGGGCGCGGGCGCGGGCGATGGTCCCACTGCCAGCGCGGTCGTGGCCGACCTGATCGACCTGGCGCGGGGCGAGATCGGCGCGCCGTTCTCGGTCCCGGTCGCCGAACTGGAAGCAATGCCGCGCGCCGAAACGGGGCACCGTCCGGGCCGCTCCTACATCCGCTTCATGGTGGCCGACCGGCCGGGCGTGCTGGCCGAGATCACCGCGGCACTGCGCGATGCCGGCGTATCGATCGAAAGCCTGATCCAGAAGGGCCGCGCGGGCGATGCCGGGGCGGTGATGGTCTCGATGGTCACGCACGAAGGCCCGGAAAGCGCCGTGACCGAGGCGATTCGCCTGCTGGACGGGTCCGACAGCCTGACGGAGCCGCCGCTGGTGATGCACCTGCTGGGCAACTGAACTTAGGGCGCGGGCAGTTCGCCCTTGGCGATCCGGTCCGCGTCCGATCCTTCCGGCGCTTGCGGCAGCTGGCGAACATCGACTTCATAGATCGGCGGCGGCGCCCAGCCGCCCACGACGCAGCCCGGCTGCCCTCGGCACGAGCCGCGATCCAGCTGCGGCGCGCGCAGCACATCGCCATCCCGGACATGCCGCGCTTCGCGCGAGCCCGGATCGGATTCGGCGGTGGACGGCACGCGCAAGTCCTCACCCCGGTCGACGCAGACCACGATTTCCCCCTCGGCCGAACGGCGGCAACGATCGCGCGGGTCGCGCACGCCATATGCGGCGCGGGCGGTTTCCAGCATTTCGGCCACCCGCTGATCTACGGCATCGGGGTCGGCACCCTGGGCCGCGGCCGCGACCGGAGCAAACAGGACCAGCGCCACAGTCATCATCAGCCCCTGATTGCGCACTGCCTACCCCGCCGAAGAAACAACCATCACAAGCCCCCCGCGCAGTTAATCGCTGCTGAACCGTTACTGTATCCGCAGCGCACTCGACATTCGGGCTTCTGCTGGCTAAGCGCTGGCGAACATACGTATTCAACGGAAAGAGCCGCATCACCATGAGCAAGACCTCTGCCACGCCGCCCAGCAACGTCCTCGACCGTGTTCTGGTGATGGAAATGGTCCGTGTGACGGAAGCAGCCGCCGTTGCCGCCTCCGCGCTGATCGGCCGGGGCGACGAGAAGGCAGCCGACGCGGCAGCGGTGGAAGCGATGCGCAAGGCATTCGACGAACTGCCGATCGACGGCACCGTGGTAATCGGCGAGGGTGAGCGCGACGAGGCGCCGATGCTCTACATCGGGGAAAAGGTCGGCGGCGCGCAGGGTACCGGGCCGAAGATCGACATCGCGCTCGATCCGCTGGAAGGCACGACCATCACCGCCAAGGCTGGACCGAACGCGCTGGCCGTGCTGGCCTGCGCCGAGGAAGGCAACCTGCTCAACGCACCGGACGTCTACATGGACAAGCTGGCGGTCGGCCCCGGCTATCCCGACGGGATCATCAGCCTGGCCAAGACCCCGACCGAGAACGTCCAGGCCGTGGCTGCCGCCAAGGGCGTCCAGCCGAACGAGATCATCGTCTGCGTGCTTGACCGCCCCCGCCATGCCGACCTGATCGCGGAACTGCGCAGCATCGGTTGCGGCATCCAGCTGATTCCGGACGGCGACGTGGCGGGCGTGATCGCGGTAACCAACCCGGATACCACGATCGACCTTTACATGGGCCAGGGCGGCGCGCCGGAAGGCGTGCTGGCCGCAGCCGCGCTGCGCTGCGTCGGCGGGCAGTTCAACGGCCGTCTGGTGTTCCGCAACGAGGACGAGCGTCAGCGCGCCTACAAGTGGGGGATCGAGGATCTGAACAAGATCTATACCCGCGACGAACTGGCCAAGGGTGACTGCATCTTTGCTGCCACCGGCGTAACCGACGGGTCGATGCTGGACGGGGTGAAGCGGCGTCGCGGCGGCGTGATGACCACCGAAAGCGTGGTGATGCGCGCCAGCTCCGGCACGGTCCGCTGGGTCAAGGGCGAACATCGCAAGCCGCGCTGATCGCACCCTGCCGGACCCGCCGGCGGGCTAAAAAGTCTGTCCCGTGATATTGCATTCGCGCCCTGCTTGATTAGAGCCGGGCGCGGGTAGCAGTGGCGTGAAGAGGGACAGCACAATGAAGATCATGGCCGGCAACAGCAATCTGCCTCTGGCACGAGCCATCGCCGCCTATCTGGAACTGCCGCTGACCGACGCCAGCGTGCGCCGTTTCGCGGATGACGAAGTCTTCGTCGAAATCCACGAGAACGTGCGCGGCGAGGACGTGTTCGTCGTCCAGTCGACCAGCCACCCCACCAACGACAACCTGATGGAACTGCTGATCTGCATCGATGCGCTGCGCCGCGCATCGGCCAAGCGGATCACGGCGGTCGTCCCCTATTTCGGCTATGCCCGGCAGGACCGCAAGCCGGGGCCGCGCACGCCGATTTCGGCCAAGCTGGTCGCCAACCTGATCACCACCGCCGGGGCTGACCGGGTGCTGGCGGTGGACCTGCACGCCGGGCAGATCCAGGGCTTCTTCGATATCCCGACCGACAACCTGTTTGCCGCCCCGGTCATGGCCGCCGATGTGCAGGCCCGGTATGGCGCGCAGCCGCTGATGGTGGTGTCGCCCGACGTCGGCGGCGTGGTCCGCGCCCGCGCGCTGGCCAAGCGGCTGGACAACGCCCCGCTGGCGATCGTCGACAAGCGCCGTGACAAGCCGGGCCAGTCCGAAGTGATGAACATCATCGGCGACGTCCAGGGCCGCGCCTGCATCCTGATCGACGACATCATCGATTCGGGCGGCACGCTGTGCAACGCGGCCCAGGCCCTGATGGATGCCGGCGCGGCCAGCGTCACCGCCTACCTCAGCCACGGCGTCCTGTCGGGCAGCGCGGTGGACCGCGTGAACAAGTCCGCGCTGAAGGAACTGGTGATTACCGACACCATCCAGCCGACCGAGGCGACCCAGCAGTCCGATCGCATCCGCGTTCTTTCCATCGCCCCGCTGATCGGCGAAGCAATCCGCCGCATCGCCGATGAAAGTTCGGTGTCGAGCCTGTTCGACTGATGAACCTGACAGCCGACATCGCCCTTGCCCACCGCCTGGCCGATGCCGCGCGCGCGGCCATCCGCCCGCATTTCCGCAGCGGGCTGGCATCCGAACGCAAAGGCGATGCCACCCCGGTGACCCTGGCCGACCAGGCCGCCGAGGAAGCGATGCGCGCGATCCTGGCGGCGGAAGTGCCGGACGACGCGGTGCATGGGGAGGAATTCGGGGCGACCAATGGCACGTCGGGGCGGACCTGGGTGCTCGATCCGATCGACGGCACAGCCGGGTTCCTGGCCGGAAGGCCGCTGTTCGGCACCCTGATCGCGCTGGTCGTCGATGGCTGGCCGGTGCTGGGCGTGATCGACCAGGCAATTCTGGACGAGCGCTGGGTCGGCGTAACCGGCAAGCCCACCACGCTGAACGGCAAGCCAGTGCGCACGCGCGCCTGCGCCGCGCTGGCCGATGCCACGCTCGCCACGACCGGCCCGCACTATTTCGACGACCATGACGGCGAACACTTCATGGGGCTGGCGGCCAAGACCGATCACAAGCGCATGGTGATGGGCGGCGACTGCTATAACTATGCCATGCTGGCGTCCGGCCATCTGGACCTGGTGTGCGAGGCCAACCTGAAGCTGCACGATTATGCCGCGCTGATCCCCATCGTCGAAGGCGCTGGCGGGACGATGTGCGACTGGAACGGCGATCCGCTCCACGCCGCCAGCGATGGGCGGGTGCTGGCGCTGGGCGACCCAGCCCGGCTGGAAGACGTGATCGAGGCGCTGGCCTGCCAGCACTGAGTATGCGCCCGGCGGCGCGGATGCCGCGCCGCCGAGGCAGACAGGCTTACCCCAGCGCCGCCTTCACGAAGTCTGCCGCGCGTTCCCCGATCATGATCGACGGGGCATTCGTATTGCCCGACACCAGCCGCGGCATGATCGAGGCATCGGCCACCCACAGCCCGTCCACGCCCCGCACCTTGAGCGTCGGGTCGACCACGCTGTCCTCATCCCCGCCCATCCGGCAGGTGCCGACCGGGTGATAGACGGTGTCCGCGCGGCTGCGGATCAGGTGGTCCAGCGCCGCGTCGTCGTTCAGGTCGATGGGGTAGCGGTCCTTGGGCGCATAGTTGCTGATTGGCGGTGCTTCGACGATGCGGTGCATCAGCCGTACGCCCCGACGCAGCGTGGCGATGTCGCGCGGATCGTCGAGGAAGTTGGGATCGATCGCGGGCGGCGCCGCCGGATCGCTGCTGGCCAGGCGCACGGTGCCCCGGCTTTCCGGGCGCAGGACGCAGGCATGGCAGGAAAAGCCGTGCCCGTGGACCGAAGTGCGGCCGTGATCTTCCAGCATCGCGGGCACGAAGTGGAACTGGATGTCCGGCGCGGGCAGATCGGGGGCGGAGCGCCAGAAACCGCCCGCTTCGGCAAAGGGCGTGGTCATCATGCCGGTGCGGTTGACGCGGTGCTGGACGATGGCCTTCAGCATCTTCCACGCGCCCGCCAGGCTGTCACCGATGAAATCCTTCGATTCGGTCTGCCAGCTCGACACGTAGTCGATATGATCCTGCAGGTCGGTGCCCACCGCCTCGCGGTGGACTGCCACCTGAATGCCGTGCTCGGCCAGATGCCCGGCGGGGCCGATCCCTGACAGCATCAGGATCTGCGGGCTGCCGAACGCCCCGGCGGAGAGGACCACCCCGCCGCGTGCGCGCAGCACTTCCGACCGTCCACCGAACTGCGCGGCAACGCCCACGACCCGACCCTGTTCGATCACCAGCCGCTCCACCAGCGCGCCGGTGCGGATCGCCAGGTTGGGGCGTGGGGTGAGGTAGGCGCGGGCCGCAGTCCAGCGCTCCCCACCCTTCTGGGTCACCTGATAGACCCCGAACCCATCCTGCTTCGCGCCGTTGAAATCGTCATTGCGCGGCAATTGCAGCGCACTGGCGCTGGCGACGAAGGCGTTGCTGCCGGGGTTCGACCAATGCTGGTCCGAAACCGACAGCGGGCCATCGCCGCCGTGATAGTCATCCGCGCCCCGCTCGTTGCTTTCCGAGCGCCTGAAATACGGCAGCACGTCGGCATGGCTCCAGCCGGTGCAGCCCAGTTCCGCCCATTGATCGTAATCGAACGCGTTGCCCCGGACATAGAGCATCGCGTTGATCGCGCTGGAGCCGCCCAACCCCTTGCCGCGCGGCTGATAGCCGGGGCGGCCGTTCAGGCCCTTTTGCGGGACGGTTTCGAACCGCCAGTTCGCGGTCTTTGGCAGCCAGGGCATGAAACCCGGCGTCTTGACCCGGATGTTGTCATTGTTGCCGCCCGCCTCAAGCAGGCAAACCCGCCGCCGGCCATCTTCCGCCAGCCGCCCGGCGACCGCGCTGCCAGCACTGCCACCGCCAATCACGATGACGTCGAATTCTTCCATGGCCCACTCCGGAATTGTGTTTCCGGAGTGGGTTAATCGCTCTATTAAATTCGCGCAACGGGTTTCGCGCAGGGGTGGCTATTCGGCCGGGGCCAGCCCTTCGCGTTCCTGCCAGCGCGCGCGGATCGTGTCGGAGGTGTCGCGGCTGCCGTCATGGGTCCAGCCGGGCGCGCGAACCAGATAGGACAGCTTGTGCCGCCACGGCGCGCGCCACACGTCTTTCGCAATCCCGATCCATTCGTGGAACACGGCCCACAGCACGTTGAAACTGCCCAGCTGCCGGACGATACCGTACTGGATGCGCAAGTCATCCCGCTCTGGCTGAAAGGTGCCGAACAGCCGGTCCCAGACGATGAACACGCCCGCATAGTTGCGGTCGAGATACACCGGGTTGATCGCGTGATGGACGCGGTGGTGGCTGGGGGTGTTCATCACCGCTTCGAACCAGCGCGGCAGGCGCTTTATCGCCTCGGTGTGGATCCAGAACTGGTAGATCAGGTTCACCGCGCCGCAAGTGGCGATCATCACCGGGTCGAAGCCGATGAACGCAGGCCAGATGCGGAACACGAACGACAGCGCGATGAACCCGGTCCAGGTCTGGCGCAGCGCGGTCGACAGGTTGTAATGCTGGCTGGAATGGTGGTTTACGTGCGCCGCCCAGAACCAGCGGACGCGATGCCCGGTGCGGTGCGCCCAGTAATAATTGAAGTCGTCCAGTATGAAGCAGGCAATCCAGGCCCACCACGCCCAGCCAATCGTCGCCACCCGGTGCTGGAACAGCCAGACGGCGGCAGCGGCCACGATGCCGGCGGTCAGCGCCCCGGCGGCGGTGCTGCCCACCCCCAGCGCCAGCGACGTCAGCGTATCGCGCGGCTCATACTTCTGCGGCGCGTTGCGGCGCGCCCAGATCATTTCCAGCACGATCAGCAAGATGAAGAAGGGAATCGCATATTCCACCGGGCCCAGCTGCGGCATGGTCAATTCCCCAGTCTGCGCAGGCTGGCCGCCCAGACTTGCGCCTTGTTGCCCAGGTCCAGCGTGACCTGGCCGAAGGTTGTTTCGCCGGTCCCCACGGTCAGGAAATTGCGGTCCAGCCGGGCGAAGGCGTGGCTATCCAGAATTCGCGCGGCAAACTGCGCGCCATGGCGCCGCAGCAGCATGACCCGCCCGTTCGAATCGCGCAGCAGGGCGCCGATCCCTGCCCGGTCCAGCGCCAGGTCGACCGGATCGAACCCGCAGACCGCGGTTTGCGCCAGTTCGCGCGCCTCGGCCTCACTCTTCAGCCGCACATCGTTGCCCAGCTTCAGGGCGAGCGCCAGCCAGCTGACCAGCAGGATCAGTACGATCGAGGCAACCAGCTGGATCGCGATGAACGGCATGGCGCGATCAGCCTTTCTGGCTGGCGAGCATATCCATGATCGCACGCACCGGGCCGACATCATACCCCGCACTGGCCGCCGCGGCGGTGACAGCGTCGGGGCTTTCCCCCCGGCTCGCCTCAGCCAAAGCCCACAGCAGGGTGGAACGGGTGCCCGAACGGCAATAGGCCAGCACCGGGCCATCGGTTGACGCCAGTGCGGCGGCCATGGCCGTCACCTGCGGCTGCGAAAAGCCCGCGTGGGTTACCGGGATCGCGACATAACCGATGCCGGCAGCCTTGGCCGCCGCCTCGATCTCGGCACCGCTGACCTGGTCCTCGCTTTCGCCTTCGGGCCGGTTGTTGATGATCAGACCGATGCCCTGGGCCTTGGCCTCTGCCACTTCGGCAAGACCAATCTGCGGGCTGGCGAACACACGCGGCGAAAGTTGGCGAAACATGGCAGTTGCATCCCTGGGGTTGGCTGGATCGCAAGGACGCACCCAGTCTGTCGGTGCTCTCTGCCAAGCCCGGCCCGGACTGGCAAGCGGGCCGTTTGCACGCTCAGGCAGGGCGGAACTTGCTGGCAGAAATGTCACACCTGACCGTCCCAACCCGGTGGATTGGGCGATTTGGATGAATCCATTCGCCAACTTGCAGATTATCGGATATTAGACACGGTGCAGCGGAGAAGGCCTTGCGGTGTTTCGCCCTGTCGTCCGGCGCGAATCGTCCGCGCCGCCGGACTGTGCGAATTGCGGCGAAGCGAAGGTTTGTTCGGGTTTATGGGTTTTGATAGAGGGCGTCGTGGCCGGGGCCGCGACAAGCGGGACGGTTTCGGTGAAGAGAGTTTCGATCCCTTCGCCGGTGGTGGTGATCGCTTTGGCGGTGGTGACCGGTTCGGCGGCGGTGATCGTGGTGGCTTCGGCGGCGGCGACCGGTTCGGCGGCGGCGGCCCGCGTGGCGGCTTTGGCGGTGGTGATCGTGGCGGCTTCGGCGGCGGTGATCGCGGCGGCTTCAGCGGCGGTCCGCGCGGCGGCGGTGGCGGCTTCGGTGGCCCCCGTGGCGGCGGCGGCGGCATGCCCGCCCAGGTCGTGGGCGAAGGCACCGGCACGGTCAAGTTCTTCAACGCGGCCAAAGGCTTCGGCTTCATCCAGAAGGATGGCGGCGGTGAGGACGTGTTCGTCCACATCAGCGCGGTTGAGCGCGCCGGGCTGGAAGGCCTGGCTGAAGGCCAGCAGCTGGAATTCACCCTGGTTGATCGCGGCGGCAAGGTTTCGGCCAGCGACCTGAAGGTTGTCGGTGACGTAATCCCCGTGGCCAAGCGCGAAGCTCCGCCGCAGCGTGAGCTGACGGGTGAGCGTTCGACCGGTACGGTCAAGTTCTTCAACGCGATGAAAGGCTTCGGCTTCATCACCCGCGACGATGGCCAGGCTGATGCCTTTGTGCACATCAGCGCGGTTGAGCGTTCGGGCCTGCCCGGCCTGAACGAAGGCGACCGGCTGGAATTCGACATCGAAGTCGATCGACGAGGCAAGTACTCGGCGGTCAACCTGGTGCCGCGTCAGGATTGACCAGCTGGCTAGGCTGCGGTCGGGTTTGACCGCGTCCTCGCGACAATTTAAAGAACACGGCAATGGCGGTCCCCTCCTTCATCGGCAGGGGGCCGCCATTTGTCGTTTGCGATTTTGTTTCCGGATTCCCCGGTGGTTCCCGTTTCCCGGCGACCGCCAGTCCATCGTAACCAAGAAGGATCCTTGCGATGTCGATTACCCCGCTGATGCCAGTCTATCCCCGCTGCGGCTTTCGCCCGGTGCGCGGTGAGCACTGCCACCTGATCGGGGAGGATGGCCGCCGATGCCTGGACTTTGCCAGTGGCATCGCGGTGAACCTGCTCGGCCATTCGCACGAGGGCTTGATCGGCGCGATCCAGCGGCAGGCGGCAACCCTGATGCATGTCTCGAACCTGTACGGCAGCCCGCAGGGTGAACATCTCGCCCAGCGGCTGGTCGACCTGACTTTTGCCGACACGGTCTTCTTCACCAATTCGGGCGCGGAAGCGGTCGAATGCGCGATCAAGACCACCCGCGCCTATCACGCGCACGTCGGCAACGATCACAAGTTCGAGATCATTACGTTCAAGAACGCCTTCCACGGGCGGACGATGGCCACGATCAGCGCGTCCAACCAGGACAAGATGCACAAGGGCTTCCTGCCATTGCTGGAAGGTTTCAAGTACGTCGATTTCGACGACCTGGAAGGGGCGAAGGCAGCCATCGGCCCGAACACCGCCGGGTTCCTGGTTGAACCGATCCAGGGCGAAGGCGGCATTCGCCCCGCTTCGCACGCGTTCCTGCAAGGGCTGCGCGCGCTGGCCGATGAGCACGACCTGATCCTGGCGCTGGATGAAGTGCAATGTGGTGTGGGCCGGGCGGGAACGCTCTATGCCTATGAGCAATACGGCATCACCCCCGACGTGGTCGCCACAGCCAAGGGCATCGGCGGCGGCTTCCCGCTGGGGGCCTGCCTCGCCACGGAAAAGGCCGCGCGCGGCATGGTGATCGGCACCCACGGTTCGACCTATGGCGGCAACCCGTTGGCCATGGCAGCTGGCGAAGCCGTGCTCGACGCGGTCGGGAACGAGGCGTTCATGGCCGAAGTCCGCGCCAAGGGTGAACGGCTGCGCAGCCGGCTTGAACAGTTCATCGGCAACTATCCGGACATGTTCGAACTGGTGCGCGGTCGCGGGTTGATGATCGGCCTGAAGATGAAGTTCGAAACCCGCAGTTTCGTGGCGCACCTGCGCGACAATCACGATCTGCTGACCGTGGCGGCCGGCGACAACACCGTGCGGGTCATCCCGCCGCTGGTGATCGACGATTCGCACATCGATGAATTCATGGACAAGCTGTCCGCCGGTGCGGCCAGCTTCCAGCCTCCGGAGAGCGCATGATGGTCCGGCATTTTCTTGAACTGACCGATGCAGGCGGCGATGCCATCGCCGCGATGCTGAACGATGCGCAGACGCGGAAATCAGCGCGGGCAGCCTGGCCCAAGGGGCAGGTCGATGCCGATGCCCCGCTGGCGGGCCGCGTGCTGGCCATGATCTTCGAGAAGAATTCGACCCGCACCCGCGTGTCGTTCGACATTGCCATGCGCCAGCTGGGCGGCAGCGCGCTGATCCTGGAAGCGGGGACGACCCAATTGGGCCGGGGCGAGACAATCGCCGATACGGCCCGCGTACTCAGCCGGATGGTCGATGCAATCATGATCCGGACCGACGATCACGCCAAGATCGACGAACTGGCGCATTACGCAACGGTTCCCGTCATCAACGGACTGACCGACCGGTCGCACCCGTGCCAGATCATGGCGGACCTGCTGACCGTGATCGAACACGGCAAGGCACTGCCGGGGCTGGAAGTGGCGTGGCTGGGGGATGGCAACAACGTCCTCAACTCGATTGTCGAGGCGGCCGGGCTGATGCGCTTCAACGTGCGGATCGGCGTGCCGGAAGGGTACGATTCCGACCCCGCCTACATCGCTGCCGCACGTGCGCAAGGGGGGCGCATCACCCTTACCCGCGACCCGCGCGAGGCAGTGGCCGGGGCGGATGTGGTCGTTACCGATACCTGGGTATCGATGGGGCAAAGCGGCGCCGAAGCCCGCATTGCCGCGATGTCGCCCTATCAGGTCAACGAGGCGCTGATGGCCGGTGCCAAGGCTGATGCGTTGTTCCTGCATTGCCTGCCCGCGCACCGGGGCGAGGAAGCAACGGATGGCGTTATCGACGGGCCCCGCTCCGTTGTATGGGATGAGGCGGAAAATCGCATTCACGCCCAGAAAAGCGTGCTGCGCTGGGCTTTCGGCCAGCTATGAGCACGCCGGAGCAGATCGCCAAGGGGCAGACCGGGTTTGACCGGGTACTCAGCTTCACCATCCCGGACCGCAATGCGCGAGGCCGGGTGGTGCGGCTGGGGCCGGTACTGGAAACCATCCTGTCGGCCCATGATTATCCGCCGCCGATCAAGCATCTGCTGGCCGAAGCCCTGGTGCTGACCGCCCTGCTGGGCAGCCTGCTGAAGGACGAGGAGGGCCAGCTGACCATGCAGGCCCAGACGGAAAGCGGGATCGTCGATCTGCTGGTCTGCGATTACCGGGCGGGCGAAGTGCGCGGCTATGTCCGCCATGACCAGGAGCGACTGGCCGCGCTGGGCGCGAACCCGTCGCTCGGCGCCCTGTTCGGGCAGGGCTATCTGGCGATCACGTTTGACCTGGCCGCCACGGACCAGCGCTATCAGGGAATCGTGCCGCTGGAGGGGGACTCCCTGTCGCACGCGGTCGAAAACTATTTCCTGCAATCCGAACAGATCCCCACGCTGGCGCGCGTTGCCGTTCGCTCCGACGGCCAGGGCTGCGTCGGGGGCGGACTGCTGGTCCAGCATCTACCGGAGGGGGAGGAGGGGCGTGAGCGGCTTCATGTCCAGCTGGATCATCCGGAATGGGACCATGTGGCGGCACTGGCCGGAAGCACACGCCACGACGAGCTGGTCGATCCGGACCTGTCGCTGGAAATGCTGACCTGGCGCCTGTTCCACGAGGAATCGGAAGTCCACTACCAAACCGGCACGGCGCTATCGCGCGGGTGCCGATGCAGCATCGCGCATTTCGCCTCGGTCCTTGGCCGATTTCCCGAATCCGAACGAATCGACATGTGCAACGAGGCGGGCCTGATCGTGGTCGATTGCGCATTTTGTTCGCGATTGTTTGAGATCCCCGCTTGAAATTTCGGTTCGCCGACAAAAATACACGGTTGGTCGCGCCACGTCGGCATGATACAAGCGGCTAGAACGAAATCCGGGTTTGTCGCGCCCAATTGGCTAGAAACCGAGGATGGACATGGTGGGGAAGAACACTCTGCGCGCTGCCGCCGGGGCCATTGCGGCCCTGCTGGCCTTTGCCGCCCCGGCATCCGGGCAGCGGTCCAGCCTCACCATGCTCGACCAGCTGGACGCTGGACGCTGGGAATTGCGAGTGCGCGATCCCGGCAACCCGGCTGAGCGCCTGTGCGTCAGTAATGGCCGGCGCTTCATCCAGCTGCGCCACCCCGAAGTCAGCTGCGACCGGTTGGTAGTGGAAGACGGCCCCAGTGCAGTGACCGTGCAGTACACCTGTCGCGGTCAGGGCTATGGCCGCACCAGCATCCGCCGCGAAACCAGCCGACTGGTCCAGATCCAGACCCAGGGCATCCGCAATGGCTTGCCGTTCGAATTCAGTGCCGAAGCACGCCGCGTGGGTGACTGTTCGGCTTGAGCAGTGTTGCCAGCCGGGCGGGCACAGGCTAGCCCGGTGCGATGCAATCCCATTCGGATGATCCCGCAATTTCAGCACCTGGTCCGGGCAAAAGTGCCGTTGTCCTCCTGTCGGGCGGACTCGATTCCATGGTCACGGCCGGAATTGCGCGGGAACGCGGCTTTGCCATCAACGCCCTGACCATCGACTACAACCAGCGCCACCGCCGGGAACTGGACGCCGCGGTCGAGATCGCCCGCGTGCTGGGGGCGCGGCGCCATGTCGTGTTGCCACTGGACTTGCGCCAGTTCGGCGGGTCCGCGCTGACTGACGATATTGCCGTGCCAAAGCATGGGGTCGGCGATGAAATTCCTGTCACCTACGTCCCGGCCCGCAACCTGGTCTTCCTCTCGCTGACCCTGGCCTGGGCCGAAGCGATTGGAGCACGGGACATTTTCATCGGGGTCAACGCGCTCGATTATTCGGGCTATCCCGACTGCCGCCCAGAATTTATCGAAGGCTTCGCCAAACTGGCCGACCTGGCTACCAAGGCCGGTGCTGAAGGCGAAGGTTTCACCATTCATGCGCCGTTGCAGTTTCTTGGCAAGGCCGAAATCGCAGCGGAAGCCTATCGGCTGGGCTTTGACCCCGCGATGAGCTGGTCTTGCTATGATCCGCAGCCAGACGGCGCGGCGTGCGGGCTGTGCGACAGCTGCCGCCTGCGCCGTGAAGGCTTCGCCAAGGCCGGACTGGTCGATTCGACCCGCTATGCCGCCTGAAACCAGAATACCACCGGGAGAGACTGCGTGAACGAAGCACAGGATTCGAATGCTGCCCCGCGCGAGGCGACTTCCTACAGCTGGTACGTGCTCAGCGTTCTGGTCGTCGTCTATATTCTCAACTTCATCGACCGGCAGATCATCTCGATCCTGGCACTGGAGATCAAGCGCGACCTCAGCCTGACCGACAGCGACATGGGCTTTCTGGGCGGGGCCGCGTTTGCGGTATTCTATGCCCTGTTCGGCATTCCGCTGGGGCGGCTGGCCGATAACTGGAGCCGCGTGAAACTGCTCAGCATCGGTCTGGCGTTGTGGTCCACCATGACAGCCCTGTCCGGCTTCGCCCGCAGCCAGCTGACCCTGACGATGGCGCGGATGGGCGTCGGCATTGGCGAAGCGACTGCCAGTCCGACGGCTTACTCACTGATTTCCGATTATTTTCCGAAGCGTCAACGCGCGACCGCGCTCGCCATCTATTCGTCGGGTCTGTACTTGGGCGGCGGCGTCTCTTTGTTGATCGGCGCAAAAATCAGCCAGGTCTGGAACGCGACTTATCCCGGCGGCGGCCCACTGGGGCTGGTGGGCTGGCACGCGGCGTTTCTGGCGGTCGGCATTCCGGGTCTGCTGGTGGCGCTGTGGGTCGCCACCTTGCGAGAACCCTTGCGCGGCGCGATGGATGGCACACCCAGCCAGGGCTCATCGCGGCCCTTCGCTGAATTCTTCGCCGATCTGTCGACGATTGTCCCGCCGTTTACCCTGATCGGGGCCGCCCGGCGCGGCGGCGCCGCGTTGCTGATCAACGTCGCCGTGGCGGCAGGGCTGTGTGCGTTCGCATGGATCATGATCCAATGGACTGGCAATCTGCCGCAATGGTCAGCCGTCGCGCTGGGCTATTACGCCGTGTTTTCCTGGGCCAGCGTGTTGCGCCAGAAAGACCCGGCAACCTTCCGCCTGATTTGGGGAACGCCAGCGTTCATCTGTACCACGCTGGGATACAGCATGGTCTCGCTGGCGGCCTACGGCCTGTCGTTCTGGTCGGCCCCCTATGCGGAACAGGTCCTGGGCCTGCCCAAGCACGAGCTGGCGTTCTGGCTGGGGGCCAACGGTGCGATCAGCGGCTTTCTGGGGGTCATCATCGGTGGCCGCGTGGCCGATGCCCTGCGCGCGCGCAATCCTGCTGGCCGGATTCTGGTGATCCTGTTCGGGGTCGTGGCGCCCGTGGTGCCGATCTGGATCGGCTACACCACGTCCGATCCGGTGTTGTTCTATGGCATGAATTTCCTGGCCGGCCTGTTTGGCGCGGCGGCGCTTGGCGCGGCAGCGGCGACGACGCAGGACCTGGTGCTGCCGCGGATGCGGGGCACCGCCACGGCAGCCTTCTTCCTCGGCACGACGCTGGTCGGGCTGTGCTTTGGCCCCTACATGGTCGGGCAGGTGTCGGACCTCACCGGCAGCATGGTCGATGGCAAGCTGGTCGGCGATCTGAGAACTGGCATCCTGTCACTGATCGCCGTGGCGCCGATGGCCGTGGTGCTGTTGCTGTACGCCTACAAGTCAGTCCCGCGCGCCGAAGCCACATTGGCCGAGCGCGCGGGCGAAGCGGGTTGAGCCGCGCGGCTCAACCTCGCCGCAACACGCCGCAGACGATCCGCGCACCACTGTTGCCGGTGGGGTCAGTCTTGTAGTCATCCGCAACAGCGTGAATGATCACGGCTGTGCCGTCTGCGTCAAACAGGGCGCTTTCGATCTGCGCGCGGGTGCCGCGCAGGACAGCGCCAAGCGTGGCGACGCCGCCGGCGTCAGCAACGATATTGGGCAAATCACCCAGATGTGCTCCCGCCGGATTGTCAGTACCATGCTGATGCCCGCCCGGATTGAGGTGCCCGCCGGCGCTGGTAAAGCCTGGCGGGGTGCAATCACCCACCATGTGCAGATGAATGCCGTGGGGACCGGGCGAGATACCGGTCGCGGCAACGTTCAGCGTCAATGTGTCGCCAATGCTGCCAACGAACGCCGTACCCACCGGCAGGCCATTGGCATTCTGCAGCGTCGCGGTGGCCAGGCGAACCGGCTGGGCGACGTCATTGGTGGCGCAGCCCGAAACGAGCGCGGCGGCAAGGACAATGGCTGCGGTGGAATGCTTCACGATAATCTCCCTTGATCGATCAGTTAAAAGAAAAGGGGGCCGGATCGCTCCGGCCCCCCAATCTTTCAGCGCCTTGCGGCTGCTTACATGCCCGAACCCGGACCGTAGGTGATTTCCACCCGGCGGTTCTGGAGTTCACGCACGCCGTCAGCAGTCGGGACGCGTGGGTTGTTTTCGCCGAAGCCCTGGCTCGAAATCGCGCTATCGGCGATCCCACGCGAGTTCAGGTACGAACGAACCGAAGCGTTGCGACGCTCAGACAGGCCCTGGTTGTAGGCGGGCTTGCCCGAACGGTCAGCATAACCGGCCAGCATGATCGGAACGTTGGCGCAGTTGGCATAAGCCGTGACGGCGCTGTCGAGAATCGATGCGGCTTCCGGCGTGATGTCCGACTTATCCCAGTCGAAGAACACGATGTACGGACCCTTGTTGCAGACCACAGCCGGCGGCGGCGGGGGGGGGGGGGGGGGGGGGGGGGGGGGGGGGGGGGGGGGGGGCGGCGGAGGCGGCGGAGCCACTTCTTCCGGAGCACCGCCGAAGTTGTAGCCCAGCGTCAGCATCAGCGAGTGCGAACGGAAGCCCACGCGAACGTCGCGGCCAGCAGCGTTGACCAGATCGTTGCCCGACTGGTTGTAGAAGCGGTACTTCATACCGACATCGACGTTGTCGCTAACCGGAACGCGGACGCCAGCCAGACCCTGCCATGCAAAGCCCGTGTCGGAGTCATTGACGTTGAGCGCAGCATTCGGGGTCAGCAGCGCAATCTTTGCGCGACCAACGCCGACACCGCCACCAACGAAGCCCTGCAGACCATCGTCTTCACCGAAGTCGAGCAGACCGTTCAGCATGAAGCTGAGAGCTTCGGCGCCGCCACCGGTCTGGGCCTGGTTGTAGCTCAGGGTCGGGCTGCGATACGAATCTTCTTCAGCGCGGCGATAGCTGGCTTCGGCTTCCAGACGGAACGAACCGAAGTCATAACCGACGATGCCGCCGAAGTCATAACCGGGCTTCAGTTCCAGGGTACCGACGTTGTTCTGGCCCGTCATGTTCTGGATGTCCTGCACGATCGTGCCGCCGGCATCCATTTCGACGTACCACGAATCGTCACGAGCCAGGGCCGGCGTCGCGAGGGCCGAGGAGGCAAGTGCCATCCCTATGACCAGTTTCCGCATTATGATTTCCCCTTGATAGTAGGATTGGAGCCACCGAGTTGGCGCTGTCTAACCCCTTAGAAATCCCCGCGCAAGCGCTCAAAGATCGTATCTGTTGCAATTATGCCGCAATTCCGGGGCTGTTTGCGCCGAAAACGATTCCGGCGCGCCCGTTGCCCCGCTTCCGCCATTTAGCCGCATCCGGAACAACCACGTCCTATTCCGCCGCCAGCAATCCGGCCTGGGTCAGCACGTCGACAATCGCGGAAATGGCCGCGCGAGCCTCGGTATCGGCGGTCGTGCCGCCAGTCGGGAGGTCAGGCCGGGCCGGGATCTGCCAGCCATTGCGGTAACGCATGCACTGCCCGGTGACGCGATCCGTTACGTGCATTCCGGCACGCGGCGAAAAAAATATCCAGTTACCGGCACTTAGCGTCGCGATCTGCCCGCTGCGCCCAGCCCAGTCCCCGGTTGCATCCGGTCCGATCAGCCAACTGGTGCCTTCGCCGGGTTCGGATGGCGGGACATTGGCGGCACCTTCGACCAGCATGTGCAACAAGGCGTCGATCCGGGCGAGGGCCTCATTCACATGGCCCTCCTTCTGGGCCTGGCCCGGAAACAGGTAGGGCAGTTCATGCCGCGGGCTGCGGCTGTCAAACATCGGTTCGCTCATCGGTACTCCTTCCGGATGGGGTGGGCAGTGGGGAGGTCAGGGCAAAGGGACTGCCAGAGCCGGGGACGTACCGCGATCACCACGCTGGCGGATGCGGATCAGCCCCGTCGGATCGAGTCCGCGCAAGACGTCAAGTTCGGCCAGAGTAAGGCTCAGCGAGGACGCGGCGACATCCCAGCGCATCAGCGGTCCTTCCACGGCACCAAACGTCAACTCATACAACTCGCGCTGTTCGTTGAGCGGCGTGTCCGCGGCATTGTCCCACTGCCAGGCGCCGCGCGCCCGCCGGACCCAGTCCAGCCGCGCGCCGCCACCGGGCAATATGGCCCAGTGCGCATGAACCGGCGCAGGCGGGGCAAACCCGATCCCGCGCAGGGCGATGCCCGCCACGACCGGCGCAGAATCAGCAAGGCCAACCGCGGCAACAGCGGCCTGTGGCGCGGTCCCGACCAGATCGGGGTCAAGCTGCGTCCCGCTGCCGTCCAGCAGGATAAAGGCTTCTCCCGCTACATGCCCGGCGACCGCAGGTTCAGTTCCGCCCCGGCCGCGCCAGAACCCTGACAGTTCCCACCGCCCCGATCCCAACGGGTGGGCGGCAGCGAACTGGATCAATTCAGTCCCCAGCAGAGCGCGGTTGGCCCCCATCGCCAGTTGCCGCTGGGTGGCCTGCGCCAGTTCCAGATCGGGTGCCGCCAGTTCCACAATCACGCGGCCGACACGATCGAACAGCAGCGGATTGGCCGGCGGCAGGACGCTTTCGGCCAGACCGATGGTCGCCCGGTCGCGCCCCGATGGTCCCAGCGGGAGGAGCGATCCATCGCCCTGATCGACGAACAGGCTGGCCCCGCCCCAGTGCGAACTGGCCGATGATGTCGCGGCGAGCAGCAGTGGCACCGGGGTGGCGGGGTTGCCATCCCACGGCAATTCGCAGGCGGCCAGCAGCGTGGTCGCCGCAGCCAGATCGGGTGACGGATTGGCCCGGCCTGGGTCGGCGCTGGCCGCGCCAGACAAGTCTGGCATCCGGCGCACCAGCAGCAGGTCGACCCCATGCTTGCGCCATTCCCACTCCTGCACCCGCCACAGGCCGGGATGATCCGGCAGCGTGACGAGCGCACCCGGCCGCACCGCCGGATCGAGCTGGGTCGTGCGCCAGGCAATCGTGTGCCGCGCCCACTGCGTGCGCCGCGCGGCCTGTTCGATCAAATTGCGCGCGGCGGTGGCATCCAGCGCGGCCGGCAGATCGACGCTGCGCGGCTGACCGGGCAGCGGCCGCCCGGCGGCGCGCTGCGCACCGGGCTGATAATCGCGGTCCACATCGTAATAGCGCAGGATCGCGACCGGCTGGTCGGTATCCTTGGCGCGCTTGCTGGCGAACCCGGCATTGCCGCCGAAATCCTCCGCATCGTCCGACGTTGCCGCCTCTGGCAGCGCAATTGGTGCGGCCTGCCCGCGTTCGGGACGCAACGCCAGCAGGGTGTCGCACGCATCGCAATCAACCGGGAAGAACGGATCGAGCGCCGCCAGGATTTCCGCCGGGGAACCTTCGGCCGTCAGACCGGAGACAGCGGGCAGCGGGACGGCGGCATCGGTTTCGGCCACCACGCCATCCAGCAGGTCCGCCATGGTCAGCGGGCCCGCATCGGCCACGACTTCAAACGTCAGCGCCGGGATGCGGTTGCCGTATTCGGACAGGTCGAGATCCTCGAACACGGCATAGGCGATCCCCCGAAACGCCGGGCAGTTCTGTGCACCTTCCGCCGCCGCAATCAACGGATCGGGGGCCTGATCGCCGCTGCCGGGATGGAAGCGGAACGTGCCCGCCACTTTGAGATCGCCGCCCGCCCCGCGCAGCAGCTTGCCATCGGCCCAGACGCGGCCAATCTGCTGCAACGGACGGCTGGACAGCGCGACCGCGAACGAGGCGGAATAGCTGTAGGTGACGGTGGACGGCTTGCCCTTGCCCCCGCCGCGCTTTTCGCGCCGTTCGACCAGGTCGGTGGCCCAGATGATCTGCCCGGCCACCCGCATGCGCCCGAACTGGCGCGGCACGGCGATGCCATAGCTGGACGTGGTGACCGCCAGCTCGTTCAGGCGCGGCCCTTCGCGCGGGCCGGGGGCAAAGATCATCGCATCGACCTGCCGCCCGGCCAGCGCGCCAATCGCGCCGCCCAGCGGCCCGCCAACAATCGTGCCGATGGCAGTGAACAGCAAAGTGGCCATGAAAATCCGCTTTCAGTCGCAGGGCGCCAGGCGCCAGTGGTGAAGGATGGTGCCGTCCGGCAGGGCCGGCTGATGGACCACGCGGCGCAGTCCGGCGTGGGCGTGAATCCAGCCGCCATCCAGGGCGGCAATGGCCAGGTGGACCTGCACCGCGCCGAGCCGGAGCAGCACCGCATCGCCCGGCAAGAATGGTGGCTCGGCAGGTGTAAAACCCAGCGCATCGGGTGGTGGCAGCCAGCCCGCCGGATCGCGCATTCGCAAGGTATAGCCATTGGGCAGCGACACCGCCCGCCCCGCCCCGGCCAGTGCCGCCGCCAGCAGGCCAATGCAGTCCAGCCCGGTGGCGGGATCGCGTCCGTGCAGCAGGAACCGCGTTCCCACCAGATCAGCAGCAGACTGCGCCAGCGCCGCGCCAGTCATTGCGGGGCAGAAGGGTAACGGGCGACCAGATCGTTCCCCGGCAGGAATGGCTCGCCCTGAAAATTGACCGCGTTGCCGAACCGCGTGGCGCAGGTTGCCAGCGTCCGGTCGCAGCCTTCCTGCACCAGTGCGCGGGTGCCGGGCGGCGGTGCGATATCGAGCGGCTGGTCGAGCACGATGGCCTCGTCCACCGCCCCGGCAATGCCCAGCGCGGTTCCGGCCAGCGGCCCATCGAGCCAGCGCAATTGCCCGCCCGCCAGAGCAGCGGCGGTTACCGGGCCATTGAAGGTCACGGCATTAGCCGCGGGATCGACCGCCTGGACCGTCACGTTATGACGGAACCGCGCCGCCGAAAGCGTGCAGCCCGGCCCACAAAATGCCGCGCGGCAGCCGGGACTGGTGCGCGGCACGGGATCGCGGTGCAGTTCAACCTTGCGCGATTGCAGCGCGGCGGTGAAGCGCCCAGCTTCCTCCGCGACCGAACCGATGGTGCCGCGATAGAGCACGTGGGTTTCCAGCGTGTCCCAGTCGACCAGCCCGATCAGCACCCGCGCGCCATCGAACCGCCCGGCGGCCAGATCGGCGGGGGCGATGGAATCGTGGCTGAGCGCGCCCTGCACTTCGGCGCTGTCCGGCTCGAAATCGGCCGAGCGGCGGATCGCGGAGGGGACCATGCCGGGGGTGGCGCGGTGGCACACGCCATCGAACCACAGATCGCGGTCATGCGTCGCAAAGCCCAGCGTCACCCCATCGCGCCGCAACACCCGCCAGAACGTGGCGACCGTTTCCAGCGGCTGGCTGAACCAGACCCGGCTCACGCCGGTTCCTCGCGGATTTCGATGATCGGCACGCTGGGGGCTTCACCTGCCGCAAAGGCCGCGCCGGATACTTCCAGCCGGTCTTCGGCAAAGCGCACCGGCACATCGAACAGGAACCCGGCGCGCACGGCCTTGCCCGCTGCGGGTGGGGCGGTGAAGGTGATCACCCCGCCGGGCTCCAGCGTCCAGCCGGTGGCGGGCAGACCATCGACGCTGACCGTCACGCTATCGGCACGGGGGCGAGTGATCCGGCGCAGCTGCTCCGCCTCACCCTCGCCATAGCGTTTGAGCAGCGGGAAGCTGGCGGTAGCCCCATCGCCCATACCCAGCAGCTGGTCGGTGGCGGTCGGCGTACCGGTCATCGCGTGGGAACTGAAATCCGACGGATCGCGCAGCCGGAAGCCGCGCGCCGCGCCGCGCCGGGCGCGGAAGAACGCAATCAGGGTGCCCAGTTCCGCTTCGGAGCGGATGCCGGGGCCGACATCAAAGCGCAGCCGCGCGTTGGACCACAAGCTGTTGCGCCGCTCAAAGCCGGACGCTGTCACCGCCACGCTGGTCGAAAATTCCGGCGTGACCATGGCATCGCGGCCCAGCGCGAGCGGATAGGGGACGTCATCGAAAGGCAGCATATCGTCCTCGATTTGGGAGGGGGGCAGGCGGACGTATCCGTCGCGGGCAACCTGGGGCAGCGCCCAGACGAAGCGTTCATGCGCGCCGCGCGCGGCGGCCTCGTCCAGCCCGGCATCGATCTGCCGCCACTGGTCGGTGTCCACCGGGTCCAGCACGAACCCCGCCAGATAATCCTGCGCCGCCGGGGGATAGCCCAGCCGCTGGTTGACCAGCGCATAACCGCCGCGCCGGAACGCATCGGCCCCGGTGGTCAGCCAGTCGTAATCCTCCACCTGCAACCGGTCGAACGCGGGCGCGGCCCAGCCGACGGGCAGGTTCGCGCGGATCAGATCCGGCATGGCGGGATCGAGCACCGTGGGCGTGAACACCAGCAGCAGCACTTCGGCGCTGGCAGGCGCGGCGGCGGCGCGCACGGCACTGGTCAGCGCGGCGGTCGAACTGGCGAGCAGCGCCCCGGCGGCATCGAGCAGCGCCTTTTGCGCCGCGTTCAGGGGCTGGCGCAGATCGGGAATCGCCACCGGATTGCCGCCCAGCGCGGCGCGGGCAGCGGCATCGTAGATGCAGGGACGGCCATCGGCCATGATCCACCACCACGGCTCGCCAATCTGGAACCGCACCGGCACGCCCGCTTCCTGCATCAGGTCGGCAAAAGCCGCGCCGACGGCCTGTAGCCACGCCATCGCGCCAGAGCTGGCGGGGGAAAGCAGCGCCGAAGGCGGGCTCCACCCGGTCCGCGCCGGATCGCCATTGGCCGCACGCTGCTGCCAGTCGTCCGGGCAATGCTGCGCCAGCAATTCATAGGAGAGCGAGGCGATGGGCGAGAACCCGGCGGCCTGCGCCTCGGCAAAGAACGCCTTGTGCCAGGCCCGCGCCGGACCGCAGAGCGGATCGCCGCCGGACTGCGCCACAAACCCGCTTGGCGCCGCGCCCAGCCGCATGAAGTGGCTCATCCCCACATAGTGCAGCAGGCTGCCACGATAACCCAGCTGGCGGGCGCCCCGGATCAGCCGCGCGGGCGTCTGGTTGGTGGCGTCGTCATAGGCGGTGGCCATCGCCAGGCCGTGCGGCGGGACGATCACGTCGCCCAGTTCCAGCATCGCCCGCGCGCCGTCGCAGCGGATGGCGGAAAGTTCCACCCACCCTTCCGCCGGGGCGGCGAGCGGCAGAGTGCTGCCCGCGACGTACCCCGGCGCGACAAGCGAAATGAACATCCGGTCGATCGCGGCGGGATGGACCGGGTCGGCCTCGCCCGGCAGCAGGAACCCGCCATTGAGCGCCGAAAACGGCAGCTCCACCTGCGCATCGGTCGGCGTGCCGGTGGCATAGTTCCACAGCCGCACATACCAGCTGCGCGCCGTGCCGGCGCCGTCGCGGCCCTCGATCGTCAGGGTCGGGCCATTGACCGCATCAAGCGGCAGGACGCCGCCTGACCGCCAGCGAAACCGCAGCGTGGTGCGCGCATAATCGCGGTCCGTGGCATAGGCGAGCAGCGGGTGGTCGAGCGTATCGACGCTGTCCCAGATCAGCCCTGCCAGATCGCCTTCGCGCAGGAACACCGCGTCCACCCGCAGCGCATCGGGCGCGGTGGTGATGACCGAGGCCATCATCGGGCGGGGAAAGTTGACGGTCCAGAAGCGCGGATCGAAGCGCTGGATCCAGTCGCCGTCCTGCCCTTCGCGGCGGGCGGCAAGCCAGTAGGCCATGAGGCAGTTCCTGTCCTTAGAGTTCGCTGAGCGCCCGGCGCACCGCGCTGGCGACCTGACGGCTGGAGCGTTGCAGCGCCTGCGGGGCGCTGCCCCCGGCGGGCTGGGCGATGGTGATCGACACGCGCACATCGCGCGGCGCGGCGCTGCCGACATTGGCTTCGACCCGGCCCGCGCTGGTCGGCACGAACAGTTCCGGTCCGCGCTCGCCCACCAGATAGCCGCGCCCCGGTGAAACCGGCCCGCCGGTGGCCCGACCCGGCAGACCCAGCGCTGCGCCGAACAGGCTGCCAAGGTTGAGCAACCCGCCCGCCCCGCCGCTGCCGCCGGTCCCGGCGAACAGCCCGGACACCGCCTGCGCGGCGATCTGGTCGATTACGTTGAACGCCATGCGCTTCAGGTCGTCAAAACCCAGGCTACCCTTGCGGATCGCGGTCAACAGGCCGCGCTCCAGCACGTTGCCCGCACGTTCGAACCCATCGACCAGCGTGCCGTCAAAGGTGCTGCGCATCGCGGCGATGTCCTGCGCAAAGCCCTGGGTATTGGCGCGCACATCGATCAGCAGGCTATCCACCGGGTCGGTCATTGTCGCGCTCCATCAATCGGTTGAGGTCATGGCGAGACAGCGGCTCGCCGGATTCGGTTGGGGGCAGCAGGATCGCGGCGAGTTCCGCCGGGGTCGCCTGCCAGAATTCGTCCGGCCGCCAGCCCAGTGCCCGCGCGGCCAGCCCCGCCAGCCGCAGCGCACCGGGACCGAACGCGCGGGTCATGCGGCAGACTGCCCCGCATCGCCTTGCAGGATCTGGCCGAGCAGCACGCGCAACGGCGCGCTGGCGGCGGCAAGGCCCAGCGCCACCACCGCTTCGCCCACAGCCTCGCGGGTCAGGTCATCACGCGACGACAGGCAGTGCCAGAACAGCGCGGCGAGTTCGGACAGCCGCAACTGGCCCGCCCCGGCCCGTTCGACGAGGGCGAACAGCGGCCCAAGCTCCTCCTCCGCCGCGACCAGCGCGGCAAAGCTGGGGCGCAGAACGCGCGGACTGCCCGCAATCATCAGACTGGCCTCGCCGCGCCAGGGGTTGGCCCCGCTCACGCCGGAACCACCGCGCCAGAGCTTTCGAGGCTGAGCGTGTAGTTACGCTCACCATTGAAATCCCCGGCATAGTCCAGCTTCTGGACCAGAAACCGCCCGCGCAGCCGCTCGCCGTCCTCGAAGCTCAGCTCATAGTCGTCGAGCGTTCCGGCCATCGCGTTGCTGCGCAGCTGGGCTTCGGCGGCGCTGCCCAGGAAAATCCCGGCGGCGCTCACCGAAACCTGCCGCACCCCCGCGCCGGACAGCAATTCGCGCCAGCCGCCGCTTTCCTTGGAGGTGATGACCACCGTGTCCCCGGTGATCGACAGCTGCGTGGTGCGCAGACCGGCGACAGTGTTGTAAACCGGCGGGGTCGCGCCGTTCGAAATCTTGAGCAGGAAGGCGCTGCCTTTCTGGGCGGTCATGGCATTCTCCTTGGATGGGGGATGGGGCGGCCTAGTTGGCCAGCACGCGGAAGCGGTATTCGAGCAGGATGGCGCGGGTGTTCGCGGCGCGCTGTTCGGCGCGGGCGCGCAGGAACGTGGCGGTCACCACGCGAAAGCCGGTTTGCGCCGGTGGCAACGCCGCCACGCGCGCCTCGATCGCCCTGACCAGGGCGCCGGCGGCGTCGGGCCGGTCACCCCGGCAGTGCAGTTCCAGCGCAACGCGCACTTCGCGGCCCGCGCGGTCCTTGCAGCTCCAGTCGGCGCTGGCGCTGGCGGCAAGCGCCAGCCAGGGCAGCGCGGTGCGGGTCGGCGCTTCCTCGACAATCGCGTTCAGCTGGCCTGCCAGCACCGGGTCGGCGGCCAGCCAGGCGATCAGGCTGGTGCGCAGGGGGATTTCCATCGCGCTTATCCTTTCGTGAAGCGGGGCCACAGCAGCTCCGGCCTGCGCCAGCGCGCGGCGGGATCGGTCTGGGCCAGACGGCGGGTTTCGGCGCGGGCGAGCGCGATCCGGGCCGCCTGCGCGGTCAGCCGCGCGGCGAGGTCGGCAAAGCCGGTCATGCCAGCCGTAGCCTGCGCCACGGACGCCACAGCGCGGCGACGGCGGCGGGGGGAACGACATCGCTGCCGTCGCCCTCACGCTGGCGATACTGGTGCGCGGCCAGCCGCACCGCGCCGTGACGCAGCGCTTCGGGCAGGGCGCTCCAGCTGGGGGCAAGCCCAGCGGTAAAGCGCACCGCGATCCGCCCCGCCGCGCCGGGGTTCAGCACCCGCACCCGGCCCGCACCAGCGGCGGTCAGGTCCAGCGCATAGTCAGCGGCTGGCAGGGTAAACCGCGCGCCTTCAGCCGGGATGCCCTGCACCAGCGTGATCGCTTGCACCGGGCGGGCGGGCAGATCCTGCCAGCCAGCGGCGACCGGCAGCACCGCTTCGCAGCCCTGTTCCAGCGGCATTGTGCCGGTGAAGCCTTCGCACAAGTCGATGGCCGCGCGCAGCAGGCTGGCCAGCTGCGCATCGTCAGTGCTGACGGTGATACCCAGCCAGTCCTTCAGTTCAGTCAGCGCCGCCGCCGGAAGCGTGGCCGGCGTAATGATTGCCCGCTGCATGGCGGTCTCCGTGGTTGGGGATCAGAAAAAAGGGTGCGCCCGCGCCGCAAGGGAGGAGCGGCGCGGGCGCGTGGTCTGCGCCTGACGGCGCAGCCAAGCTTACGCCGCGATGCGCAGCAGCTTGATCGCGTCGCTGTCCAGCACCTGGCCGCCGACGCGCTTGGTCGCATAGAAGTTCACGAACGGCTTGTTGGTGAACGGATCGCGCAGGATCGAGGTGACCTTGCGTTCCGCAATCAGATAGCCGTTGCGGAAGTTGCCGAACGCGATGGGATAGGCGTTGGCGGCCACATCCGGCATATCTTCCGCCTCGATCACCGGATAGCCCAGCAGGCGCGCGGGCTGGCCTTCCAGCAGGCCCGGCTGCCACAGGAACGCGCCATCGGCGGTCTTGAACTTGCGCACGGCGGCCATCGTCTTCGAATTCATCACGAACGCCGCGCCCTGACGATGGCCCGACTTCAGCGAATGGACCAGATCGATCAGCTTCAGTTCCGGCGCGCTATCGAACCCGGTGGCGTTGCCGCTGCCGAGGTACTGGAGCGTACCGAACGCGCGGGTCGCATCGCCCGTGGTCGCGGTCGGCGCGGTCAGGAACCCGCGCGGCTGGTTGGTGCCGGTGCCGTTCACGAACGCGGCCCCTTCGGCGCGGGCGAATTCGGTGGCGATTTCACCGGCCAGCCAGGCTTCCAGATCGAAATCCGCATCGTCGAGCATCGCCTGCGTGGCCGAGGGGTTGGCGTAAAGTTCACCCATCGGCGGGGCGATTTCGCTGAACTTGGCGGTGTTCGTTTCGGGCCGCGCGGCGACTTCGCTGACCCAGCCCGACGCCGTGCCACCGGTGCTGACCAGCTTGCGGTAACCCGCCGTGCCGGTCTGCACGACTTGCGCAATGGCGCGGATCGGGCTGATCGCCTTCAGCTGGGCGGCGATCATCGCGTCGATTTCACGCGGGACGGCATAGCCGCCATCGGCCAGCACGGCGCCGGAAACCGACTTCAGCTCCGCCTCGCGCCCGAAGCGCAGATAACCATCGACAAAGCCCTTCAGTTCCGGGCTGGGCTGGGCCGCGCCCGACAGAGCCGGACGGGCGGCCGCGCGGCTGACGCGGTCGAGCCGCGACTTCACTTCTTCCACGTCCGAACGCAGCGCGCCCAGCGCGGCATCGGCGGCGTCCTGGCGGGCGACCAGATCGAACGAAGCGTCAAGCGCTTCGGCAGGCAGGGTATGTTCCATGGGGCTTGCACCTTTCACGAGAATGGCCACCCCACGGGCGGCCGGGAAACGGGTTTGATGGTTGGGAATGTCAGGCAATCAGGTGAACCCGCGCGCCGTGCTGCATCGGGTGGGTGACGAGGCTGACCTCGAACAGGTCGATGTCCTGCAAGTCACGGCCTGCCGCGCTGCGGGTGAAAGCACGGGCGCGGTAGCCGAACGACAGGCCGGTGACCGTGCCGCGCTTCAGCGCCGCCGCCGCACCACCTGCGGGGTTGTCGATCGAGGCAACCACGCGCAGCCCGCGTTCGTCCTCCATCACCTGTTCGATCCAGCCGATCCGCTGGCCCGGGCGGTGCTGCCAGAACAGCGGCAGCGGCTCCGCCCGGTCGGCCAGCGTGCGGGCAAAGGCCCCGCGCAGGATGCAGTCGCGCCCGGCATCGCGCTTGCCGAACAGCGCGGCGTAACCGGCGAAGCGCAGGGGGGCTTGCACGGCCGTCACTTCAGCAGCTCCGCTACGCCCAGCCGCCAGGCAATGCCCATCAGCAGCAGCGCCAGCACCCCGCGCACGGCCCAGCCGATCGCGGCCTGCCAGGCGCTGGTCTTGGCATCGCGCCAGGCCTGAAGCAGTTCGCGCAGTTCCGACAGGTCGGAGTGCGCGGCGGGATCGTCCAGCCCCATGCGCGCCAGCACGCGTTTCGCGCCCAGTTCGCTGGCTTCTTCCACCATCGCGCGCAAGGTGACGAGGTCAGCACCTTCGTCCGCCGCCTGCGCCAGCAGGCGGGCGAGCATATCTTCTCGGTTCATCCGGGGTTACTCCGCAGGGGGAAGGCCAAGCAGCGCGCGCTTTTCGGCGTTGCTCAGGAAATCGGCCGCGCTGACTTGCGCCCACAGCCGCTCGCGGTCCTCCGCCAGCGCGGGCACCTGATCGAGGTCGATGGCCAGCGCGGCATCGGGGAACCAGGTGGCCAGCCCTTCGGCCAGCGCGCCCAGCAGCTTGCCCGCCAGCGGCAACAAGGTCAGCCGCCACAGCGCACGGTTCGCCTCGCGGTAATTGGCGTAGGTCGCGTCACCTGGCAGGCCCAGCAGCATCGGCGGCACCCCGAACGCCAGCGCGATATCGCGCGCCGCGGCGGCTTTCAGCGCGGCAAAGTCCATGTCGGCGGGCGAGAGGCTGAGCGACTGCCACTTCAGTCCGCCTTCCAGCAGCATCGGCCGTCCGGCATTGGTCAGGCCCGAATAGGCGCGCGTCAGTTCGTCCTTCAGCCGGTCGAACTGATCGGCGGAGAGGCCCGCCCCATCGCCCGGATCATAGACCAGCGCGCCCGATGGCCGCGCCGCGTTTTCCAGCAGGGTCCGGTTCCAGTCCGCCGCCGCATTGTGCGTCGCCACCGCCTGATCGGCGGCGGACAGGCAGCCTGCGCCGTAATGATCGTCCGCCGGGTGAAAATGGCGCACATGGATCAGGTTGGGCGAGGCATCCTCGTCCAGCACCGGGATCGTCAGCGTGCGGTCGCCAACCTTGTAGGCATAGGCGGTGGGCCAGCCATCCGCCCCGGCGATCACGCTGATCCGTTCGGGCCGCAGCGCAAACAGTTCGACCGGGCGGCCGGCGGCGTCCTTCACCACCTGGACATAGGCATTGCCGTGCAACAGCAGCTGGCTCGCCAGCGTTTCGAGCAGCGCCTGCCCCGCGCTGCTCGCCCGGACGAGCGCCGCCAGCGCCGGATCGGTGGGGCCAAGCGGCGCACCGCCGATCCCCTCGGCCACCAGCCGCACGGCGCGCTGCGCCACCGGGTTGTCCAGATAGGCCCGGCGCACCGCCCCGGTATATTCAAACGGTCCGCGCGCCGATCCTTCGGCAAAGAACCACGGCGATGAAAAGTTGCGCGCCAAAGGCACGCGGCTCTGCGCCCCGCCCTTGAAGGCGGCGGCAAGGCTTTGGAAGAACGACATGACGGGCCTTTCAGCAACGCCCCTGCCGCGTGCGGGAGGGGGTTTAGGGGTTGGCGTATTCAGTTCAGAGGCGGAGGCAGGGGCATCACCCCACCCACACGCGCGGCTGGCCGCGTTTGCCCAGCAGCAACTCGGTCATCGCCCAGACCAGCGCATCGGCGCGGTCGGGGGAGCGGCCGGGGCCTTCGTAGCGTCCACCCGCGATCAGCCCGCACAGCTGGTCTTCCAGCTGCGGGAACTGGCCGACATGGCGCACCCGCCCCGCTTCATAGAGCGCGGCGACCGGTTCGGCGCGGGCGGCCTTGCCGGTGCTGGCATGAACCAGCCGCAGCGGCAGGGCGATGTCGGCGGCGCGCAGGACGCTTTCGACCATCGCCCCGCCCTGGTTGGCTTCGGCCACCACGCGGTCGGCCTGCCAGGCCAGCGCCGCCTGCGCGACCGCCCGCGCCCAGCGTTCCGGGCTGGCTTTCGCCACGGTGGCATCGGCCAGCACGCGCGCCACGCCGTCCTCGCCCAGCGCGCAGACCACGATCCCGCAGGCATCGCCGCCAGCCGAAGCGGGCGGGTCCACCCCGATCACGGTCCGCACGGGCGGCGCCGTCGGCGCGGCCTCGCGGCTGGCCTCCAGTCCGGCGCGGGTCCACAGCGCGCCGGGCAGGTCGAGGATCAGTTCGCCGTCCAGTTCCTGCCGCCCCAGCCGCGACTTGCCGTATTCGCGGCGCACCGCGCGGATGAAGCGGGTTGGCAGGTTGGCCTGGTTGTCGAACGTGGAGCCGCGCGTCACCACGACGTCTGGATGCCCCAGCAGACGTTGCAGCAGTGGCACCGCGCGCGGGGTGGTGGTCGCCGCGACTTGCGGGTGCGCCCCCAGCCGCAGGCCGAGCAGCAGATTGTCCCACGCCATGTCCGCCTGTCCCGCCGGGCCGCCCCACTTGGCGATTTCATCGCACCAGGCATGGCTGTGTTGGGGACCGCGCAGGCTTTCCGGTTCCCCGGCAGAATAGAGCGTGGCCTGCGCGCCATTGCGCCAGGTCAGCAGACGCTTCGACGGTTCGAACCGGGGGCGGTTATCGCGCGGGGCGATCGCCAGCAGCCCGCTTTCCCCTTCGACCATCACGCTGCGCGCCTCGACCAGCGAAGCACCGACCAGCGCGATCCGGGCGCCGGGATCGTTCTGGGCAATCGCCCGGACCCATTCCGCCCCGGCACGGGTCTTGCCAAACCCGCGCCCGGCCATGATCAGCCAGGCCAGCCAGTCGCCGGGCGGCGCGATCTGCCCTTCATGCGCCCACAGGTTCCAGTGCGTGCGCAGCGAGCGGCGTTCCCGGTCGCTCAGCCGGATCAGGGCGGCGCGGCGGTCGGGCGGATCGAGACTGGCGAGATAGGCCGCCCGATCAATCCGCGCCAAGATCGCCCTCCCCGTCGTCCCCTTCGGCCAGCAAGGCGGCGTTGGCGGCCGCGCGTTCGCGCATCTGGTCGATCATGGCATCGATCGAATCGAGCACTTCCTGCTCGCTGCGTTCGTCGACCGGCGCGCGCTGTTCCGCCTTGGCGGCACGGTGATGCGTCAACAGCTTCAGCGCATTGGCAACGTCCATTTTCCGCGCCGGATCGGGATTGCGCAGGTGCGCCAGCAGTTCCAGCTCCAGGTTCTCGTACCCTTCCGCCAGCGCGGTGCGCCACTGCGCGGCAAAGGCGGAATCCTCGCGCCGGGCACGATAGGCGCGGGTGGGAGAAATCCCGGCGATCTGGGCCGAGGCCTTGACGCACGACGTTTCGACCAGCGCGGCCAGAAAGTACGTGCGCCAGTGCTTGTTCAGCGCGGTTTCGCCAGCGGCGGCGCGCAGCGCCGGGGCCAGCCTGATCCGCCGTCCACGCGGACGCGGGGTTCGCACCGGCACGGGGCTGCCGGACGATGAAATCGCCTTGGTCATGCTGATGTTTCCTGCTGGCTGAAAGCGGGTGGAGCGATGCGGCTGGTGCCGCCGAATCGGTCTGTCGCGATGTTCCCGATATGTACCGAAACAGCGTGACGATGTCAAGCACGTTTAACCCATTTGGTTATTCCGCAAGTGCGCTTGTCGCCAGCAAGCCCGCTCTATAAGCAGACGGCTTTCCTGCTGTTCCCAAGGGAGCCTTCATGCTGCGCAGCCTCTACGAATGGACCATGGCCAAGGCCGCCCACCGTTATGCCGAACGCTGGCTGGCGTTCTTCTGTTTCATCGAGGCATTCTTTTTCCCGATCCCGCCGCACCCGCTGCTGGGCCTGATGTGCCTGGCCGAACCGAAGAAGGCCATACGCTTTGGCCTGATCGCCACCGGGGCATCGGTGATTGGCGGGCTGTTCGGCTATGCGCTGGGCTATTTCCTGTACGAAGCGGTCGGCGCGATAATCCTGTCGTCGCTGGGGCTGGCCGAGGCCTTCCCCAAGGCCGCCTGCTACTTGCGCGAATATGATGTCGAGGTGATCATCATCGCCGGGACCACCCCGATCCCGTTCAAGCTGCTGACTATCACTGCCGGGTTCATCGAAATGGCGCTGGTGCCGTTCATTCTGGCCAGCATTGCCGGTCGCGCCACCATCTTTCTGGGCGTGGGCATCCTGTTCCGCCTGTTCGGTGCGCCGATCAAGGCGTTCATCGACAAGTATCTGGGCCTGCTGACCGCTTTGTTCGGCGTGCTGATCGTCGCCGGGTTTGTTGCGTTGGCGCTCGTCGGCGGCGATGCCCAGCAGAGCAACGAGAAGTGCGAAATGGCCACCATGGCGGATCTCGGCAAGTGAGCGCCGCGATCCAGCTGTTCCACTGCCGCGATGCCCGCTCGTTCCGCGCGCTCTGGGCGCTGGAGGAGCTGGAACTGCCCTATACGCTGGAACTGATGCGCTTTCCGCCGCGCGTCTTTGTGGAGGGCTACCGCGATGTGAACCCGCTGGGCACGGTCCCGGCGCTGATCGTCGATGGCCAGCTGATGACCGAAAGTTCGGCAATCCCGCATTTCCTGGCCACCCGCTTTGGCCCCAGCCCGCTGGCGGTCGCGCCGGATGAGCCGGGCTATGCCGCCTACCTCAACTTCCTGCACATGGGCGAGGCGACGCTGACGTTCCCGCAGACGATCCATCTGCGTTACACCTTGCTGGAGCCGCCCGAACGGCGCGTGACACAGGCGGCAGAGGATTACGCCCAGTGGTTCGGCTCGCGCCTGCGCAATGCCGAAACGATGCTGGACGGGGATTATGCCGCCGCCGGACGTTTCACGATGGCTGACATTTCGGTCGGCTATGCGGTGATGCTGGCACAGTCGATCGGGCTGGAGGCGCAAGTGACCCCCGGCATGGCCGCCTACTTGGACCGGCTGAGCCAGCGCCCCGCGTTCCTGCGCGCCAAGGCGGCGCAAGGGTCCCAGCCGGGCGAGACCAACCCGCTGGGTTAGGGGTAAGCAGCCTCTGCCTCGGCCAGCGCGCGTTCGGCAATCGGGCGCATCAGGGCATAACCGGGGGCTTCGGGATGGACGCCATCCTTGCCCAGATCCGGGCGGAGCGCACCGTCGGGCGTGGCCAGCGCACTGTGGTAATCGGCGAACACCAGCCCCTGCTCTGCCGCGAACGCGCGCAGCCAGCGGTTCAGTTCGGCAATGCGCGGGGCCGGTTCCAGGCCGGGGCGCCAGTCCATCCGCTTGGCCGGGGGAATGCTGCCCAGCACCACCCGCACCCCATTGACGCGGGCCAGATCGACCATCGCGCGAATATTGGCCTGATAGGCCGCGACCGAGGTTGGCCCGGTGTTGCCGGCAATATCGTTGGTGCCGATCATGATATGCACGACGCGCGGATGCAACGCGATCACGTCCTGCCAGAAGCGCAGCAGGATCTGCGGGCTGGTCTGGCCCGACAGCCCACGCCCGACCACGCCCTTGCTGAACAGCGCCGGATCGATCCGCGCCCAGCCTTCGGTAATCGAATCCCCGATGAACACCGCTCGCGCCGGATTGGCCGCGTTATAGGCCGCATTTTCCGCGCGGTAGCGACACAGCCACGGCCAGTCGTTCTTCAGCACGTCCTCCGCCAGCGCCCACTGCCCGTCGCGATTCGCCGGACAGGGATCGTCCAGCATCCCCGATACGGGCGGGCGGGTGGCGGCTTCGGGCGCCCTGGCATGGGCGGCCAGTGGCAGGGATAGGGACAGGGACATCGAAAGGGTGGCGAGCAAGGCAATGCGGTTCATGCCCGCCGCCTTGCCCGCGCGCGGGGGGGCAGGTCAACTATCTGCGTATGCGAAAGAAATCGCGCAGCAGACCGGCGGCAACCGATTCGCCGATCCCGGCATAGACTTCGGGCTGGTGCAGGCACTGGTCATGTTCGAACACCCGTGCGCCATGTTCCACCGCGCCGCCCTTGGGATCGGCCGCCGCGTAATAGAGCCGACCGATTCGCGCATGAGCGATGGCGCCCGCGCACATCGGGCAGGGCTCCAGCGTGACCCACAGCTCACACCCGTCCAGCCGTTCGTTGCCCAGCTGCCGCGCCGCCGCCCGAATCGCCAGGATTTCCGCGTGTGCGGTGGGGTCGGTCAGAGCGCGCGGGGCGTTGTGCGCGGCGGCAATCACCACGCCGTCCTTGACGATGACCGCGCCAATCGGCACTTCGCCGACAGCAGCCCCGGCACGGGCCTGTTCCAGCGCAAGGGCCATCGGTTCCGGAAGGGGCCACGTGGTCATAAGGCTGCGCTACCGTGCCGATCCCGTTCACGCAACTTGACCTTTGCAGGGTGAATCGCTAAGCGCCCGCCTTCACCCGGCAACGGTAACGAAATTCGAAGCGAGTTAAGCCATGTCCCGTATTTGCGAACTGACCGGTAAGGGCCGTCAGGTTGGCCACAACGTCAGCCACGCCAACAACAAGACCAAGCGCGTCTTCCTGCCCAACCTGCAGAATGTCACGCTGATGTCCGAATCGCTGGATCGCAGCTTCAAGTTCCGCGTGTCGACCCACGGTTTGCGCTCGGTTGAGCACGTTGGCGGTCTGGACAACTGGCTGCTGAAGACCTCGGACGACAAGCTGTCGACCACCGCGCTGAAGGTTAAGCGCGAACTGGCGAAGAAGCAGGCAGCCTGATCGTCGCCGCGCGGCTGTGGCCGCGCGTGGTGACAACCGGCAATGCAATGGGCGTGCGGGCTTGTCCGCGCGCCTTTTGCTTTGTCTGGCTAAATCTGGCCCCTTATCCGGTACGATGGACGCCGCAATCAGCGGCGCGCCGGCAGTTCTGTCGGGTCCAGCTCAAGCCGCCACACCAAGGTGCGCTGGGTGACAGCCATGTTGTCGTCCGAAATCAGCCAGACGTGAACCTTGCCTCCGGCTGCCGGGGTGATGGTCATCCCTTCGAAATTGTCGACGGGCAGCGGATATTCCAGCTGCGCCAGCCGCTTGCCGGACCATGTCCCGCCCGCCCGCAAGGTAGCCGGGTCCGCCAGCATGATGCTGGCGGAGAAACGGGGCGGAAACGGCCAGAGCAAAGTGCGTTGCAGGATCAGCACCCGCCCGTCGGGCAGCTGCGCCATATCGGTCGGCCGTCCGCCGCCCTGACTGTCGAACGTGAAGGCCAGTTCCCGCGCCCCGCGGGTCGGATCGCCTGACAACAGCAGCGCGGGGTGCGAATCGCCATCGCGCCAGCCGCCATTGCGCTCTCCCAGGACGATGAAGCGACCATCGGCCAGCCGCACCATTGCCTCTGCCCCCTGATTGCCGGACCAGCCCCGCATCAGCTGCGGAAACGCCATCTGCCAATCCCCCAGCGTCGGCGTGGTCCGCACGATGGCGTTGCGGAACTCCATCCCCAGGAAGATCTCGTCGCGCTGCGGATCATAGGTCGCGGATTCGATGTCGCGGGACGCTTTCAGAGCCTTCGAATCGCCAGTGGCCGTCCCGATCCGGGCAGGCGCGGCCGCACTGGTGCCGGGAGTCGGAAAATCGATCGTATAGCCACGATCCGAAAACGCCATCAGGCGGCCGGGGCGAATCGCCACCAGCGCGGAATAGCCGCCAAACCATTCATGCGGGCTGCGCAACTGCCACACCCCGGTCAACCGCAAGGGGCCAAGCCGGGCCAACGCCGGATCGACCGGCAGCGGCGCGATGGCAACCTTCTGTTCAAAGCTCGGCGCGGGGCGCGGCATCTGCCACCACAGCCCAGGGGCCAGTCCCAGCACCAGCAGGGCAATCATCAAACGGCGTAGCATTGCGTAACGGTGTGGGCCGGGCGGCGGGCCAAATCAAGCGCGTGCTGCACGTGATTGACGCTGGCCCGCGACGCGGGCATCGTTCGCCCGCCGTCGCCGAGATGGCCCGCGCTTTGATGGAGAGACGCCGTGACCCGCCTGAATCGATCGCTCCTGCCGCTGGTGACGCTGGCCCTGGGCGTGCTATCCGTCCCGGTCGCCGCGAAGGACAAGGACAGGGATGCGCCCAGCACCCCGCCGCCAGTGTTCCAGGCCGTGCTGGACTGCAAGAGTGTGGCCGACGCGGCTGAGCGACTCGCCTGCTATGACCGCACCGTCGGAGCAATGGCCGCCGCGCGCGAGACGAAAGACCTGGTCATCGCCGACCGCGAGACGATGCGTGAAGCGCGCAAGGGCCTGTTCGGCCTCTCGCTGCCCTCGATCAAGCTGTTTGGCGGCGGCGACAGCGAGGATGTGAAGGCGATCGAAAGCACGATCGAAAGCACCTATACCGCGCGCGACGGGCAGTTCGTGTTCGTACTGGCCGACGGGGCGCGCTGGAAGCAGATCGCCGGGCGCCCGGCCTATGCCAAGCGCGGCGATCCGATCGTGATCGAGACGGCTTCGCTGGGCAGCTATTTCGCCAAGATCGGCAAGAGCCAGAACGCCCGCGTCATCCGCATCCAGTGACGCAGCAGCGGCGGCTTAATTGCCGACGTTGCCCGCGGTTTCATGCATCAGCCGCACGGTATCGCGCGCGGTGCGGTTGCCGGCGTAATCGGCAGCGGCCCAGTCGCGGGTGGTGCGGCAGATGGTCTTCGCCTTGGCCAGACTGCCGATTTCCACGTCCCGGCGGCAGCGGATGAACAACGGGTCCGCCGTCCCCACCTTGTCATTGTGGGCGCGGATTTCGGCGCGGGTCATCTTGCTGGGGTTGGGTTCGGCCACGGGCGCATCAGCACTGGCAGCGGACCCGGCGGTCAGAATGATGGCAAGAAACAGGGACATAGCGGATAACGCTCCCGGTCGTGAAACAAAGCCGGGATCCTAACCTGCTTGCCGCAGTGCAGCAAGCGCAGGCCCATGCCGTTCGTCGAACAAAATCAGCCGAGCGACTGGTCCGTCGCCGCGAAATAGCGGACGATCGCGTCCTGCTCACGCGCGGTCAGGTGCGGGTTCCAGGTGTCGATGATCAGGATGTGGCGGCGCTCATCGCTGTGGTTCCACGCCTCGTGATCGATCGAATCGTCAAAGGCAAAGGCCTTCCCTTCCTGCCATTCGCGCGTTTCCCCGCCGACGCGAAAGCCGCAGCCGGGTGGGATGTCCAGCCCCAGGTGGACGATCGCACGGGTGTTGGTGACGCCCGTGTGCGCGGGAATCGCGCTCTGCGGCTTCAGCATGGAAAAGAACGCGTTGGGCGCCTTGCCGGGGATCTGCGCCAGCGGCAGCCGGGCCAGCAGCGCGGCGGTTTTCGGGCAGCGGTCCAGCACCGGCTGGTTGGGCACGCCATATTCGTAGAGGAAGCAGGCGCTCCAGTCGTGCGAATGGCTGAGCGCCGACCACTTGTTCTGCGGCGTGCCTTCTTCCAGCCGGACATAGGGGATGATCGCCGGGTTCCCCTCGTTCAACAGCCCGTGCAACTCGCTGCGAATGTCGCCCGCCGCCGCTTCCAGTTCCGCAAACCACGGAAAATGCCGGGAATCGAAGTATTCGTCGGCGGGCAGGAACGGATAATAGACTCCGGCGCATTCGTTGACATAGACCCGCCGCCGCCCCAGCGCATGATCGGCAAAGGCGCGGATGCGGCGGCGCTCCGTCTCATCCAGCTGCGGCTCCAGCGGGGCGAGCGCGGCATCGACCCCGGCCCCCAGCCGCTGCTGCACCGCCGTGACGAAGGCGCGCCCGGCGGCCAGTTCCTCCACCAGCCCCGGCACCGGCTTGGCAATCCCCTGCGCCAGCTGCAACGCGCCCGACCACGCGGCCAGCGCTTCCGCTTCTTCCCCGCAGCGTTCCAGGTTCTGCGCCTTGCGCAGCTGGGCGATGAAGTCCGTCCGGTCGAGCGCCAGCGCCTGATCGAGCGCCGCCCGTTCGGCCACGTCATGGCCCGCCAGCCGCTCCGCATGGGCCAGGTTGCGCCACAGCGGCCCGGCGGTTGGGTCCGCCTCCAGCGCGCGGCGGAATGCCACGGCCGCATCGGCCCCGTTTCCGGCGCGCAGCGCGGCCATGCCCGCCGCATTGGCGGCGCGGGCCTGTTCCAGTCGGACCGGATCGACGGGTGTATCAGTCATGGCTGATGGATAGGGGCGCGCCTCAGCACCCGCAAGCGGCAGTTGCGGCCCCGCTCCCCGCCCCCTACGCTTGGGCCATGAATCCCACGCCACCCTTTACTCTGGCCGATGCCGCATGGCTGCCCCACCGCCACATCGAAGCGGCGGACCGGATCGCGTTTGTGCACCTGCCCCGCGCCGATCACCGCCGCGCGCCGTTCCTGACCGACGAGTACCTGGGCGATGCCCGCCCGCGCCATGATGTGCCGGTGGCCGAATGCCTGGCCGCAGTCCCGCCGCAGCCGATGGGCTTCCTGTTTCATTCGGCGTTCTGCGGATCGACCCTGCTGCTGTCCGCGCTGGACCGCCCCGGCGTGGCCATGGGCCTGAGCGAGCCGGTGCTGCTGAACGACGTCGTCGGCTTTCGCCGGCGCGGCGCGGCCCCGGCGGCAGTGGCGCGGCTGGCAGATAGCGCAACGCGGCTGCTGGCCCGCCCGTTCGCGCCGCAAGAGCGGGTGATCGTCAAACCGTCCAACATCCTGAACCCGTTGGCAGAATTGCTGCTGGCGCTGCGCGGCGATGCCCCGGCGATCCTGCTCTATGCGCCGCTGGAAACCTTTCTGGTATCCGTGGTGCGCAAGGGGCTGTGGTGCCGGCTGTGGGTGCGCGAGTTGCTGGAAGGGTTCCTGACCGACAATGTGGTCAATCTGGGGATGGGTCCGCGCGACTATTTCCGCCAGACCGACCTGCAAGTCGCCGCGACCGGCTGGCTGGCGCAGCACGCGCTGTTCCACCAGTTGGCGGGCAAGCTGGGACCGGGCCGGGTGCGCACGCTCGATTCCGAAACACTGACGCGCGAACCGCTGGCCGTGCTGACCGCCGCCGCGCATCATTACGGGCTGACGGCCAGCCCCGCCGATCTGGCCGCCATGGCGGGCGGAGCGGCCTTTACCCGCCATTCCAAGTCCGGCGCGGCGTTCGATGCGGCGCAGCGGGCGGAGGAATATGCCGAGGCCCGCCGCGCGCACGGGGACGAGATCGACAAGGTCCTGATCTGGGCACAGGCCGTGGCGGAAGCCAACGGGCTGGCGATGGACCTGCCGCTGCCGCTGCTGGGATAGCGCCGCCACGCCGCCAACAGGCCCCCCGCACAGCACCACTCTACTCACGTCACCCCGGACTTGATCGGCATTTATCCCCTTCGCAACGTATTTCCCCAACCGTCATGCTGAACTTGTTTCAGCATCCATTTCTCAGCCCGCACTGTCCGAGCATGAGGAGAGATGGACCCTGAAACAAGTTCAGGGTGACGCTGGTGGTGGGACCGTACGAAAACGGCATAATACGCCGACGTGATCCGGGGTGACGGGTTTTGCGAGGGTTTCCTGCGAACTGGACCCAAACAAAAGGGGGCGAGCATTGCTGCCCGCCCCCGATTGGTTTGACTGAAGTCTAAGGACTAGAACTTCAGGCGAGCGCTCACCGCGAAACGGCGACCCAGCGCGTCGTAGGACGACGGGTAGGTGTTACCACCGTTGTACGAGGTCGAACCCACGGTGCCACCGACGACCGGCGGCTTCTTGTCGAACAGGTTGAACACCGACATGGTCAGGTCGAAGTTCTTCGACACTTCCCAGCGGGTGGTCAGGTCGAACCAGCTGTAGGCCTTGATCGTGCGGAAGCGCGTGTCGATAACGCAACCACCGCCGCCAGCGCCGATCGCGTCGCCAGCATCGGTTTCGAAGTTCGGGCAAGCCTGATAACCAGGGAGACCGGTCTTGGTCAGGTCCTTAGGCAGCAGAACGCCGTCCTCGTCGCGGTTTGCAGCATCGGCAGCGTCCAGATCATCCTGCAGCTGCTGGTCTTCCAGACGGACCTTGTTGACCCAGCGCCACAGCAGCGACACGTCGACCGGGCCGAGGCCCAGCGTGGTGCGCTGGCTGAACGAGTACTTCGGCTGGATCGAGCCGCAGTTCACCGAGTACTGGTTGACGCACTCACGATCCAGAGCGGTCGGGGTCGCCTTGAACTTCGAGCTGTTGGTGAAGTTGCCGTTGAACGAGAACGACAGACGCCCTTCCTGGCCAAACACGGTGCCGATGCCGGTCGAGTAGGCGAGGTTGAGGTCGACACCATCGGTCGCCAGCGTGCCGAGGTTCGACAGAACGCCGAACAGGCCACCAGTGGTCGCCGGGTCACCGTCGAGGCCGCCGGTGATCGGGTTACGACGGATCGAGGTGCACGCCGAAGACGTGGCGCTTGCTGCCGACAGGTTGTCGAAGCAGGCCGCGATCAGGTCACCCGGAGTCGGGGTGGTGATCGCGTTCTTCACCTTGATGTTGTAGTAATCGATCGAGCCGGAGAAGCCGGGCAGGAACGCCGGGGTGAAGACCAGACCGGCCGACCAGGTGGTCGCGGTTTCCGGGCCCACGTTCAGGTTACCACCAGCGGTGATGTTCGCCTGACCAGCGGTCGGAGCCTGGATCGCACCGATCGTGCCGGCCGGAGCACCCTGCGCAATGCAGACCGCGCGCAGGTCGGCGCTCGACAGCGGAGCGCCGCCCTGGCACGGATCGGTGCCGAGGTTGGTCAGGCCCGTCGAGACCGGCGAGAACAGTTCGCCGATGTTCGGGGCGCGGACGGCGCGCTGATAGTTGCCGCGAACCTTGAAGTCCGGAACCGGCGCCCAGGTACCAGCCACCTTCCAGGTGGTGGTGTCGAAGGTCGGGTTGCCAGCAGCCGCGATCTTGTAGTGCGACTGACGGATACCGGCTTCAACGGTCAGCTCGTGGATGCCGGGCATGTCCGAAGCGATCGGCAGGATCAGTTCGCCGAAGCCTTCATAGACTTCGTAACCGCCCTTGATGTCCGGAGCCGCACCGCCAGCGCCGCCGAGTTCACCCGGGGTCTTGGCCAGCACGTCCGACGACTGTTCAGCCGAATAACGACGGTATTCCGCACCAGCGGCGAAGTTGATGCCTTCAGCAGCCCACGGCGAGGAAATGCCGGTGTCGCCGCTGATGACAGCCTTGACCTGGTCCAGCTTGGTGTTTTCCTGAACGGTGGCAGCGTCGCTGATGAAGTCCGACATGGCGGCCGTGATCGAGCCGTCAGGACCGAAGATATTCAGCGGAACGCAGCCATTGGCCGTGTTCTGGCAGGCACCGGTGCTGGTGGCCAGCAGGGCCTGGCGAACGCGCGACAGCAGCACATAGTTCTGGATGGTCTGCAGCTTCTTCGATTCGCCATGCGAGGCCGAAACGTCGAACTGGATCGCGTCGGTGATGTTGCCACGCACGCCGGCGCGGAAATCGAACACCTGGCTGTTGTAGTTCGACACACGCGGACCGGTTTCGGTGGTGCGGCGACGCAGACCGAACGTGAATTCGCGGTAGGCCGGGTTCGCCGTCTTGCCATCCGCCAGGAACTTCGACGCGGTGGACGCGGCCAAGCAGTCAGCAGCGCTCAGGGTCTGGTTACCGTCAGAGTTGGGATCGGTGTCCGCATTGGCGCACAGGTAAGAGCGCTGGGCGGCGGTCATGAACGGGTTCGAAACCGGCACGGTCACAGCCGAACCGAACACGCCCGACGGAGCGATGATGGTTTCGACGGTGTTGTTCGAATACAGGCCGCGGGCATAGACTTCGATGTTGTCGGCCACTTCATAGCGGGCCTGACCGTACATGTTGAAGCGCTCGAACGGCGTCTGGAACACGTTGTACGGATTGAAGTTGAACGCCTGGTAGTAGTTGCTCAGGCCCGTGCCATCGGGCGAAACCTGCTGCGGCCGGCGACCATCACCGATGTCGAAGCGCGAAGGCGACGTCGTCGACGAGCCCTGGCCGGCGACGTAGAATTCGTCGTACGATTCCAGCGTCAGGGTCGAGAACGGACGGTCACCGCCGAAATAGACCGGATCCTGCTTCTGGTAGCCCAGCGACAGCACGGCGTTGCCGCGACCGTCGTCGAAGTTGGCGCCCAGCGTCAGGTCGGCGCGGAACACGTTGCCGTCACCACGTTCGGTGATCTGTTCGGAGATGGTGGCTTCCATCCCGGCGAAGTCCTGCTTGGTGATGAAGTTCACCACACCCGAAATCGCGTCGGCACCATAGGTCGAGCTGGCGCCGCCGGTCAGCACGTCGGTGCGCTGGATCAGGGCGAGCGGGATGTTGTTGAGGTCGACGCGGCCGACGAGGTCAGCCGGGACGATGCGGTTGCCGTCGAGCAGCACGATGTTGCGGTTCGAACCCAGGCCACGCAGGTTGACGTAGGACGAACCACCGTTGCCGTTGTTCACCGACGAACCGATGCTGGGCACGGCGCCCGGCAGGGTACGCAGCACTTCTTCAGCGACGTTCGACTGGCGCAGTTCCAGTTCCTGGGTGCCGATGGTGGCGACCGGAGCCGAAGCCGACAGGTTCGGGTTGCGGATCAGCGAGCCGGTGACGACGATCGTCTGATCGGCGCTGGCGGCGTCTTCTTCAGCGGCATCCTGCGCGAACGCGGCGGTCGAGGACAGCAGCGCAGCAGCGCCGCCCACGAGTGCCAGCGACTGCAGGTAAGTCGCGCTCGAAAGGAGCGATTTCTTGGTGGTTTTCACAGGTCAGTCCCTCTGTAGATCCCGCGGACAAGTCCGCGCGGATTCCTGATCACTCTGCCACCTGAACAGGGAATACCCCCGCCAAACTGGCAGATAGATGGGTGGGCAATGACGAAATGCGCCGACAGGGGCAAAGCATTTTCACGCAACTGCAACATTCGCCGTGGCGGCTGTGGCAACGAAGCCACAGCGATGTGGCCCATGCGCAATATTTTTGCGCGCTTTGCAAAAATTGCGCAACTTATAACGGCCGGGCTGCCGGGGGTAACGGGCAGTCCGTTTCGCCTGCAACGATCAGCGCGGCGGCATCGGCCCGGTGAACAGCAGCGGATCAAGCCGGGAATCGCGCCACTTGATCGACCAGTGCAGGTGTGGCCCCGTTGCCCGCCCGGTGGCGCCGATCCGGCCGATGTATTGCCCCTGGCGGACCGTGTCTCCCGCCTTCACCGCCAGTTCGGAGCAGTGCAGGAACGCACTGTTCAGGCCCATGCCGTGATCGATCATCAACAGCCGCCCCTCCAGCGAAAACGGGCTTTGCGCCGCCAGAATCACCACCCCGTCCGCCGGAGCAACGAACGGCGTGCCGCTGCCCCCCGTCGCGATGTCCAGCCCGGAATGATAGCTGCCCGGCACCCCGTTATAGATCCGCTGCGACCCGAACCGCCCGGAAATCCGCCCTTTTACCGGCCAGATGAACCCCTGCCGCCAGCCCTGCACCGGATGGTCCAGCGCCCGCGCCGCCTTGATCTGCGCCAGCTCCCCGGCCCGCCGCGCCGCCCATTCCGCACTAGGCGCCGTACCGGGCCGCAGACCAACGCCAACCCGCTCAATCTGCCAGGCGCGCGGCGCAATCGCCAGTTCCCGCCGCTCTGCCCGGCCATCCGCATAACGCAACGTCAGCCGCGCCGCAGCCGCTGCATCGCGGTCAAAGGCCAGCAGGAACCGGCCATCTGCGGCAAGGGGAACCGCCTGGCCATCCAGGCTGATCGCCACCACCCCGCGCGGCGCAAACCCACGCGCCCAACCGCCCTGAGTCAACTCTCCGGACAGCGCCAGATCGGTCGGTTCCGCCGCCGTGGTGGCCGCCGGGGCGGCCGCGACCAGCGCAAACCCCAGCGCCAGCGCGCGCATCACGCCCCGCCGAGCAGCCGCCGGGTCGCGAGTTCAGGGGTGGCATAGGCCTCCTGCCGCTCAACACACCAGTACCGCAGCGCATCGAGCGCAATGGCATCGCCTGACACCGCGCAAGTCACGAACTTGCCGGGGGTCAGCACGCGAAAGCCGTTCGGCTGGTAGAACAGGGTGGCGGCGCGATCGGACGGAGACATCAACATGCCTCCACCCTAGCCCGGCTTGGCCGTCAGAGCAATTTGCCCTGTTCGGGTGGCGCAGGTTTGGGGGCAAGTTTCGCGGCAGGGCGGGGCCGGGGCGCGGCGGACTGGAGCGCGGCTTCGCCGGGCGTCACCGCCAGCACGCCATCGCGGAAATGCAGTTCCAGTGCCGCTTCGCCCGCCGCAACCGCGCGGGAAATCACTGTCCGGCCATCCGCCGCCGTCACCCGCACATAGCCGCGTTCCAGCACCCGGTCGGGGTTGAGCGAGGCCGAAAGGCGGGCCAGCGCGTGCAACCGTTCCTGCCCGGCGGCGACCCGCTGAGTCACCAGCGCGGGAACCAGCCGCGCCGCGCCCAGCCGGTCGCGCGCGCGCTCCAGCCGCGCCAGCAGCAGCGGCGCAGAGAGCCGCGCCGCATCGGCCTGAAGCGCCTGGCGGGCGACCACGGTCCGGTCCCGAAGGCCGCGCCGCAAGCGTTCCGACAAGTCATCCAGCCGCTGGGCCTGCGCGCTGAGCAGCGCTTCGGGCCGGGGCAGGCGCTCGGCCCGCACGGCCAGCCGTTCACGCCCCAGCTTGACCGGGCGCACCACCGCGCGGCGGGTGCGCAGCGCCAGTTCGCCCAGCTGAGCCAGCAAGTCCTCACGCACCGGCACCGCCATTTCCGCCGCTGCCGTGGGCGTTGGCGCGCGGACATCGGCGGCAAAGTCGGCCAGCGTGGTATCGGTTTCGTGGCCCACCGCCGAAATGACCGGAATCGGGCAATCGGCAATCGCGCGGACGACCACTTCCTCGTTGAACGACCACAGATCCTCGATCGAGCCGCCACCGCGCGCCACGATCACCAGGTCCGGGCGTGGCACCGGCCCGCCGGGCGCAATCGCGCCAAAGCCGCGCACTGCCGCGGCCACCTGCTCCGCCGCGCCCTGCCCCTGCACCAGCACCGGCCAGACGAGCACATGGCTGGGGAAGCGATCCGCCAGCCGGTGCAGGATGTCGCGAATCACCGCCCCGGTGGGCGACGTAACCACCCCGATCACGCGCGGCAGATAGGGCAGCGGCCGCTTGCGCGCGGCATCGAACAGCCCCTCGGCCTCAAGCCGGGCCTTGGTTTTCGCCAGCAGCGCCAGCAGCGCGCCTTCGCCCGCGATCTCCATCCGGTCGATCACGATCTGGTAATTGGAGCGGCCCGGATAAGTCGTCAGCTTGCCGGTGGCGATCACTTCGACGCCGTCTTCGGGCAGGAACGACAGGCGCTGGGCATTGCCGCGCCACATCACCCCGTCGATCCGGGCGTTCTCATCCTTCAGCGCCAGATAGAGGTGGCCGGATGCCGCGCGCTTCACGCCCGACAGCTCCCCCCGGATGCGGACAAAGCCGAACCGGTCCTCGACCACGCGCTTCAACGCGGCGGAAATCTCGCTGACGGACAGCGCGGCAGCGTTGTCCCCAGCCGGTTCCTTCGCTACCAGCCCGCCAGAACTGTATTCATCATCATAGGAACGGGGACCGGGCATGAACATCCTGCTGCTGGGATCGGGCGGGCGCGAACATGCGCTGGCGTGGAAGCTGGCGCAATCCCGGCTGTGCACGAAACTGTTCGCAGCCCCCGGCAATCCGGGCATTGCCCAGCATGCGGAACTGGTCGCGCTGGACGTGGCCGACCATGCCGCCGTGCTGCAATTCTGCGCCGATCAGCGGATCGGACTGGTCGTGGTCGGCCCCGAAGCGCCGCTGGTGGACGGGCTGACCGATGCCTTGCGCGCGGCCGGCGTGCCGGTGTTCGGCCCCAGCCAGGCTGCCGCCCAGCTGGAAGGCAGCAAGGCCTTCACCAAGGAACTGTGCGAGCGCCATGACATCCCCACCGCCGGGTTCGTGCGGGTCGCCAGTGCGGCGGAGGGGCTGGCCGCGCTCGACCGGTTCGGGATTCCGGTGGTGATCAAGGCCGATGGCCTGGCCGCCGGCAAGGGCGTGACCGTCGCCATGACCCGCACCGAGGCCGAGGATGCCGTCACCGAGATCTTTTCCGGCAAGTTCGGCGCCGCCGGGGCCGAAGCCGTGATCGAGGAATTTCTGGAGGGCGAGGAGGCGAGCTTCTTCGCGATCACCGATGGCCACACCATCGTTCCCTTCGGCTCCGCCCAGGACCACAAGCGGGTGGGCGATGGCGATACCGGCCCCAACACCGGTGGCATGGGCGCCTATAGCCCCGCCCCGGTATTGACGCCGGAGCTGGAGGCGGAAGCCATTACCCGGATCATTGCGCCCACGGTAAAAGGCATGGCGGATGAGGGCATGCCCTATTCCGGCGTGCTCTATGCCGGGCTGATGCTGACCAAGGACGGGGTCAAGTTGATCGAGTACAACGCCCGGTTCGGCGATCCGGAATGCCAGGTGCTGATGCTGCGGCTGGAATCGGACCTGGGTGAACTGCTGCTGGCTGTGGCCGAAGGCAGGCTGGCCACATTGCAACCACCGCGCCTGTCGCCCGATACGGCCCTGACCGTGGTGATGGCGGCGCAAGGCTATCCCGGCACGCCGAAAAAGGGCGGCGCGATTCGCGGGCTGGACGCGGCCGAGGCGACCGGCGCCAAGGTGTTCCATGCCGGCACGGCGCTGGCGGATGGTCAGTTGGTATCGACCGGCGGGCGCGTGCTCAACGTCACCGCACGCGGCGCCAGCGCAACCGAGGCGCAGGCCCGCGCCTATGTCGCGGTGGATGCGATCGACTTTGCCGACGGGTTCTGCCGCCGCGACATCGGCTATCGCGAAGTGGCACGCGAAGCGCAGGGCTGAGGCGCCGCCGCCGCAGCCGAAAATCTCATGCCCGAAAGGCAGACGGCGCCCCCTCCGCTAGCGGAGAGAGCGCCGTCCTGGTCCACTGTGGACAGGCATTCAGCCCATCCCGATCGCTCTCGCGATAAGCGCCTTACTGGGCAGCTTCGGTGGTCGCAGCAGCAGCGTCGGTCGCGGCAGCAGCAGCGTCCGTGGCAGCGGCCGAAGCGTCAGCAGCTTCCGTGGTCGCAGCTTCGGTGGCTTCCGGAGCAGCTTCTTCAGTCTTCGAGCAGGCCGAGAGAGCCAGCGGAGCGGCGAGCAGAGCGAGAGTGAGAACGGTCTTGCGCATTATAAAGCCCCCTTCTGTGTTAGGCGCGCCTAGCTAGCTGAAACCCATAGGCGTGTGCAACTGCGAAAATTCGTATGTTCAACCAAGACGTGCCTGAACGAGTTGCCTGAGATCCGCTTCGGGCCGCGCGCCATAGTGCGAAATGACTTCCGCTGCGGCCACCGCGCCCATCGTCAGGCATTCGGTCAGCGAGCGGCCGGTTACGTGACCGTGCAGGAACCCGGCGGCGAACAGGTCGCCCGCGCCCGTGGTATCCATCACCTTTGCCACCGGCTCTGCCGCGACTTCGCTACGCTCTGCGCCCGCGATCGCAACCGCGCCATGTTCCCCGCGCGTGACCACCAGCACCGGCACCTTGGGCGCCAGTTCGGCCAGGCCGGTCTCGAAATCGTCATGGCCGGTCAGGGCGGCCAGTTCGACGTGGTTGGCGAACAGGATATCGACATCGCCGGTTTCGATCATCGCCCGGAAATCCGCGCCGTGACGCTCGATCACGAAGGCGTCGGACAGCGTGAAGGCCACCTTGCGGCCCGCGTTCTTGGCCGCCGCGATCGCGCGGCGCATCGCGGCGCGCGGCTCTTCCGGGTCCCACAGATAGCCTTCCAGATAGAGGATCTTCGCCGCCGCGATGGCCGCTTCGTCCAGCACGGCGGGCGGCAAGAACTGCGATGCGCCCAGGAACGTGTTCATCGTGCGCTGCCCATCGGGCGTGACGAAGATCAGGCAGCGCGCCGTCGGCGGATCGCCCGCGCGGGCGGGGGTGTCGAACGCGATGCCGCCAGCGCGAATGTCATGCGCGAACACTTCGCCCAGCTGATCCTCGGCAACCTGGCCGATGAACGCGCAGCGCGCGCCCAGTGCGGCCAGTCCGGCCAGCGTGTTGGCGGCCGAACCGCCCGAAATTTCGCGCGCGGGGCCCATCGCGTCATAGAGTTCGTGGGCGCGCGGCGTGTCGATCAGGGTCATCCCGCCACGGGTCATGCCCAGCCGTTCGATCAGGGCATCATCGCAGGGGGCCATGACATCGACGATGGCGTTACCGATGGCGATGACATCAAACTGGGTGGCGGACATGGATTTCCCTGAACTTGTGGGCAAAAGTGCCTGCCGCGCCTAGCGGCCAGGTGATCGCAGAGCAAGGGGCGCAGCGTTGACAGCGGCGGCGGCGCGGGCAAAGCGGCAACCATGCCTGCCCGATTCGCGTTGTCACTTGCCCTGATCCCGTTGCTGGCCGCGTGTGGCGGCGGCGGAGCGGCAGTGCCGAAAGTGCAGAGCGCGTCGGCCAAGCCCGCACTGGTCGTTCCGCGCCCCCCGGCGCGCACCGGGCCGCCAAGCGCCCGCATTCAGTCCGCCCCCGGCCTGGAAGGCGTGATCGGCGCCACGCCGGCAGAGTTGACCCGCCAGTTCGGATCCGCCCGGCTGGATGTGTGGGAAGGCGATGCCCGCAAGCTGCAGTTCGCGGGCGATGCCTGCGTGCTGGACGTCTATCTCTATCCCGCGAGTGCCGGGCGTGAGCCGCAGGCCACTTACGTCGACGCGCGGCGCGGCAGCGATGGCCAGGATGTTGACCGCGCGGCCTGTATCGCCGCCCTGCGTCGCCGCTGATCGGGACTGGTCAGGTCCGCAACGGTTCCTCGCCGGTTTCCTCGGCGATGAATTGCAGCAACGCCTTTTCCAGCGGGTCCAGTTCCTCGTCGGCATCGATATGGTCGAGCAGCCACAGCTCTTCGCCGTCGGTCAGCCGCGCGGCCTCTTCCGCCTCGTCTTCGACGTCCGGCGTGTGCGGGGTGATGCTCAGCAGGCTGCTGAAGCTCTTGCTGGTTTCCACATCGACATCCGCACCCAGCATCCGCCGCAGGAAGCTGCCGATCCCGGCACCCGGACGGTTCATGAACGCTTCCAGGTCGGCGGCCCGCTCGCGGCTGAGCGGTTCCCGGCCGCCAAAGCCCAACAGATAGCTGCCCACGCCCTGCACGAACAGCCGGTCCCATTCGGCCGCGTTGACGTCATAGAGCGTCGCGTCCTTGATTCGGAACAGCATCTCTGCCTCGGCGCGGCTGGCGGCGGCGGGGCGATCCCCGCCCGCCGCAAAGATCACGCGGCGCAGCAGGCGGCATTCCACCTCGTTGATCCCCTTTGCGTCCAGCGCACCCGCACGGGTCGGCCCTTCGCCCGCCAGGACGATGTCCTCCAGCTGCCGCAAGGCATAGGCCTTCAGGCTGTCGGGCACGGACAGCGCCTTTTCCAGCACGCGGACCAGCAATTCCAGTTCGGTCATCGTCCCGACCCGGCCATCGCGGTCGATCCGGGAAATCAGTTCGTCGCCCATCAGCTGGTCGACATATCCGCGCGGCTCTACCGTGTTGACGACAAACTCGCTCAACGCCTCGACGAAGAAGTCGCACCAGTCCGGACCGGGATTACGCAGCGCGTCATTCGCCAGGAACAGCGATTCGGCCTCTTCGGGGTCCATCCGCCCGTCGGCCCAGCCGGCGCCGCGCAGCGCCAGGATTTCCTCCGCGCTGATCGCCCCGTCAGCAACCGCCTGCGCGGTCAGGTCATGGAAATGCATGCTCATGGCGTGTCGCCCCCAAGATCAAGTACGGGGGGCGGTATCGGATAATTTGCTTAAAGCCGGGTTAGCGCTGTCGCGTCCGGTTCAGACCGTAAAGCTCTCGCCGCAGCCGCATGAACCCTTGGCGTTCGGGTTCTGGAACACGAACCCGGCGGTAAAGTCGTCCTCCACCCAGTCCATAGTGCTGCCGATCAGGTACAGCACGCTGGCCCCGTCGATGAAGAACGTGCCGCCCGGCGTTTCGATCCGCTCGTCCAGGCCGTTTGCCTCGGTCACGTAGTCGACCGAGTAGGCCAGCCCCGAACAACCCCGGCGCGGGGTGGACAGCTTTACCCCGATGGCATCGGCGGGAGCCTCGGCCATCAGCTTCGCCACCCGCGCTTCGGCTGACGGCGTCAGGATCACGGCGGCAGGGCGTTGGCGCAAAGTGGTGGTCATCACAGCATTCCCAGTTCGAGGCGCGCTTCGTCGCTCATCTTGGCGGGGTCCCACGGCGGATCCCAGACAAGGTTCACTTCGGCATCGCGAATGCCCGGCACCGAACTGACCCGCAGTTCGACCTCGCCCGGCATCGATTCGGCCACCGGGCAGTGCGGGGTGGTCAGCGTCATCGTCACCGTCGCGCCGCCGTCCTCGGTGATGTCGACGCCATAGATCAGGCCCAGGTCATAGATGTTGACCGGGATTTCCGGATCGAAAATGTCACGCAGCGCCGCGATCACCGCTTCATACAGGGCGCCGCCCGGCGCAGTGCTGGCCACGCCTTCGGGCTTGGCCGCCAGGAACCCTTCCAGATAGTCGCGCTTGCGCTCCAGCTTGTCCGCCGGGGTTTCCACATCGTCGACTTTGGCGCGGGGCGGCGCGGGAACCGCTGCCACTTCCTCGACCGTGAACTTGCTGTCGTCGCTCACCCGAAAATCCTCCTGGTGCGTTCGATCCCGCGCAACAGCGCGGCGATATCACTGGAATTGCTATACAAACCGAAGCTGGCGCGGGCCGTGGCGGGCACGCCCAGATGATCCATCAGGGGCTGCGCGCAGTGGTGCCCGGCGCGGATCGCAACCCCTTCCTCGTCGAGAATCGTGCCGAGGTCATGCGGATGCACCCCGTCGAGCGCAAAACTGACGATGCCCGCGCTGTCCTCCGGCCCGAACAGGGTCACGTCGTTGCGGCTGCGCAGGGCATCGCGCAATTCTGTGACCAGCGCGGTTTCGTGGGCGTGAATCGCGGGAACGCCAATGGCGGACACGTAATCGACCGCCGCGCCCAGCGCGATTGCCTCGACAATCGCGGGCGTTCCGGCCTCGAACCGCTGGGGGGCAGGGGCATAGGTCGTGCGCGCAAACGTCACCCGGTCGATCATCGCGCCGCCGCCCTGCCACGGCGGCATATCGGCCAGGATCGCCGCCTTGGCCCAGAGCGCGCCGATCCCGGTCGGGCCGTAGAGCTTGTGCGCGGAGAAGACGTAGAAGTCGCAGCCCAGCGCCGCCACATCGACCGGCAGGCGCGGCACGGCCTGACAGCCATCGAGCAACAGCTTCGCACCCACGCCCTGCGCCAGTTGTGCCGCGCGGGGCGCATCCAGAACCGATCCCAGCACGTTCGACACATGGGCCAGCGCCACCAGCTTGTGCGCGCCCGTCAGCATCGCCTCCGCCGCGTCCAGATCGATCCGGCCATCGGCGGTCAGCGGGCAGACGTCGATGGCAACGCCGGTGCGCTCTGCCAGCAGCTGCCAGGGCACGATGTTGGAATGATGCTCCAGCACGGACAGCAGGATCCGGTCGCCCTGCTTCAGGTTGGCCAGACCCCAGGTCTGCGCGACCAGATTGATCGCCTCGGTCGCACCGCGCGTAAACACGATCTCGTCCTCGCACCCGCCGATGAAGGCCGCGACTTTGCGGCGCGCTTCCTCATAGGCCAGCGTCATGTTGGCGCTGCGGGCATAGACGCCCCGGTGGACGGTAGCGTAATCGCGGCCCATCGCGTGGGTCGCGGCGTCGATCACGACTTGCGGCTTCTGCGCGGTCGCGCCGCTGTCCAGATAGTGCCAGCCGCCGGCCAGGCCGGGGAAATCGTCACGCAGGGCCGGGTCCAGGGTCACAACAAGTCCCCCAGCGCCTGCAGCGCGGCATCCTGCAAGGCGGCCTCGTCCGCCGCGCCGGTGAAGGCTTCGGCGATGAACGCCTGCAGCATCAGCCGCTTGGCTTCTGGCGGGGTCAGCCCGCGCGACTGGAGGTAGAACAGCCCTTCACGGTCCAGTTCCCCGACCGCGCAGCCGTGCGCGCACTTCACATCGTCGGCATAGATTTCCAGTTCCGGCCGGGCGTTGGCGGTTGCCGTCCGGTCCAGCAGCATCGCGCGGACCGACTGCGCGCCGTCCGTGCCGTTTGCCCCCGGCGCGACATGGACCTTGCCCAGATAATTCGCGCTCGCCCCGCCGCCCACGACCGAGCGCACGACCTGGCGGCTGACCGCATCCGGCGCGAGGTGGCTGACGTTGGTGACCAGTTCCAGCACTTGCCCGCTGCCGCCCAGTTGCGCCGCGCCCAGCGTGAATTCCGCGCCCTCGCCCAGCTCAGCCCGCACCGCGATCCGGCCATAGGCGCTGCCCGCGTTCAGCACGTGCAGTGCAAACTTCGCGCCCGCCGCCAGCGTGATCGCCAGCTCGCGCACCATCGGCGTATCGCCCGTATTCACCAGGCTGAGCGCGCCGGATTCGCCTGCCGCGATGGCAATGGTTTCCACTGCCACCGGCCAGACCCCGGCCAGCGCGGTCAGGTCCGCATAGCGGAAATCTTCCTGTTTGCGGGTGGGAAGCGCGCTCATCAGGCCGCCACCGCCTCGTAACCATGCTCTTCCAGTTGCAGCGCCAGTTCCGGCCCGCCGGTCTTCACGATCCGCCCGCCCGCCAGGACGTGGACGAAATCGGGCTGCACATAGTCAAGCAGGCGCTGATAGTGCGTGATCAGCAGCACCGCCTTGTCCGGGCGGCGCATGATCGTGTTGATCCCTTCACCGCAAATCCGCAGCGCATCGATATCGAGGCCCGAATCGGTTTCATCCAGAATCGCCAGCTTGGGATCGAGGATGCCCATCTGGACCATTTCCGCGCGCTTCTTTTCCCCGCCGGAAAAGCCGACGTTTACGGGCCGCTTCAGCATGTCCATGTCCATCCGCAGCAGCGCGGCCTTGTCCTTCGCCAGCTTCAGGAATTCCCCGCCCGACAGCGGTGCTTCCCCGCGCACCTTGCGCTGGGCATTGGCGGCTTCGCGCAGGAACTGCACGAACGACACGCCCGGAATTTCGACCGGATACTGGAACCCCAGGAACAGTCCGGCAGCGGCGCGCTCATGCGGTTCCAGCGCCAGCAGATCCTGCCCGTCAAACTCCACCGAACCGCCGGTCACTTCATAGCCCGGACGGCCGCCCAGCGTGTAGCCCAGCGTGGACTTGCCCGCGCCGTTCGGCCCCATGATCGCGTGGACTTCGCCCGCGTTGATGGTCAGCGAAAGGCCCTTGAGGATCGGCTTGTCAGCGACCGTGGCGGAAAGGTTATCAATCTTCAGCATCAGCGTTTGCCTTGTGCACAATTGGCAAGGAAATCGGCGCGCAGCTCGTCGACCAGCGTACGCCAGCCGGCTTCGACCGCGCGCGCGTCGTCGAGGAGTTTCTGCCGCCCGTCGAGCGCGCTCAGCGCCAGCGCCAGGCTGGCTTGCCCGGCGGGGGTCGGATCGCCGCCCGGCCGCGCCAGCAGGCCTGCCCGCTCACGCGCGATGGCCTGTTGTTCGGCATAGGCGGCGGCGGCAAACTGGCTGCGGCGGTGGGGTTCGGCCTTGGTCATGTCCGCCATCGCACCGCGATCGCACGCCTTGACCGCTTCCAGCGCGGGGACGGCATCGGGCCCGGTGAAAGCGGCCATCAGCAAGAGCGTCAGCGAAATCATCCGACGCTGCCTTCCAGGCTGATGCCCAGCAGCTTCTGCGCTTCAACCGCGAATTCCATCGGCAGCTGTTGCAGCACTTCCTTGGCAAAGCCGTTGACGATCAGCGCCACGGCTTCTTCCTGACCCAGCCCGCGCTGCATCGCATAGAACAGCTGGTCGTCGGAAATCTTGCTGGTGGTCGCCTCATGCTCGATCTGGGCGGAGGGGTTCTTCACCTCGATATAGGGCACGGTATGCGCGCCGCACTGGCTGCCCAGCAGCAGCGAATCGCACTGGGTGAAATTGCGCACGCCCTCTGCCGTGGGCGCCACGCGAACGAGGCCGCGATAGGTGTTCTGGCTCTTCCCCGCCGAAATCCCCTTCGACACGATGGTCGAACGGCTGCCCTTGCCGTTGTGGATCATCTTGGTCCCGGTATCGGCCTGCTGGTAATTGTTGGTGACGGCGACCGAATAGAATTCGCCCACGCTGTCTTCGCCGTTCAGCACGCAGCTGGGATACTTCCACGTCACCGCGCTGCCGGTTTCAACCTGCGTCCAGCTGACCTTGCTGCGCGCACCCTGGCACAGCGCCCGCTTGGTCACGAAGTTGTAGATCCCGCCCTTGCCCTCCGCATCACCGGGATACCAGTTCTGGACAGTCGAATACTTGATCTCCGCATCGTCGAGCGCAACCAGTTCAACCACGGCGGCGTGGAGCTGGTTTTCATCGCGCATCGGCGCGGTGCAGCCTTCGAGGTAGGAGACATAAGCCCCCTTGTCGGCCACGATCAGCGTGCGTTCGAACTGGCCGGTGTTCTCGGCATTGATGCGGAAATAAGTCGACAATTCCATCGGGCAGCGCACGCCTTCGGGGATGTAGACGAACGTCCCGTCCGAAAAGACCGCGCAGTTGAGCGCCGCGAAGAAATTGTCGCGCACCGGCACGACCTTGCCCAGCCAGCGCTTCACCAGATCGGGATATTCGCGAATCGCCTCGGAAATCGACAGGAAGATCACCCCCGCCTTCTTCAGTTCCTCACGGAAGGTCGTGGCGACGCTGACGCTGTCGAACACCGCGTCCACCGCCACCTTGCGCGCGCCTTCGACCCCGGCGAGAACTTTCTGCTCTTCCAGCGGGATACCCAGCTTCTTGTAGACTTCCAGGATTTCGGGATCGACCTCATCCAGGCTGGCCAGCTTCTTCTTCGGCTTGGGCGCGGCGTAGTAATAGGCGTCCTGATAATCGATCGGCGCGATGTTCAGCTTCGCCCAGTCCGGCATCGGCATCGTCTGCCACATCCGGAACGCCTTCAGGCGCCAGTCCAGCATCCATTCCGGCTCGTTCTTCTTGGCCGAGATGAAGCGGACGGTATCCTCGCTCAACCCCTTGGGCGCGAATTCGGTGTCGATGTCAGCCGACCAGCCATGCTCGTAATCCGCCACTTTCGCTGCGGCTTCGCGGGCGGCCTGGTCCTTCAGGGTCACATCATCGGTCATCGGCCAGTCTCCGCAGCTTGAGTCATCTCCGCAGCTTGGGCAGTCGCCGCCAACCGGGTCAGGGGTACGTCCGCCAGGGCGCCCCGCACGGCGGCGCCAACCACACCCCAGTGCGGCTTGACCGAGCACGAGGCATCCAGCGAACATTCGTGACGGGCATCGTCAACGCACGGGGTCAGGGCAATCGGGCCTTCGACTGCCTCGATAATGTCGGCCAGGGTAATGGCCGCCGCCGGACGCGCCAGCTTCAGCCCGCCGCCCACCCCGCGCGAAGAGCGCAGCAACCCGGCCGCGGTCAGGCGGCTGACCAGCTTCTGCACGGTCGGCACGGGCAGGCCGGTTTCCTCGGCCAGCTGGGCCGCGGAAACGCGCGATCCGCCGCAGTGGCGGGCGGCAGCACTCATCGTGACGACCGCATAATCGGCCATGCTGGAAAGGCGCATGGAGAGGCTCCGGTTAAATCAGACTGATTCTTTCCGGTTTCCCTAGGCCCGTCTTTGCGGGATTTCAACGGCAGGATGGGAATGACAAAAAAAGAGCGGCCCCCAGGCCGAGCCGGGGAGCCGCTATACAAAGTTTCGAACTCGCTGCAGAATCGCTTCGAGTCCTTCGGGTCGCAGGCGGGCTCTTGGCGCAGTGGCGGCTGAAAGGATTGTATGGATTCGACAAACTGCGCACCAGACAGGCACAATTGTGGCGCGATTGCCGCCAACGTCGCAATTATGCAACACTCGGCATCGACTTGCCGAAGCCGCGCTGCCATAACGACGCGGAGATGCTCTACTCCCTGATCCGCCCCGCCCTGTTCCTGCTCGATGCCGAGCGCGCCCACGGCCTGGCGCTGACCGCACTCAAGTTCTGGCCGGCCGGCGGCACGAACCAGACGGACGGACCGCTGGCAACCACCGTGGCCGGACTGACGTTCCCCAACCCGCTGGGCATGGCCGCCGGTTTCGACAAGGACGCCGAAGTCCCCGACGCACTGCTGGGTGCCGGCTTCGGGTTTGCCGAAGTCGGATCGATCACGCCGCTTCCCCAGGCCGGAAACCCAAAGCCCCGCCTGTTCCGGTTGGTTGAGGACCGGGCCGTGATCAACCGCATGGGCTTCAACAACGGCGGGGCTGCGGCGGCGGTGGAACGACTGGCGCGGCGCAATTCCCGCCCCGGCATCGTCGGCGTCAACATCGGCGCCAACAAGGATTCGACCGACCGGATCGCGGATTACGCCACGATGGCGCGGCTGACCGCTCCGCTGGCCAGCTATCTGGCGGTCAATGTGTCCAGCCCCAACACGCCGGGCCTGCGCGCGTTGCAGGATGAAGGCGCGCTGACCGCGCTGCTGGATGCCGTGCTGGAAGCGCGCGGTCGCGGCGGCCCACCGGTGTTCCTGAAAGTCGCGCCCGACCTGGAGCGGGCGGACATCGATGCGATCGCCCGGATCGCCGCCGACAAGCAACTGGGCGCACTGATCGTGTCCAACACCACGATCTCGCGGCCGCCGCTGAAATCGGCCCACGCCGGGGAAACGGGCGGCCTGTCCGGCGCACCGCTGCGCGATCTGGCCCAACAGCGACTGCGCGATTTCCGTAAAGCGACGGGCGGCGCGGTGCCGCTGATCGGGGTAGGCGGCATCGCCACCGCCGATGACGCCTGGGCGCGCATCCGCGCCGGGGCCAGCCTGGTGCAGCTCTATAGCGCGATGGCCTATGCCGGGCCGGGCATTGCCCGCCAGATCACGCGCGGGCTGGAACGACTGATGCGCCGCGACGGGTTCTCCACCATTGCCGAGGCGGTCGGAACCGAATAGCGTCCACACTCATGAAGCTGAAACTGGTCGCACTCGCCGCCGCGCCGCTCCTGCTTGGGGCTTGCGCGGGCCCTACCGCCAATCGCCCCGCATCGACCCCGCGCTTTGAACAGGGCATGGTCAGCGCCGCGGATCCCCGCGCGGCCGAGGCCGGAGCCGAGATCCTGCGCGCCGGGGGCAGTGCCACCGATGCCGCACTCGCCACGCTGCTGGCACTCACGGTGGTTGAGCCACAAAGCTCTGGCATTGGCGGCGGCGGGTTCCTGGTCCATGACGATGGCAAGGGCGGGGTCCAGTCCTACGACGGGCGCGAAACCGCACCGGCGGCGGCGGATGGCACCTGGTTTTATGTCGATGGCAAGCCGCTGTCCGTACCCCAGGCGATCCCCGGCGGGCGCAGCGTAGGTGTGCCGGGCAATATCCGCCTGATGGCCGAGGCGCACCGCGCGCATGGCAAGCTGCCGTGGTCGGCGCTGTTTCAGCCGGCGATCCGGCTGGCGCGCGATGGCTTTACGGTCACCCCGCGCCTCACCGCGTTCCTGACCCGGTTCAAGGCCAGCGCCGCGCTGACCGAGGCAGGCCGCGCGATTTATTACCAGCCGGATGGCAGCCCGCTGCCTGCGGGAACCACGCTGAAGAACCCCGAACTAGCCGCCTTCCTCGAACAGGTCGCAGCGCAGGGGCCGGATGCATTCTACACCGGCGCCAACGCGCAGAAAATTGTCGATGCGGTCACGCTCGCCCCGCGCAATCCCGCGCCGATGACCAACGCGGACATCACCGGATACAAGGTGAAGGAACGCGCGCCGGTCTGCACGTTCTACCGTGCGCACAAAGTCTGCGGCATGGGACCGCCGTCCTCCGGGGCGACCACCGTACAGGGGGTGCTGGGGATGCTCGAACGGTTCGACCTGAAAACGCTGGGCAAGGACGACCCGCGCAGCTGGCACCTGATCGCGGAGGCCATGCGCCTGGCCTATGCCGATCGTGAGCGCTATCTGGCCGATCCGGATTTCTTCCCGGTGCCGACTGCCGGGCTGCTCGCGCCCGATTATCTGGCCAAACGCGCGCAGCTGATCGCCATCGACCGGACGATGCCATCGGTCGAGGCGGGCAATCCCAAGGGCGTCAAGGTGGCGCTGGCTGATACGCTGACACCGGACGTGATCTCGACCTCGCACTTCGTAGCGATTGACCGGATGGGCCGCGCCGCAACGCTGACCTCGACCATCGAAAGCGCGTTCGGGTCAGGGCTGGTGGTCAACGGATACTTCCTGAACAACGAGCTGACCGACCTGTCGATCCTGCCCGAACGCGACGGCAAGGCGGTGGCGAACAAGGTCGAAGGCGGCAAGCGACCACGCAGTTCGATGGCGCCAACGCTGGTCTATGCGCCCGATGGCAAGCTGCGGCTGGCGATTGGCGCGGCGGGCGGATCGACCATCCCGGCGCAAGTGCTGAAAGCGATCATCGCCGTAGTGGACTGGAACCTCAGCGCGCAGGACGCCATCGCCCTGCCGGTGATCTTCGCGCCCGGCGGGCAGACCGTGTTCGTCGAACGCGGCTCTACGCATGAGGCAATGATCCCGTTCCTGCAGGCGCTGGGCCATACCGACGTCCAGCTGCGCGAGCGCAGTTTCAAGGCCAACGCGATCGAGGTTAAGGACGGCCGCCTGGCTGGCGCCGCCGATCCGCGCAGCGAGGGCGTCGCTGTAAGCGAGTAAGGGCGGTAGCTGAGTAACTTGCCGCTACGGCCAAGCGCGCCTAAGTCAGGGATATGACAAGACTGCGCCTTGGGCGCAGCGAAGGGGGCGGTACGCGTGGTTGATATTTCCGATCTTCCGACCAGCCGGAATCTGGTCGAACTTTTCCTGAACCGGGCGGACGCCAAGGGGGCCGTGCCGTTCCTGTGGGCGAAGCGCGGCGGGGCCTGGCAATCGATCAGCTGGGCCGATGCCGCCCGGCAGGTCTGCGAGTTGGCCGAGGCGCTGCGCGGCCTGGGGCTGGAAACCGGCGACCGGGTGATGCTGGTGTCCGAAAACCGCCCCGAATGGTGCATCGCCGACTTCGCGATCATGGCGGCCGGGTGCATCACCGTGCCCGCCTATGTCACCAATACCGAGCGGGACCACCAGCATGTGCTGGACGATTCCGGTGCGAAGGCGGTGATCGTCAGCAACGACAAGCTGGCCAAGACCCTGCTGCCCGCCGTGCTGCGATCCGGCGTGGCCAAGCAGGTGATCGGGATCGATCCGCTGCGCATCGCCCAGACCGGCAGCTTCGAATACCATGACTGGTCCGCGCTGACCGGCGGGGACGGCATGGCGGCGCGGGCGCTGGTCGAGGACCGGATTGCAAAAATCAATCGCGATGCCACCGCCTGCCTGATCTACACCAGCGGCACCGGCGGCGCCCCGCGCGGAGTGCGCCAGCATCACGGCGCACTGCTGTGCAACGTCTATGGCGCAGCCAAAGTGCTGGCCGAGGATTTCGGGCTGGGCGACGACGTGTTCCTGTCGTTCCTGCCGCTCAGCCACGCCTATGAACACACCGGCGGGCAGATGCTGCCCATCGGCGTCGGCGCGGAAATCTATTATTCCGAAGGCTTGGAAAAGCTGGCCAGCAACATCGAGGAAGTGCGCCCCACGATCATGGTCGTGGTCCCGCGCCTGTTCGAGGTGTTGCGCACCCGGATCATGAAGCAGATCGAAAAGCAGGGCAAAGTCGCCAATTATCTGATGACCCGCGCCATGGCGATTGGCTCGGCCAAGGCGCAGGGCGTGCGCGGCGGCAAGGGGCGGCTGCGCGACAAACCGATGGACCTGATCCTGGAAAAGGCGCTGCGCCCCAAGATTCGCCAGAAGTTCGGCGGCCGAATGAAGGCCATGGTATCGGGCGGCGCGCCGCTCAATCCCGAAGTCGGCGTGTTCTTCGAATCGATGGGGCTGACCATGCTGCAAGGCTATGGCCAGACCGAAGCCGGCCCGGTGATCAGCTGCAACCGGCCCGCCGCGGGCCTGAAGATGGACACCGTCGGCCCGCCGCTGGACGGCGTGGAAGTGAAGATCGCGCCCGATGGCGAAATCCTGGTGCGCGGCGAACTGGTGATGCACGGCTATTGGCGCAACGAGGCGGAAACCGCCCGCGCGCTGCAGGACGGCTGGCTGCACACCGGCGACATCGGGCATTTCGACGAGGCCGGGCGCATCCTGATCACCGACCGCAAGAAGGACATGATCGTCAACGACAAGGGCGACAACGTCTCACCCCAGAAGGTCGAAGGGATGCTGACGCTCCAGCCCGAAATCGCCCAGGCGATGGTAGTGGGTGACAAGCGCCCCTATCTGGTCGGCCTGATCGTGCCGGATGCCGAATGGGCGCTGGAATGGGCCCGCGCACAGGATGAAAAGTTCGATTTCAAGGCCCTGCAGGCCCTGCCTGCCTTCCGCAGCGCCGTGCGCGCCGCGATTGACCGAGTGAACCACGATTTGTCCGTGATCGAAAAGGTGCGCCAGTTCACGTTCGCGGACGAAGCCTTCACCATCGAGAACGAGGAAATGACCCCCAGCATGAAGATCCGCCGACACAAGCTGAAGGAACGCTATGGCGCGCGGCTGGACGGGCTTTACAAGGGATGAGCACCGCCACCATTCCGTGGGATCAGCCCGCGACCATGATCGACCTGGAAGGGCGCGCACCGATCATCGGCACGATCCGCGACTGCGCGATGCATTTCGCGATCTACAAGCCCCACGCGAAAGAACAGGCGCGCGTCCTGCTGACGCGCCCGGTGCATCGCCCCGGTCGGGCAACCCGCACCTGGATTCTGGAGCCGAACGAGATCGAGGAACTGGTGGTGCGAATGCGCCGCGAGGCGAATTAGGCCGCTTCCTTCTCCACCCATTCCGGATAGAAGCTTGGCTCACGCGAGGACCAGCCGGGGGCGGTGGCCGCAGCTTCGCTGATCGACTGGAGCAGGCCCTTGCGCCGATCCGGGCGGATTTGCGGCAGCGCGCTGGCGGCGCAGAAGGCAGAGGGCAGGAACGGGCGGACATCCGCGCCCAGCAGCCGCTCGTACAGAAACCGAAAGGCCGAAAAGCCCTCGATCCGGCCCTGCGCCAGGTCGAACGCGGCCACCCGGATCAGTTTGCCCATGAACGCTTCAAGCGCGACAAAGCTGGTTTCCGCCGGGACATTGCCGCGCAGCGCCTTCAGTTCCTGATAGACAACGTATTGGCTGCGGATCGAACCGCTCTCATCCGCATCGCGCGCCCACAGCTTGAACGCGTCCTGACGTCCCAGGCCAATATCCAGGCTGCGCTTGATATAGCGCTGCTCGGCCGCCGAAAAGCTGGCGAATTCGCGCAGTTCGGCAATGGTCAACGAAGCGGTTCCGGTAGTAGCCATGACTGTCGTTCCCAAGTGTGGTCGCGAACAGATCACCAGAACATGGTTTAAAAGCCGTTAACCGAAACTGTTTGGAAACCCTCAGATCAATCCAGCTAGCGGGCTGGACGGGTCGGCGTACTTGCGAGTCGCCATGCGTCCGGCCAGATAGGCCTCGCGCCCGGCCTCAACCGCCAGCTTCATCGCGCGGGCCATGCGGATCGGGTCCTTGGCTTCGGCAATCGCGGTGTTCATCAGCACGCCGTCGACACCCAGCTCCATCGCCACGGCGGCATCGCTGGCCGTACCCACGCCCGCATCGACCAGCACCGGCACTTTCGCGCCTTCCACGATCAGGCGGATGGTCACCCGGTTCTGGATGCCCAGTCCAGAGCCGATCGGCGCGCCCAGCGGCATCACGGCCACGGCCCCGGCTTCTTCCAGCTGCTTCGCGGCGATCGGATCGTCGACGCAATAGACCATCGGCAGAAAGCCTTCCTTCGCCAGCACTTCGGTCGCCTTCAGCGTTTCGCGCATGTCGGGGTACAGGGTGCGTGCCTCGCCCAGCACTTCCAGCTTGACCAGATCCCAGCCCCCCGCTTCACGCGCCAGCCGCAGGGTGCGGATCGCCTCGTCAGCGGTGAAGCACCCGGCGGTGTTGGGCAGGTAAGTGACCTTTTTCGGGTCGATGAAATCGGTCAGCATCGGTGCCTTGGGGTCGCTGACGTTGACGCGGCGCACCGCCACGGTGACGATTTCCGCGCCCGACGCCTCCAGCGCGGCGGCGTTCTGGGCAAAGTCCTTGTACTTGCCAGTGCCGACGATCAGACGCGAATGGAACGTGCGGCCTGCGACGGTCCAGCTATCCCGTTGATTGGCCCGATGATCGCCGCCGCCCACGAAGTGCACGATTTCCAGCTTGTCACCGTCGGCCAGTGCAACATCGGCCAAGGTCGAGCGCGGGACGATGTCACCGTTACGTTCGACCGCGACTTTGGCCGGATCCAGTTCCAGGCTGCGGACCAGATCGGCAATCGATCCGGGCGCGGCGCGGCGCGGTTCGCCATTGATGGTCAGGGCAAGGGTCTGTTCGGAGGTCTGTGCTGGGGTCATACCCCGCAGATAGCGACTAGACGGCGCAGCGCAAGTTGCGCAGGTGCGCCCAGGCCAGCAAGGTGACCCCGATGATGGTCAGCGCCGCTTCTTCCACGCCGTGGCCGACGAACAGCGCCACAGTCATCAGGGCGATTCCCGCTCCGCCCGCCTGAAGCGGACGCGGATCGCCATGCCGGGCCACGCCCATGACCAGCGTGATGGCGCCGATCACAATTGCCAGCGCCAGTCCGATGCGGTGGAAGGCCGGTGACAGCAGCATTTCGCCCCCCAGCCCCAGCCCTGCAACCAGCACGATCCCCGCGATGCAATGCAGCATGCACAGCCCGGACAACAGCACACCGACCCGGTCCAGCCGGTCACGAATCGAAAGGAACGCATCACGCATCACAGCGCCCATGTATGTTATGTTGTAACATGGATCAAGGGCCAGAGCGTCGTTCGCCGATCCATACTTGCGATTCGCGCGGGGCAAGAGCAGGGGGCGAGCATGAACAAGGCAGTGCATTCGCAAGCTTCGGCCGCAATCCTCGCCCGCTGGCTGCTGGTCGTGGCCACGCTGGTCGTCCTGATCGTCGCAGTGGGCGGGATTACCCGGCTGACCGAATCCGGGGTTTCAATTACCGAATGGAAACCGGTGACCGGCACCTTGCCGCCCCTGAACGACGCGGCATGGCAGGCCGAATACGAAGCCTATCGCCAGACCCCGCAATATCAGCAGATCAACGGCCCGGCGGGCATGACGCTGGAAACCTACAAGTTCATCTATTTCTGGGAATGGTTCCACCGTCTGATCGCCCGGATCATCGGCCTCGCCTTTGCCCTGCCGCTGGCGTGGTTCTGGGTGAAGGGGATGATTCCGGCCGGCTACAAGCCGCGCCTGCTGGCACTGCTTGCCCTGGGCGCCCTGCAGGGAACGGTGGGGTGGTGGATGGTGAAATCCGGGATCGTCAATGACGTGAAGGTCAGCCATTTCCGGCTTGCGACCCACCTGCTCGTTGCCCTGCTGACGTTGGGCGGCCTGGTCTGGACGGCGCTGGACCTGCGCGCCCATGCCCGCGGTGAGGTCCGTGCGCGACTGACCGGCTTTGCGGCCTTCGCGCTGGCCGCACTGACATTACAGTTGTTCTTCGGTGCCCTGGTGGCCGGGCTGCGCGCCGGATATGTTGCCGGGGCGGGCTGGTTCAACTGGGATGCCTGGCCGCTGATGCAGGGCCGGTTCGTGCCTGACGGAATCGCCTGGGCTGGCGGCGTGGTCCACGCCTTGCTCAATGACCCGTTCCTGACGCACTTCGTGCACCGCTGGTGGGCGTGGGGCGTGGTGGCGATCCTGATCGTGCTGGCCCGCAAGGTCCGCGCCGGCCATCGCCCGGCCTCCATCGCCATCCACAGCGCCTTCGGGACCCAGATCCTGCTGGGGATCGCCACGGTAATGAGCGGAATGTCGCTGTGGATCGCGGTGCTGCACCAGTTGTGCGGCGCACTGCTGGTCGCCGCCACGACGCTGGGCGCCCATGCGCTGGGGCGCAAGCCCGCGTGAGCAATGGCGGACCGAACGCCGGGGCCATGATCTGGTGCCCGTTCCCGGATGAGAACTCCGCACGTGCTGTTGCGGTCAAGGTACTTGACGAGCGCCTGGTTGCCTGCGCGAATATGCTTGGTTCAATAACGTCGCTATATGTCTGGCAAGGCACGCAAAGCCAGGCTGAGGAGACCGGGGTGCTGTTCAAGACCGACGCGGCCCTGCTCGATCGCGCAGTTCAGCGCATTGGAGAGCTGCATCCTTATGACGCAGCAGCAGTGCTGGGCTGGCATTGCCAGGCGGCCGCCCCGGCGACGCTGGCCTGGTTGGCGGACCTGCAACCGTGACCCTGCGCACCATCCTGCTGGCCGGCATCGCCACTTTGCTGACCGGCGAACTGGGCGCCCAGCTACCGCAGTCCGTCATCCAGAACGACCGGCACTTCACGCCACCGCAAGACCCGCTGGTGTTGAGCCGGACGGTCTGGCGTTCACTGCCCGATGGCAAGCACATCATGGTGCGCCGCCGCTATGAAGTGCGCATCGCGGTCGAGGGCGATGGCTACGTGGTGAATGGCGCCCTGCTGGATACCCTTGTGGAAGCGCCGCCGCCGGTCGCCATGCTGGCAGAGCTGGAGCGGAAACGGACCGATGCCGGCCCGTTCCCCCTGCGGCTGGATCGGCGGGGGCTAATCACCGCTTCGAACGCGGCCGCTGGCGATGCCACGGCGCGGGCCAACGCGGCCCGCGCTGGTGCGATGATCCTGAACCAGGCCCCCCAGGTTGCAGCGTTGCGAAACAAGTCGCTGGAAGGGCTGAATCGCGTTCTGGCCTCCGCCAATGGCGGCGGCGTCTGGCCGGTCGACCTGTTCAATCCGGCCCGCAACCGCCATCACGAGGTGCGCCGCGTGCCACTGCCCAGCGGCAGCCTGGGCGAGGTTGACGTGTCCATCCATGTCGAGTGGCCCGGCCTGGGTGATCTGCCCCAACAGTTCGAACGCACCGTGATTACCCGACTGGACGGTTCCGAACGCGTCTCGCGCGAGGTCTGGACGTTCGGCAATCTCTAGGCCTGTGACGAAGGTATTATTTTACCTCCATCGAAAAGCCCCGATTCGCTTGACTTTCCAGACCCATTCCGCGAAAGGGCCGCCTTCCCCGCCATCCGGCCCGCCGGGTGGAGATTCGGGAATCCAAGGGTTTTGACCTAAAAATCAGGAAGGGCTGGCCATGAAGGCGCTCAGCAAGGTCACCCGGTCGATCAAGCCGGCCGAGGTGGAGAAGAAGTGGCATCTGATCGATGCCGAAGGTCTGGTGGTCGGGCGTCTCGCCGTGATCATCGCCAATATCCTGCGCGGCAAGCACAAGCCGAGCTTCACCCCCCACGTCGATTGCGGTGACCATGTCGTCGTCATCAACGCTGGCAAGGTGCGCCTGACGGGCAACAAGCTGAAGCAGAAGACCTATTACAAGCACACCGGCTATGCCGGCGGCATCAAGGCGGTGACTGCGGACAAGATCCTCGACGGTCGCTTCCCGGAGCGCGTGCTGGAAAAGGCAGTCGAACGCATGATCCCGCGCGGTCCGCTGGGTCGTGACCAGATGCGCGCGCTGCACCTCTATTCCAGCGCCGAACATCCGCACGCTGGCAACCAGCCGGAAGTGCTCGATGTTGCTGCCCGTAACCGCAAGAACAAGGTGGGTGCCTGATGTCCGATAACACCGTCACCGATCTGGCCGACCTCGGCTCGATTGCCGAAACCCCGGCTGCCCCGGCCGCTCCCGCCGCGCCGCTGCGCGAAAAGGAAATCGACGCCCAGGGCCGTTCCTACGCCACCGGCCGCCGCAAGGACGCCGTTGCCCGTGTCTGGATCAAGCCCGGCACTGGCAAGGTCACCGTCAATGGCCGTGACCAGGAAGTGTACTTCGCCCGTCCGACCCTGCGCCTGGTGCTGAACCAGCCGTTCCAGGTCGCCGACCGCGAAGGTCAGTACGACGTGATCGCCACCGTCAAGGGCGGCGGTCTGTCGGGCCAGGCGGGCGCCGTGAAGCACGGCATCTCGCAGGCGCTGACCAAGTACGAACCGGCGCTGCGCTCCGCCGTGAAGGCCGCCGGGTTCCTGACCCGCGACCCGCGCGTTGTCGAACGCAAGAAGTACGGCCGGGCCAAGGCTCGCCGCAGCTTCCAGTTCAGCAAGCGCTGATCCGGGCTGTTTCGGTTATTCAAAAAGGGGGGGTCGGCCGCAGGGCTGGCCCCCCTTTTTTCGTGAAAGGTGCCCCGCAATGCCCAACCAGGTCCCGCTGGCCTCGCCCGCAGGGATGCGTGCGATTGGCCGCATCGGCTGGCTGCGCGGTACACTGGGCGGCGCTTTGGGCGCGGGGCTGGCCATTCTTGCGACCGGATTGGTGGCCCGCTGGACATTGGCGGGATCTCCGGCGCTCCCCTGGCTGGTTGCCTCAATGGGTGCATCGGCAGTGCTGGTTTTCGTGCTCCCCGCCAGCCCGCTGGCACAGCCCTGGCCCGTGCTGGGCGGACATCTGATCGCCGGAACACTGGGCATGGTGGCGCACTGGTTGATCCCGGTGCCCTGGCTGGCGGGGGCGCTGGCCATCGGCGGCGCCATCGCCGCGATGAGCATGGCGCGCTGCCTGCATCCACCGGCAGGCGGAACCGCCCTGCTGACCGCCCTGCCCGCCCCTGCCGTCCTCGCCGCGGGGCCGGGTTTTCTGCTGGCCCCGCTGTTGCTGAACCTGGTGGTCCTGCTGGCGATGGGTTTCACGTGGAACCGCCTGACGGGCCATTCCTATCCGCACCGCCCTGCCCTGATTCCCGCGCCGGCCAACTGGGTTGGCCATATCGATGATCAAGACGTGGACGACGTACTGGAAAGCTGGGACGAAATGCTCGACATCAGCCGGGAAGACCTGCTGGCGCTGATGCACGCGGTCGAGGCGAGAGTCCGCGCCCGCGCCGGAGTGCGCTAGTCCAGCGTCCGCACCCGAACATCCAGCGCACCATCCGCAGTCAGTTCCAGCCGGTTGAAACATGGCCGCGACGTCCGCAGTCGCTGCGACAGAGTGCCGGCGCCGATGATCCGGATCGTCTGACCATCCAGTTCGACCAGCTTGTCGAACGGATCGTGGACATGGCCCGACAGCACCGCCGTTGCCCCGGCCCGTGCCAGTGCCGCCAATGCCCGCTTGCCCCCGCGCGTTGACGCGGTGGCGTGGGTGTCGGCCTCTACCAGCGGATGATGGCACGCCACCAGCCGGGTGCGCCGCGCGGCGTGATGCGCCAGGCCTTGCAACGCCGAATCGAGATCGCCAGTGCTGACCCGCCCTTTCGACCAGTTCAGCCGCAATTGCGCGCGCGCCACGGTCTTGAGCGGCACGACCGCCACGTCCGGCAGCGCGATTTCGCTCTCCAGCGCCGCTTCCAGCGCCCGGTAGCGCGCATAGGGCCGGGTCAGGCGGCGCAGCATGTGGTGGTAATACGGAACATCGTGGTTGCCCGGTTCAAGGCTGACCGGCACCGGCAGTTCCGCCAGCCACTGCGCCGCCAGGGCAAACTCGCGCGCGGAACCGCGCATCGTCAGATCGCCGGTACAAATCACGGCAGCGGGGCGTTCACGCGCGACTTCGGTCGCGAACCAGTCCAGCGCGGCGCGGTCTTCATAGCCGAAGTGCAGATCGCTGACGTGATAGAGGAGAGTCGGTTGGTTCATCGCCGCGCCGCTTAGCCGATCAGACCCGGCCCGTCAGAATCAACCAGGCGGAAACCGCGTTGACCCCGCTGTAGCCCAGATAGAGCCACAACCAGCCGCCAGACCCCTGCGACACCATCAGCAGCGCGCCAAGCAGCATCAGGAATTCAACGGCCAGGCTGAATCGCCCACCCAGCAAGTGAAAGAACATCGGCACCTGCCCCAGCAGCGGATGCCGACTGTGCAGCACGGCCTTGTGGACCGCGAAATTGGCAATGCCGAGCAGGAAGATCAGGATCACACCCATCGCTGGGGACTCTAGGCGCTATGTCAGCGTCCCGCCATTGCTTTCGCGCGGGCGAGGTAGGTTCGCCCGATCCGCACGGTGGACCCATCGGCCAGTTCCGCGGACCAGACACCCAGTCCATCATGCCGCAAGCCGGTGATCCGGTCGCGGCGCAGGATGGTGGAACGGTGCAGGCGGATGAACCGTTCGGGATCGAGCCGCGCCTCCAGCCCGGATACCGTTTGCAGCAACAAATAGCTGCGATCGCCAACATGCAGACGCACGTAATCGCGCTCGGCATCGATCCGGTCGACATCGCCTGCCGCGATTCGCAGCAATTCCGAGCGGTGCGGCACCCAGAATTCACTCAGCCAGTTGCCCCCGCCCGCCGCGCGCGATCCGCGCCGTGCCACCGCGCGGGCAACGGCCCGTTCCAGCCGCTCTGCCGTGACCGGTTTCAAGACGTAGTCGACCGCATCCAGATCGAACGCCTCAACGGCGAAATTGTCATGCGCCGTCACGAAGATCACCGCCGGGGCATCATCCCGGCGCGCCAGTGCACGGGCAACCGACAGCCCGTCGAGTTCGGGCATCGTCATGTCCAGCAGGACGAGGTCCGGACTGCTTGCTTCGATCTCTTGCAAGGCCGCCGCTCCGTCAAGCGCGTGAGCGACCACCTCGATACCCGCCAGCCCGCCGCAAATCACCCGCATGCGTTCGATCGCCAGCGGCTCGTCATCGACGATCAGGGTGCGCAGCGGCGCGGGCGAGGCGGGGGCTTTATCCGGCATGCGCTTCCAGCGGCAGACGGATCACCGTGCGCCAGCCGCCGCCTGCAACCGGCCCGGCCGTCAGCCGGGCCGCGCGGCCATACCGCGCGGCCAGCCGGTCTTCCACGTTGGCCAGGCCAATACCGAAACCCGATTCGGCACCACCCGGCGCGCCGGGGCCGTCATCGCCCACTTCGATCACCAGCTGGCCGCCTTCGCTACGGGCCGAAACGGACACCTGCACCGCCCGATTCGTCGGCGCCACGCCATATTTGACCGAGTTTTCGACCAGCGGTTGCAGGATCATGCCCGGCACGCGCGCATCCAGCAGGTCATCGGGAATGTCGATCCGCGCCTTCAGCCGCTCCGGAAAGCGCACCCCCTCAATCTCAAGGTACAGGCGTTGCAGGGCGATTTCCTGCTCCAGCGCAACATCGGCGGTCGGATCGCCCGCCAGGCTGCGGCGATAGAACGTGGACAACGTCTGGATCATTTCCTCGGCCGCGTCGGTCTTGCCGGTCATCACCAGCGCGGACAGCGAATTGAGCGTGTTGAACAGGAAGTGCGGATTGACCTGATAGCGCAGTGAACGCAGTTCTGCCGCCTTGGCCGCCCGGCGATAATCGCCCTCGCGCCGCTCCGCCGCGCGGGCCTGTTCGGCATTGACCAGCGCGAAATAAAGCGCGGCCCAGGCCAGCAACAGGAAATACCGGCCCAGCGCGACGTCGGTCAGCTGGCGCCAGCGGTTATCCTCGCGCGTTTCGGCGGCAATGGTGATCGCGGCCTGATCGGCGGGCATCGCGGCTGCAGCATCGCCCGGCACGACATCGGTCGGCAAGGCCCCCGCATCGACCGGGTCCTGACGCTCCAGCGGGTCGACCAGCAGGTTCCCGGCTTCGTCACTGCGCACGCGCAGCCCTTCGCGTTCGCCAATCTTGGCGACAACTTCATCCTCGATCGCGGCGAAGACCCACTGGTTGATGCTGGCCAGCACCAGCGAGGCGGGCAGCGCCATCAGCAGCACGGCAACGAGCTTGACCCAGACGGTGCGCGGATCGAGCAGGCGCAGCAGCGGCCAGAGGCCCACCGTCACCACCATCGACGCCAGGATCACCAGCACCCGCCGCCACAGCAGCGCGTCGTGCAGTTCCAGCCCGACCAGCCAGCCGCGCAGGGTGGCCAGCACGAAATAGGTCACCCACAGCGCCACGATCGACGCCAGCACGACCCGCGCGGGAACGCGGGGCGGCTGTGCCGGGGCCGCAGGCTGAGGTGCCGGTTGGGCCGAAGGGTGGGCAAAGTCCATGTCGATCATGGCCTAACCCGCCCGGCCCACTGCGCGCCAGCGGCTTCGTCGAGGCGCAAGGCGCTTTGGTCGATCCGGAACCGCTGCCGGGGCCGCGATCAGCCCAGCAGGTGTTCCTTGGCGATCTTGTCCTTCCAGACCA
>JAYRDH010000002.1:78254-139628 GCA_041909515.1 Novosphingobium sp. | reverse complement strand
GCGGCGGAATGGCTTCCATCTCGAACGGAAATTCCCTTGGAAAGGCAACCAGCCTTCCCTGCGTGAATTCCCGTTCGATAAGTTCGCCATTCCGCCGCCTCGAAGGCGTAGGTAATGGGTCCTGACCGCTAGGGTCAGGACCTGTTATCCGGCAAGGCGATGCGGCACGGTCAGTTTCGGGTAACGTTTTGCCGGTATGGCGTGCGACGTGGAGTTGAACATGCATCAGAACAATAACCGTCGCCGCGCCGTCCGCCCGCTGGTCATGGGCATCGTCGTCGCCCTGACGCTCGCGGGTTGCTCCAATCGCGAGGAAAAGCTGGCGGAAGCCATCGCCACCGCCAACGCCGCTGCCGACCGGGCCGAACAGGCCGCCAAGCGCGCCGAGGCCGCGGCCAAGAATGCGGCGGCGGAAACGCCGACCGAAACGGTCATCAACGAAGTCGAGCCGGACGACACCGCTCCGGACGAGGAACCGGCCCCCGCCGAATGACGCCTCCCCGCTTGCCCCCACGGCCCAGCGGGCTATGGAGTGGGCCGGCAACATAGCAACGACCACACTGACGGGGGCAATCCGTGGCGGACAAGACCATTTTCGTGCTCAACGGACCGAACCTGAACCTGCTCGGCACGCGCGAGCCGGACGTCTATGGCCGCGAAACGCTGGACGACATCATGGCGCGCCTGTCCGCCGCCGCGGCCGAGCGCGGCTTTGCCATCGATGCCCGCCAATCGAACCACGAAGGCGCGCTGGTGGACTGGCTGCACGCCGCCCAGGCGCAAGGCGCGCATTGCGTGCTGCTCAACGCGGGCGCCTATACCCACACCAGCGTGGCGCTGCATGACGCGATCCGCAGCATCACGGTGCCGGTGATCGAAGTGCACCTGTCCAACCCGCACCTGCGCGAGGAATTCCGCCACACCAGCTTTGTCGGCATGGCGGCCAAAGGCACGGTCTGCGGGTTCGGGGCGAATAGCTACCTCGTCGCGCTGGACGCCGCCGCGCGGCTGTGACGGTGCGGCAAGTGGGGTAAAACCGCCAACTCGCCCCTTGCCTCTGCCCGTCGCCCCGCGCATAGGCGGGGTTGAGTAACAACCATGAGGATCGCATGAGCGACGCAAAGGGCGCTGGCCGAAACGGCGGCATGAACATCGACAGCAAGCTGGTTCGTGAACTGGCCGAACTGCTGGCCGAAACCGGCCTGAGCGAGATCGAGGTCGAGGACGGGGATCGCAAGATCAAGGTTGCGCGCCAGCTGACCGCGGCGTCCACCGTCCACGCGGTTGCCGCCCCTGCCCCGGTTGCCGTGGCCGCCGCACCCGCCGTTCCGGCGCCCGCTCCGGCCGCGTCCCCGGCGGTTGACGCGAACGCGGTGAAGTCACCGATGGTCGGCACCGTCTATCTGTCGCCCGAACCGGGCGCGGCTCCGTTCGTCAGCGTTGGCCAGACGGTGAAGCAGGGCGATACGCTGGTGATCATCGAGGCGATGAAGGTCATGAACCCGATCACCGCGACGGCCGCCGGCACCGTCACCGCGATCCTCGTCGACAACGCGCAGCCGGTCGAATTCGACCAGCCGCTGGTCGTCGTCGCGTAAGGGCGAACCACCCATGGCGATCACCCGGCTCCTCATCGCCAATCGCGGCGAGATTGCTTTGCGCATCCACCGCGCGGCGCGTGAAATGGGCATCGAAACGGTCGCGGTCCACTCGACCGCCGACGCCGATGCGATGCACGTGCGGTTGGCCGACCATGCGGTCTGCATTGGCCCCCCGGCAGCCAAGGACAGCTACCTGAACGTGGCGGCGATCATTTCGGCGGCGGAAATCGCCCATGCTGACGCGATCCACCCTGGCTATGGCTTCCTGTCCGAAAACGCCCAGTTCGCCGAAATCGTCGAGGCGCACGGGATCACCTGGGTCGGGCCGAAGCCTGAACACATCCGCACCATGGGTGACAAGGTTGAAGCCAAGCGCACCGCGGGCGCGCTGGGCCTGCCGCTGGTCCCCGGCAGCGACGGTGCGATCAGCGATCCGGCCGAGGCCGCGAAGATCGCCGCCGAAATCGGCTATCCGGTGATCATCAAGGCCGCTTCCGGCGGCGGCGGGCGCGGCATGAAAGTCTGCACCGGCCCGGATGAGCTGGAAACCCTGATGCAGCAGGCCGGGAGCGAGGCGAAGGCCGCGTTCGGCGACGCCACGGTCTATCTCGAAAAGTATCTCGGCAACCCGCGCCACATCGAATTCCAGATTTTCGGTGATGGCAACGGCAACGCGATCCATCTGGGTGAACGCGACTGCTCACTGCAACGCCGCCACCAGAAGGTGTTGGAAGAAGCCCCCTCGCCCGTCATTAGCGCCGAAGAGCGCGACCGCATGGGCGGCATCGTCGCCAGGGCGATGGCCGACATGGGCTATCGCGGTGCCGGCACGATCGAATTCCTGTGGGAAAACGGCGAGTTCTATTTCATCGAAATGAACACCCGCCTGCAGGTGGAGCATCCCGTGACCGAAGCGATCACCGGGGTCGATCTCGTGCGCGAACAGATCCGCATTGCCGATGGCAAGCCGTTGTCGGTCGCGCAGGAAGACATCGAGTTCAAGGGCCACGCGATCGAATGCCGCATCAACGCGGAAGATCCCTGGACGTTCGCCCCCTCGCCTGGGCTGGTGAACAACTATCACGCGGCGGGCGGCATGCACGTGCGGGTCGATTCCGGCCTCTACGCGGGCTACAAGATTCCGCCGTATTATGACTCGATGATCGCCAAGCTGATCGTATCGGGGCGCAGCCGCGAAGGCTGCATCATGCGCCTGAAACGCGCGCTGGAAGAAATGGTGATCGGCGGCGTGAAAACCTCGATCCCGCTGCACCAGGCCCTGATGAACGAGCCGGACTTCATCCACGGCGATTACACGATCAAGTGGCTGGAAGAATGGCTGGCGGAACGAGCTAGCTGAACTGTCCAAGCTCCTCCCCGTTTTTGCCGAATGGCACAAATGGGGAGGTGGCAGCCGCGCAGCGGCTGACGGAGGGGTTTTGGGGCTGACGGAGGGGTTCTGGCGTTACGTCGTTTCGCCCTACCATCTAACTGTCACCCTGAACTTGTTTCAGGGTCCATTTCTTGACCAAGACCGGATTGATCCGACCGAGCGCAGTACGAGCCGCTAGAAGCTCTCGGCCAAGCTCGTTGAAGTCAGTCGAGCGCCGAACCTCGCGGCACCATGGATGCTGAAACAAGTTCAGCATGACGAAAATGGGGGCGTTGGAGTTGCCTTAGCTACTCCAGCGGCACGCTTAGCAGATGATTGTAGATTTCAGGTTTTCATCATTCGGTAAGTCCCGGATCAGACGGGAAGTGTTCCAGTAAAGCGGGACCTCTTGGAGTACCCTTTTATGCTGGGTTATGCGTAGACCCGACACCAGGTTCCAGCGGGACGCCCGGCAACTGCTTGGCGGTGCGGATGGTCAGCGATGTCTTCACACTCGCCACGTTGGGTGCGGGCGTCAGCTTGCTGGTGAGGAATTCCTGAAAGCTCTGCAGGTCCTTGCTGACGATCTTCAGGATAAAGTCGATCTCGCCATTGAGCATGTGGCATTCGCGGACTTCGGGCAGCCCCTTCATGTGGTCCTCGAACTGCCGCAGCGATTCCTCCGCCTGGCTTTTCAGGCTGACCATCGCGAACACGGTGATCGCAAAGCCCAGTTTGGAGGCGTCCAGATCGGCATGATAGCCGCGGATCACGCCAGATTCCTCCAGCGCGCGGACGCGGCGCAGGCATGGGGGCGCGGTCAGGCCGACGCGGTTGGCCAGTTCCACGTTGGTGACCCGCCCTTCGTCCTGAAGTTCGGCCAGCAAGCGCCGGTCGATTGAATCGAGATTTGCCATCAGCCCCACTCTTTCGTGCCCAAACAGGCAGCACAATGCCCACGAAGGGCAATATTCACAGCTATCTATACCAAGGCTAGATAATTTTATTGTTTCATATCGCAATTGTCCCACTTTGCAACGCATCACCTGCATGCGCTTCCGCAATCCTGCCGCTCTGGTATGCCGTTGCCTGACATGCTGCGCGCCGCTGCGGCAGACCACCTGAACGACCGGAGCCACGATGCATTTCGACGACCGCCTGGCCACCGTACTGCGCAGCCGCGCCGACGGACCGGTGACGTCGCGCATTCAGTTCCGGCAGTTGCTGGACCTGCTGGGAACCCTGCCCGCCGATGCGACCGGGCCGCAGGTCAATGCCGCCCATGATCGCCTGGCAGAGCTGACGCGCATCATTCCACCTGAAATCCGCACGGCCATTGTGGGCGACTGCGGATTGCGCCTGCGCTCCCCCCGGCTGGTCGTGGCCCTTGCCCAGGCGGACCCTGCCCAGTCCGCCGGCGCCATCGCCAATGCGCAGCTGGCCGAGGAACAGTGGCTGGACCTGATCCCGGCACTGCCAGTGCCGGCGCGGCGCCATCTGCGCCAGCGCCGCGATCTTGGACCACGGGTCGAGGAGTTGCTGGCCCGGCTGGGAATTGGCGAACGTGCCCTGCCCCCGGCTGACAGCCGGGCCGAACCGGTCACGCCGGCGCTACCCGAACAGTCGCCACCCCAAGACGCCCTACCGCCCCAAGACACCCTGCCGTCCCAACCGGCCCCATCGCCGCTGGACGGAATTGGTGCCATCGTGCGCAAGATCGAGGCCTATCGGCGCGCCAAGCAGGAGACCGATGGTGCCGTCCGCGCGGATTCCCCGCGCTTGCCGCTGGGTGAGGAGCCGCCCCTTGCCCCGCCCCCGAACGTGCGCGCTTTCGATTTTGCCACCGATACCAGCGGGCGGATTGTCTGGGCTGATCCGGGGGTCGCGCCGATGACCGTCGGGCTGTTGCTGGGCGCGCGCGGTGCCGATAGCCCGGCCAGCAGTGGCGCTGAACTGGCGCTGGCCATGCGCCGCTTGCAGCCGCTGCGCGCCGGGCGATTGCGGATCGCCGGCGCGCCAGTCATCGCCGGTGACTGGCAGGTTGATGCGGTCCCCGCATTCGACCCCCTGAACGGCCGGTTTGCCGGCTATCGCGGAAGAATGCGCCGCCCGGTCAGCAGCACTATCGGCGCGGTCGCCTCCTCCCGCGATACCGAGGCGGAACGGTTGCGCCAGGCCCTCCACGAATTGCGCACGCCGGTGAACGCAATTCAGGGCTTCGCGGAAGTGATCCAGCAACAACTGTTCGGCCCGACGCCCCACGAATACCGGGCATTGGCGGCCGGAATCGCGGGCGATGCCGCCCGGATGCTGGCCGCGTTCGAGGAGCTTGAGCGCCTGGCCCGGCTGGACAGCAAGGTACTCGAACTTGAGAGCGGCGAGACCCGGCTGGACGAAGTCGTCGCCAGCACCGTCGCCCAGCTTGACGCCCATACCCGGTCGCGCGGGAGTGGATTTGAGTTGCGCCAGGAGGACGGTGAACTGACCCTGCCGCTTGCCCGGATCGAAGTGGAGCGGATGGTCTGGCGCTTGCTGGCCACGCTTGCCGGGACCGCGGCTCCTGGCGAACGGCTCAAGCTGCGCCTGCGCCGCAAGGGCACCGGCATCCGGCTGACTGTCGCCCTGCCAGCCGTGCTGGCCGCAAAGAACGATGCCGCGCTCTTCGCGGCTGCCACCGGCAGTATCCCGCAAGTGATCGCCGCAGGCGTGTTCGGGGTCGGCTTCGCGCTGCGGCTGGTTCGGGCCGAGGCCCAGGCGGCTGGCGGTCGGTTGGAACGCAGCAAGGATCGGCTGCGGCTGGAACTGCCGGGCTTGACCCCGGCCGCACACAATCATACCGATAGTAAAGAAGGCCTTGCAACAGGCTGACCTGCAATAAAATTTTTGAGGTATGAAGAACTTGGCGCAAGTCCGTATCCCGGAAACCCCGGTCAGGGCAGCCCCTGTACGGTTTGCGCCGGGCTTCGGGCAGCGCTTTATCCTGACAGTCGACACCGAAGAGGAATTCGACTGGACCAAGCCGATCAGCAAATCCGGCCATACCCTGCATTCCATTGCCCGGCTCGCCAAGTTCCAGGAATTCTGCGAGGCGCAGGGCGTCTGTCCGATCTACCTGATAGACTACCCGATCGCCACTTCGCCGCTCGCCGCAGAGATCCTGCGCCCGGCCATCATGGCCGGCCGCGCCGAAGTGGGCGTACAGTTGCACCCCTGGGTCAGTCCTCCGCATGACGAGGAGGTGACCCAGTTCAACAGTTTCGCCGGCAATCTGCCGAAAGCGCTGGAACGGGAAAAGTTCCGCCGCCTCCATACCGCGATCGAGCAGAATTTTGGCGCGACCCCGCTGATCTATCGCGCCGGGCGTTATGGCACAGGACCCAACACGGCGGAAATCCTCTCAGAACATGGCGTGGCGATCGACTCCTCGGTGCGCGCCCGGTTCGATTACAGCACAGGCGGCGGCCCCAATTACCGCGACCATCCGGTCACCCCGTACTGGCTCGATCGCGGCAACGGGTTGATGGAACTGCCCCTCACCTCGGTCTATTGGGGCATCCTGCGGCAGCTTGGACCGTGGCTCTATCCCAAGCTGTGGCGAACGCCCCAGCTGCGCGGCGCGCTGGCCCGCATCGGCATGCTGGAACGCATCCCACTCACGCCAGAAGGGGTCACGCTGGACGAAGCGATTCGCGGCATCGACATCGCCATCGACGAAGGGCTGCCCGTGCTGGTGTTCAGCTTTCACAGCCCCTCGCTGGCGCCCGGATATACCCCTTACGTCAAGACCGAGGACGATCTGGACGCTTTGTATGACTGGTGGCGCGGGGTTTTCGCCTATCTGCGCCGGCGCGGCGTGGCTGCCAGCAACGTTCAGGACATCATGCACTCGGTCGAGCTTGCCACAGCCGCGCAGCCAAGCTAACGCCCCGCATCTGATGGCGGGTATGGGCCTGTAGCTCAGCGGTTAGAGCTGGCCGCTCATAACGGCTAGGTCGCGGGTTCGAATCCTGCCGGGCCCACCATCAACACCCAGCCCGGCCCCGCGCCGGACCGGAAACCAGGGTCGGGGAGTAGCGCAGCCTGGTAGCGCATCTGCTTTGGGAGCAGAGGGTCGCAGGTTCGAATCCTGTCTCCCCGACCATTTTTCTCCATCAGTTTCCGCTGAGCGCTCCCGCCTCGTTCGCGACGATCTTCAACACCGTCGCCCAGGCCTGGACGTTCTGTTCCAGCTGGACCGGGTCGATCTTGTCGAGCGTGTCGTCGGGCGTGTGGTGCAGGTCGAAATAGCGTGTGCCGTCCTGGTCGAGATCGACCACGGCCAGCTTCTGCTTGGCAATGATCGCCGTCACGTCGGCTCCGCCCGTGGCCTTTTCAGTGCCGCGGTGGATGCCCAGTGGAGCCAGCGCGGCGGCAATGCGGTCGGCCAGGGGGGCGTTGGCCGGGGCGAAATTGAACTGGACGCGCCAGACGCGGTCGGCACCGAAATCGCTCTCCATCGCCAGCGCATGGGGTTCGTTAGCGTGCGCCTCGCCATAGGCCTTGCCGCCAAAAATGCCGACTTCCTCGGCCCCGGCCCACAGCACGCGAATCGTCCGCAGCGGCTTGCCGCCCACTTGCGCGCGCAGGGCCGCATCGGTGATGATGCCGCAGCCAGCCGCATCGTCGAACGCCCCGGTGCCAAGGTCCCAGCTATCCAGGTGGCAAGCCACCAGAATCGGTGGGAGCGCGGGGTCGCGGCCCGGCAGTTCGGCGATCACGTTGCCGGAAGGGAGCGGCCCGACCGGCTTGCCTTCCAGCACCAGGTTGATCTGCATCGGTTTGCCGGTGCGGGCAATCCGGGCGATCAGATCAGCGTCGGGATTGGACACCGCGCCTGCCGGCACGGCGGTGACGCCGGCAGTCCAACCGGTGCCACCCGTATGCGGGTTGCGATGCCGGTCCGTACCGATCGAGCGAATGACCACACCCGCCGCGCCCTTGCTGGCGGCGAGCGCCGGACCGGCGCGGCGGACCTGGCCATATGGGCCATACGAGGAGCCATCCTGCGTGGCCTGCATCGCATGGTCAATGAACGCGATCTTGCCTTTCAGCGAGCCATCCGGCGCGGCGCGCAGCGCCTCAAACGTCGGGAAATAGACCAGCGGCGCGGTCAGCCCGCCTGCCGGGGTCGGCGCGCTGTTGCCCAGCGCGGTGATCGCCAGCTGATGCGGATAGGGCGCGGTCAGCCGCGCGGCCTCGGCCCCGCGCACCCAGCCCGGAATGGTAAAGGATTCGACCCGCACGTCGGCCAGCCCCAGCGCCTTGAGCCGGGCGACTGCCCAGTCCCGCGCGGCGGCTTCGCGGTCGGTCCCGGCGAGGCGGGCGCCGACTTCGGTGGTCAGGTCGGCCGTGATCGTCCAGGCGACGGATTCGGCGGGCGCATTGGCCTGGGCAGTGGTCGCCAGCAGGGCGGCGGAAAGGGCGAGCATGGTCTTGAGCTTGGTCATATCCTGCTTGCTATCGTCCCGTCTGCCCCTTGCCAATCCCGCCTCTCGGCCTATCTCTGCCCAAACCCCATTCGGCCAAGCTTGCTCCGCCCGCCCCTGACCTGTAGAGGGCGCGGCAAACCTGTGTTGCCACCCGCATTTTCCAGAGGAACCCATGGCCGCCCAATACGCCTACGTCATGAAGGGCATGACCAAGACCTTCCCCGGCGCGCCCAAGCCGGTGCTGAACAACATCAGCTTGCAGTTCTATCAGGGCGCCAAGATCGGCATCGTCGGTCCGAACGGCGTCGGCAAGTCCACCCTGATCAAGATCATGGCCGGGATCGACACCGATTTCACCGGTGAAGCCTGGCCGGGTGAGAACATAACCGTCGGCTATCTTGAGCAGGAGCCGGAACTGGACACCAGCAAGACCGTGCTGGAAAACGTCAAGGACGGCGCGCGCGTCACGGCTGACCTGGTCGATCGGTTCAACGAAATCTCGAACATCATGGCCGATCCGCCGGAAGACGCGGACTTCGATGCCCTGATGGAAGAAATGGGCACCCTTCAGGAAAAGATCGACGCGGTGGACGGCTGGACGCTCGACAACCAGCTGGAAATCGCGATGGAAGCGCTGCGCTGCCCGCCGGGCGACTGGGCGGTCGACAACCTTTCGGGCGGTGAAAAGCGCCGCATCGCGCTGACCCGGCTACTGATCCAGAAGCCGGACATCCTGCTGCTGGACGAACCGACCAACCACCTTGACGCCGAATCCGTCGAGTGGCTGGAAAACCATCTGAAGGAATACGCGGGCGCGGTGCTGATGATCACCCACGACCGCTACTTCCTCGACAACGTGGTGGGCTGGATCCTCGAACTCGACCGGGGCAAGTACTTCCCGTACGAGGGCAACTATTCGACCTACCTGGAAAAGAAGGCCAAGCGCCTTGAGCAGGAAGACCGCGAGGAATCCGGCCGCCAGAAGGCGATCAAGGAAGAACTCGAATGGATCCGGCAGGGTCCGAAGGGCCGCCAGACCAAGTCCAAGGCGCGTATTTCCAAGTTCGAACAGCTGGTCGCCAGCCAGGAAAACCGCACCCCCGGCAAGGCCCAGATCGTCATTCAGGTGCCGGAGCGGCTGGGCGGCAAGGTGATCGAGGCCAAGGGCATTTCCAAGGCCTATGGCGACAAGCTGCTGTTCGAGGATCTGTCCTTTATCCTGCCGCCGGGCGGCATCGTCGGCGTGATCGGGCCGAACGGCGCGGGCAAGTCCACGCTGTTCAAGCTCATCACCGGCCAGGAACAGCCCGATACCGGCACGATCGAGATCGGCAGCACAGTGCGTCTGGGCTATGTCGACCAGAGCCGCGACGCGCTGAACCCGGCCAACAACGTCTGGGAGGAAATCTCCGGCGGGCATGACTACATGAAGGTCAACGGCCACGACACCAGCACGCGGGCCTATGTCGGCGCGTTCAACTTCAAGGGCCAGGACCAGCAGAAGAACGTCGGCAAGCTGTCGGGCGGTGAACGCAACCGCGTCCACATGGCCAAGATGCTGAAGGAGGGCGGCAACGTCCTGCTGCTTGACGAACCGACCAACGACCTTGACGTCGAAACGCTGGGCGCGCTGGAAGACGCGATCGAGAACTTTGCGGGCTGCGCCGTGGTCATCTCGCACGACCGCTTCTTCCTTGACCGTCTGGCCACGCACATCCTGGCATTCGAAGGCAACAGCCACGTCGAATGGTTCGAAGGCAACTTCGCGATGTACGAAGAAGACAAGCGCCGCCGCCTGGGCGATGCGGCGGATCGCCCGACCCGCCTGGCCTATAAGAAACTGACGCGCTGACCGGTCAGGGGACCACCCAGGTCCCCTGCCACGGCTGCCCCGCATCGCCGCGCGAGAATTTCGCGCGGCGATGTCCGTTATGGGCCAGGTATAGCCAGTCAAGCTCGGTCAGCGTGATCAGCAGCACGGCGAAATTATCCCGCGCGGCGAGCAACTGCTCCTCGGTCGGGCAAACGCCTTCCAGTTCGGGCGGCAGCCCTGACAACGGCCCGTCCGCCGCGCTCCCCGGACCGGAGCTGGTCAGATAGCATCGCCGCGCAAAGGGCGTAGCCGCAACCCAGGCCGCGTCCGCAACCGATCCCTCCCGCTCGATCCGGCCCAGCCCGCGCGCGCGGATCTGCACTTTGGCGGCCGGATCATAAGCCAGCAGCGCCATTTCCGGGCGCTCTGCGATCAGCGCCGCCTTGGGGCTGCGGGCATCGGTATGCAGCCGCAGCGCGGCAAGATCGGGATCGCACGCGCGCAGCACCATCACCCGCAGATCGCCATCCGCCGTGCCGATGACCGGCGTGTGCATCGGCGACTTGCGATCGCGCGCTGCTGCACCCAGCCGGGCCGAAACATCCAGCAGCACGTCGTGCAGGCCCAAGGAATTTTCATTCAGCATATTGGATACAAACCTGAACAGAAAGCTTACCAAATCATTCACCGTGGCGACAGCGCGAATCGGGTAGCGATGGCCCATGGTCGCCGCCGATGGTGCGGCGCGATGGGATGGAGATACGGCCATGGCCGTCAAGACTCTTGGTAAGTTCGGCCGCATTTCGACCTTGGCCATGGCATTTGCCGCATTGACCCTGCCGGGCCTCGCGGCAGCGCAGGACGACGGCCGCGGCGGCCCCGGCTGGCGGCGCGGCGATGCCGAGGCACGCGGTAACATCGGCGGCAGCTATCAGCCGCCGCAGCGCTCCGCGCCGGCGGAACGCCGCAGTGGCGGTGGCGAAGGCTGGGCGCGCCCGACGACGCGAAGCGCCCCCGTGGCCACCCCGGCCCCGGCCCCGGTCAGTGCGCCAACCGCCACCATGGGCGACCGCCGGAGTGGCGAAACGGCGCGCAGTTGGCGCGGGCGCGGTGACAGCGGCGCTACCTGGAATGGCGGCGCACGCGGCGACTGGCGCGGCAACGGAGCGGCCACGGCCAGTGCGCCCATCCCGGCACCCGTCCCTGCGCCCGCGCCAGCTGCGCGGTCGGCACCTGGCGGCAATTGGAGCCGGACCGCCACGGCCACCAGCGGCACGTACGGCAATGACGACCGGCGCGAACGCCGCACCGAACGCAGCGGACGCGACGACCGCCGCGACGACCGCCGCGACGGCTGGCGCAGCACCGAGCGCCGCACCGGGGCAGACGTCTGGCGCAATGACACGCGCCGCGATGACCGGCGCGACAACTGGCGCGACGACGATCGCCGCCGCGACGACAATCGCTATCGCAGCAACAGCTGGAACCGGGATCGTTATGCCGATGGTCGCGACTACCGCCGCTGGGACAACCGTTGGCGCGACAACAGCCGCTATAACTGGTCTTCCTATCGCCGGACACATCCGTCGATCTATCGGCTGGGGTCGTACTATTCGCCGTATCGGAACTATTCCTATCGGCGGCTGAGCATCGGCTTCTTCCTCGACAGCCTGTTCTTCAGCAGCCGTTACTGGATCAACGATCCCTGGCAGTATCACCTGCCCGACGTTTACGGGCCGTACCGCTGGGTCCGGTACTATGACGATGCCTTGCTGGTGAACATCTATTCCGGCGAAGTGGTGGACGTGATCCACGACTTCTTCTGGTAAGATCCGCAACGATCAGGGTCCGGATCCCTTGCGGAACGGGCCCTGATCTGCATCACTTCATCCAGGGCGCCATGCGCCGCATCGTGCCGTCCTTGTCGATCAGATGATGCTTCAGCGCCGCCGCCACGTGCAACACGAACAGCAGCAGCATCGACGCGGCAAACACTTCATGCAGTTCATGGAACAGGCCAGTCGTCGCCTTGTCGCTGCTCACGGGCAGGGCCGGAATATCGAACAATCCCAGAAAGCTGACCGGCTTGCCCTGGCTGAACGCGGAATGCAGCCCCCAGCCGGCCATCGGCACTGCCAGCATCAGGAAGTAGAACAAGGCATGGGTCACCTTGGCCAGCGCGGCTTCCCACGCCTTCAGCGTTTCCTCCAGGGGTGGAGGGGTGTGCGTCAACCGCCAGACAAGGCGCAGCACCGTCAGCCCCAGGATGAGCATCCCGAACGCCTTGTGATAGCCCATCAGTTCCATCTTTTCGGGGCGAGGCATGTCTTCCGACACCCAGGCGCCGATGAAGTTGCCCATGATCAGCAGGGCGATGATCCAGTGAAGGGCGATGGCCCCGCGCGAATAGCGGGCCTGTGCGTCAGTGGTGCTCATGCCACCGAAGCTGCCGCATTCCGCTACGACACGCAAGGTTGTTGTCAGCCTCTCCCCCGCATCGGTCCAGCTTTCGCTTGCCCTGCGCGGCAAGGCGGATAGTGCTTTCGCCATGAGCCTGTTTCAATACCCCCCCTGCCCCAACCCCGACAAGGTCGCGCTGCTGCGCGTGGGGGCACACGTGCGGCGGAGACTGGCTGCTGATCCCCTGGCGGAGAAGGTTCCGGTCGAAACCGCCGAAATCTGGGCGATTCCGGATTTCGTCAGTCCGGCCGAGTGTGATGAACTGATGGCCATGGTGGACCGCACCGCGCGGCCGTCCGACACGCTGGACCATGGCTACGAAGGAGTCTGGCGCACCAGCTATTCCGGTGATGTCGATCGCAACGACAGCTTCGTGAAAATGATCGAACGGCGGATCGACGACCTGCTGGGCATCCCCCACGAAAACGGGGAAACGATGCAGGGCCAGCGCTATGCACCAGGCCAGGAATTCAAGCCGCACATGGACTGGTTCTGGACCAAGGCGCCGTACTGGAAGGTCGAAGCAAAGCGCGGCGGGCAGCGCTGCATCACCGCGATGATTTACCTCAACGACGTCGAGGAAGGCGGGCAGACCGAATTTCCCAATATCGGCGTGTCGATCCCGCCCCAGCGCGGCGCGCTGATCGTGTGGAACAACGCCGCGCCCGACGGTTCGCTCAACCAGGATACGATCCATGCCGGGACGCCGGTGGTGCGCGGGGTAAAGTACATCATCACCAAGTGGTATCGCGTCCGCAAATGGGGCTGATCCGCACCGCCTTGCGCGCGGTCCTGCTGCCAGCGCTGCTGGCGTTGCACCCGCAGGCCGCCGTCGCGCGCGTGCCCACGCAGACGTCCACGCAGGCCAGTGCGGAGGATGGCCGCCTGCTGGCGGTGATGCGCGATGACAGCCGCCGGGCCATGGCGGTCGATCCATTGGGAGCGCTGTTCCATGGCGGGGCGGTCAGCGGAGATGAGCTGGCGCAGATCTTCACCGATGCCCAGCTGCGCGCGGCCCGCAAATCGGGTGCCCTCACGCTGGAGGCGCTCGCACGGATCGACCGGGCCGCGCTCAGCCCGGAACGGCGAATATCCTATGACGCATTTCTGGCTGCCAAGCGCGAGGAGCAGGACTGGCTTCGGCCTGACCTGATCGCGCTGACAGCGGTACGCCCGCTGGAACACTTTGGCGGGTTGCACATGGAATTCCCGGCGCTGCTGGCCCGCGACGGGGCGATCCCGTTTGAAAGCGAAGCGGACTATCGCCGCAACCTTGGCGTCAACCGCGCCTTCGCGACCGTGCTGGACAACGCGGTGCTGCGGTTCCGGCAGGGGCTGGACAGCGGCGTGGTCGATACCCGGCTGACCGTGCGCAACATGATCGCGCAGATCGACACGCTGCTGGCCCATCCGCCAGAGCAATCGCCGTTCTATGCGCCGGTCACCAGCTTTCCCGATACCGTCCCGGCCAGCCGCCGTGCACCCTTGCGCAGCGCCTATGCGGCAACGATCCGGGACGACCTGTACCCCGCCTATCGCCGGCTGCGCGATTTCCTGAACGACGAATACCTGCCCGCCGCGCGCGACAGCGTGGGGCTAAGCGGCATGAAGGGCGGCAACGCGCTCTATCGCAAGCTGATCGAGCGCGAGACAACGCTGAAGCTGGAGCCGGAGAAAGTCCACGCGCTGGGCCTGACTGAAGTCGCCCGCATTCAGCGCGAAATGGACGCCGTGCGGGAAAGGCTGGGCTATACGGGCGATCTCAAGGCCTTTTTCGAGCACATCCGCACGGACCCGCGCTTTCACCCGACCAGCGAGGACGAACTGGCGCGCGGCTATGCCGACGTCGCGCGCAAGGTTGAGGCGCTCGCCCCGCGCTATTTCCACCGCCTGCCGCGCACCCCGCTGGTGATCCAGCCCTACCCCGCCTACCGCGCGCAGTATGAGGCGGGCGGCAGCTATACCCAGGGCAGCGCGGACGGGCGGCGGCCGGGGATCTTCTGGTACAATACCCATGACCTGCCCAGCCGGTTCCTGAGCGGGGTGACCACGCTGTACCTGCACGAGGGCGCACCGGGGCACCATTTCCAGATCAGCCGCGCCCAAGAGGATACCTCGCTGCCCGACATTCAGCGCTTCGGCGGCAACGATGCTTATGTCGAAGGCTGGGCGCTCTATGCCGAAACGCTAGGCTTCGCGATGGGGCTATACGACGATCCGCTGCAGCACTGGGGCACGCTCGACGATGAAATGCTGCGGGCGATGCGGCTGGTGGTCGATACCGGCATCCACGCCAAGGGGTGGAGCCGCGATCAGGCGATCGAATATATGCTGGCCAATTCGGGCATGGGCCGCACCGATGCGACGGCCGAAGTGGAACGCTATATCGCCTGGCCTGCGCAGGCGCTGTCCTACAAAATCGGCGCGCTGACGATCCAGAACTTGCGCAGCGAAGCCGAAACCGCACTGGGTGCGCGCTTCGACATCCGCGATTTCCACGAACAGGTGCTGGGCAGCGGCGCCCTGCCCCTGCCAATTCTGGAAGCAAAAGTACGCGGCTGGATCACCCGCCAGCGTTAGCTGTATTCGGTCCAGACGAGCGATTGCGCCGCGCTGTCCACTTCGCTCACGCCGCGAATGCCCAGCGCTTCGCGCGCTTCCGGGATCGGCAGGTGGAACACGTCCTCGTACTTCGCCATGAAATAGGGGCCGGACTGTTCCCCCACATCCATGCCTGCGCGCATCGCTTCCATGACTTTTGGGAACGACTGTTGATAATGCAGCCCGGTCCGTGTCACCAGCCGCAGCGCGCCGAGCAGTTGTCCGACGTTGATCAGCTGGACGAGTTCCGGATCGAGGAAGCGCGGCACGTTGCTCAGCCGCCCCCAATAGGGGACCAGTTCCCCGATAATGTCGAACCCGCCGCCGCAGACGATGTGTTCCAGATCGTGCGTCTGGCCGCTACGCAGCGAATAATACTGGAACTGGCTCTTGGGTTCGAACCGGGGGACGATGTCGATCTCGAACCCGTTGTCCTTCAGGTAGCGTCCGAAGGTGTGGCCCAGCGATCCCTGCGGATAATCGAGCAACTGGGCAATCGTGAAGTCGGAGGAAAACCCTGCGTTGAACCACGCATCCAGCTCTGGCCAGCGCTTGCGCTCCTGCGTGAACAGCTCCTCGATCCGGTCGAGCGGCAGGACTTCGAACAGGATCGGGTAGAGCGCATGGGTATCGGCGGAGGTTGGCCGGTCCTTGCCGCTCTTGCGCAGGAACTGGGTCGCCACCCAGTCGCGCAGGCGCGGATCGTTGAGATAGGGGGAGGAACTGACCAGCACCGAGCTGGCCGTCTCCACGTTGCGGATTCCCCGCGCCAGATAGGGCGTATCTGCATCGGCCATCGTCATTCTCCCACTTGCGCGGCCAGTGCGGCGGGGACCGGCACCGGCATTTCCAGCAGCAATTGCGCCATCGATTTCGCCGCCGCATCCAGCCGCGGCGATACGTTGATCCCCCCGCCCTGCGCATCGTGGACCACGAAGTTCAGCGCATGGACACCCGGAACGTCGAAGCGATCCACGCGGCCCGTGGCGGGATCGTCGAACAAGTGGCGATACCAGTCGGCCACCGCCTGCTCGCTCAGCGCTGCGCGCAAATAGGGCAGGTATTCGGCCTCGCGCGCAATCACCGCCACGTTGAACAGCCGCCCCTTGTCCCCGCTGCGCGCCCAGGCCAGCCGGATCAGCGGCACAGAAACCGTCCCCGGCTCTGCAGCAGCGGCCGGAGCGGGCGCGCGAACAATCGCGGCGGGATCGAACCCGCCCTGCGGCGGCGCGGTGAACGGCACGTCTGCCCCATCCAGCCGCACCACGGCCTGCGCCCGGTCGCGCCCGATCAGGCAGAACGCCATATCGGTCAGCGGGAAAGCGCGCGGGGCGGCAATGATCGGCGCGATCGAGGTACCCTGCGCCATGTTCAGGATCGCGGTGGTCTGTTCCCGCCCGAACTGCATGGCCGCACCCATATCCGCATGATCGACCACGATCTTGAGCAGCACCTCGCGCGGGGCAAGAGTCTGACGGCGCGGGCCATAGGCGGTTTCGGTGCCGATCACTTCGACATGGGTCAGCGTATAATCGGGCAATCCGCGCTCAGCCAGCAACCGCGAACACCGCCGCAGCAGCGCCTCGGCCTGCCGCTCGGCCTTGGCAACGGCGTCGATACCCGTCACCGGGATCAGCGCGACCGAGCGCCAGCCCGCGTCAAACGTCGCGCAGGCTTTCAGGCTGTCAGTCGCCGGATAGCCTTTAGCGCCCGACACCCGCACGCGGTTCGGCCCGACTTGTTCCAGTACGATCCCGCTGAAATCGCAGACCACGTCCGGCACGATATAGGCCTGCGGATCGCTGACTTCGTAAAGCAATTGCTCTGCCACGGTGCCGACCGAAACCAGCCCGCCGGTGCCCTCCGGAACGGTAATAACGACCGTCCCGTCGGCATGGCACTCGCCCACCGGAAAGCCGATTTCCGCCCAATCAGGCACGTCCTGCCAGTCCGTGAACGTTCCGCCCGACACTTGCGCACCGCATTCCAGCAAGTGACCCGCCACGGTGCCGCCCGCCAGCAAATCCAGATCGTCTGCACCCCAGCCGAATTCATGAATCAGCGGCCCCAGGATCAGCGCACTGTCCGCGACCCGCCCGGTAATCACCACGTCCGCCCCGGCAGCGAGCGCCGCCGCAATCGGGAACGCGCCCAGATAGGCGTGGAAGCTGCCGGGCCGCTCCGGCAATTCAGCCCCGTTGAACATGTCGCGCACGCCCTCGGCGCGCAGCGTTGCAGTCAATGGCAGAATGTCATCGCCCGATACCGTGGCGACTTTCAGCGCCAGCCCCTGCTCTGCCCCGCGCGTGCGGATCAAAGCGGCCAGCCCTTCCGGGTTCAGCCCGCCCGCATTCGCCACCACCTTGATCCCGCGCGCCTTCAACTCCGCCAGGTAGGGACCGATATGCAGATCGACGAAATCGGGCAGGAAACCGGACGCCGGATCCATCTGCTTCAGGCGGGCAAAGATGCCCATCGCCCCTTCGCCAAGGTAATCGAACGCCAGATAGTTGAGGTCCGGCACGCGCAGCAACTGCGGCACCGCAATCACGCTGTCATTCAGCGCGCCGCTGGCTCCGCCAATTCGCACCACTTGTCCGGATGCCATATGCTGTCCTCTCACCCAGCCCTTGTCCGGCACACGGTTATTCCGCAGCGGCGGGCCAAGTAGAGAGGTAACGCTCAACCCACGATCAGGCGAGAGCCTCGGCAATTAGTTGGCGCGTATTGTTCAGGCCATAGAGCGCGATGAAGCTGCCCATGCGCGGTCCCTGACTGGAACCGAGCAGGGTTTCGTACAGGCACTTGAACCAGTCGCGCAGCTGCTCGAACCCGTAATGCGGGTCCTTGCCGATTTCATAGACAATGTTCTGCAGCTCTTCCGCCGTGACATCGTCCGATGTTGCGGCCAGTTCCTCGTCCAGCGCGGCCAGCGCCAACGCCTCGTTCGGCTCCGGCTTGCGGCGCTTCAGCGTGGGCGCGATGAAATCACGGTTGTAGGCCAGCGCGCAGCCAACCAGCGTATCGAGCGCGGGATGCGCTGCCGGATCGGCGTTCTCGACATAGTTGCCAAGGTACGACCAGACCTGCGCATGGGTCGCGTGCGGCCCCAGCACGCCAACCAGATTGAGCAACAGGCCATAGGTCACCGGCAGCTTCTCGCCCGCACCGCTGCGTTCACCATTGGCGCGCAGCAGGTGCCACACCGGGTTGCCCAGTTGCTGCTCGATCGGCTGGCTCGCCAGCTTTTCGCGGAACTGCCAGTATTCATCGACCGCGCGGGGGACGACACCGACGTGCAGCTGCTTCGCGCTCTTGGGTTCGCGGAACAGGTAGAAGCCCAGGCTTTCTTCGCTGCCATAAGTCAGCCATTGTTCGATGGTCAGCCCGTTGCCCTTGGACTTGGAAATCTTCTCGCCGTTCTCATCCAGGAACAGCTCATAGATCAGCCCTTCGGGACGGCGCCCGCCCAGCACTTGCGCGATCTTGCCGCTTTGCGTGACGCTGTCGGTCAGGTCCTTGCCGCACATTTCATAATCGACGCCCAGCGCGACCCAGCGCATCGCCCAGTCGACTTTCCATTGCAGCTTCGACCGGCCGCCCAGAATGGATTGCTCAACCACGGTGCCGTCACTGTCGGTAAAGCGCACGATCCCGGCGTCGGCATCGACCACTTCGACCGGCACTTGCAACACCACGCCCGTGGTCGGGCTGACCGGCAGGACCGGGGAATAGGTCTTGCGGCGTTCTTCGCGCAAAGTCGGCAGCATGACGCCCATGATCGCGTCGAAATGGCGCAAAACGTTCCGCAGCGCATCGTCGAACGCGCCGGAATTGTAGCGGTCAGAGGCCGAGACAAATTCATAGTCGAACCCGAACTGGTCCAGGAATTCGCGCAGCATCGCGTTGTTGTGGTGGGCAAAGCTTTCGTGCGTGCCGAACGGGTCGGGAATGCGGGTCAGCGGCTTGCCCAGGTTGGCTTCCAGCACCGCCTTGTTCTCGATATTGTCGGGCACCTTGCGCAGCCCGTCCATGTCGTCGGAAAATGCCACCAGCCGGGTCGGCTTGCCGCCGCTCAGCACTTCATAGGCGCGGCGCACCAGCGTGGTGCGCAGCACTTCCTGAAACGTGCCAATGTGCGGCAGGCCCGACGGGCCATAGCCGGTTTCGAACAGCATCGGCGTGCCATCCGGTTTACCGTCCGGATACCGCTTCAGCAACTTGCGGGCTTCCTCGAACGGCCAAGCCTTCGAAACCTGTGCGATGGTGTGCATGTCGGTATCAGTCATGCCCCGGCCTTTTGCGGAGATGCGCCATTTTCGCAAGCAAAAGCACGAATGCCGCCCTGCCCACAGGCAGGACGGCAATCGGCACCCAAGGAGAAGGTGAGCGGTTTAGCGCAGCAGCGACAGGACGTTCTGCTGGCTCTGGTTGGCCTGGCTGAGCATCGCGGTCGACGCCTGGCTGAGGATCTGGGCCTTGGCCATCGCGGTGGTTTCTGCCGAATAGTCTGCATCTTCGATCCGTGAACGCGCGTCCGACAGGTTGGTGACATTACCGGTCAGGTTGTTGATCGCCGATTCCAGGCGGTTCTGCCCGGCACCCAGCCCGGCGCGGGACGCGTTGACGTCGGCCAGCGCCAGGTCGACGTTGTCCATCGTCGTGCTGGCCAGTGCGGCGGTCGTCACGTCCAGCGCCGTGGCGGAAATGTTGGTCCCGTCAATCGCGCTGCTGGTCAGGGTGATCGTTTCGCCGGATTCCGAGCCGGTCTGGATGTCGAACGTGACATCGGTGCCCGCCGTGGTCGAAAACAGGGTGTTGCCGTTGAACTTGGTGTCGGTCAGCACATCGGAGATCTGTTCGGTCAGCGCGGTGACTTCCGACTGCATGTAGGTGCGGTCCGAAGTCTGATACGTGCCGGAGGCCGACTGCACCGCCAGTTCCCGCACCCGCTGCAGCATGTTGCTGACTTCCGAGAGCGCACCTTCGGCGGTCTGGGCCAGCGAAATCCCGTCGTTGGCATTGCGGATGCCCTGGCTCATCCCGCGCACCTGCGAAGTCATCGTGGTGGCGATGGCCAGGCCCGCCGCGTCGTCCTTCGCCCCGTTGATGCGCTTGCCCGACGACAGGCGTTCCATCGCCGTGCCCAGCATCTTGCTGGCCGAGGTCGAGGAATTGGCGGCGCGGATTGCGCCCATGTTGGTGTTGATTACGGTCATGTCGTTACCCCTTCTTGCTGTCGGCTCCGGGGGTGGTCGTTGAACACCGGCGCCGCTGTCGGGACTAAGAGCGGCAGGCGGACGCGGAATTTAACCCTCCGTGCCAAACGAATGATCCCGACTGTCAATTGCGCTAGGCAAAAGCCACGCCCGCGCCCTATCGTCCCGGCAAACAGACAAGTGGGACAGGAACGATGAAGCGGATCATGTTTGGCGCCGGTGCGGCGCTGCTGGCTTTCGCCGCGACCGGGGTAGGCAATGCCAAGGACGCACCAGCCCCGGCCAGCCTGTGGTTCAACGGTACGATCATAACGATGGACGGCCCCGCCCCGCGCACAGTCGATGCCGTGGTCGCGCGCGATGGCCGGATCGTGTTCGCCGGACCGGAGCGCAAGGCCCGCTCCATCGCGGGCAAGGATGCCGTCCGCCACGATCTGCGCCGCGCCACGATGTTGCCCGGCTTCATCGATGCGCATTCGCACTTTGCCATTGCACTGCAATCGGCGGGGGGGATCGACCTGTCGGACCCCGCCCTGCCCCCGGTGACGGATGCCGCCAGCCTGATCGCCACGGTCAGGGCCGAGGCGGACCGCCGTCAAATCCCCGCCGGAGAATGGGTCGTGGTCTGGCAATATAACGAGGAAGCGCTGGCCGAACGCCGCCACGTGACCCGTGCCGAGCTGGATAGTGCCTTTCCGGACCGCAAGGTGATCCTTCTCCACGTTTCGTTGCATGGTCTGGTCGCGAACAGTGCCGCGCTGGACGCGGTTGGTGTCACGGAGGACACCCCGGTTCCGGCTGGCGGGATCATGCCCAAGGGGCCGGACGGCAAGCTGAGCGGACTATTGTTCGAAGGCGCGCTGTTCCTGATCATGCCCAAACTGCCCCAACCGACCGAGGCCCAGAAACTCGCCGCCCTCGACGCCGCGCAAACCCGCTACGCCCGCGAAGGCTTCACCCACGCGCAGGAAGGCGGCACCCAGCTGCCCGACCTCAAATTCCTGATGAGCCAACCCGCCCGCGACCGGTTGCGGATCGACCTGGCGGCGCTGCCGTTTCACTCCACGCTGGACTGGGTGCTGGCCCAACCGGACCTGAAATTCGGCCAGTATCAGGGGCGGTTCAAGCTGCAGGGCATCAAGTTCGTGCTCGATGGCTCCCCCCAGGCGCGCACCGCCTACTTCACCCGCGATTACGCGCGCGGTTCGCCCGGTGAGGGTAAGCATCCCTGGCACGGTGAGCCGGTGATGAGCGAAACCAGTTTTCAGGACATGGCGCGCAAGGTCCACGCGCGCGGCTGGCAGATTTTCACCCATGCCAACGGCGATGCCGCCATCGATATGGCGCTGCGCGGGTTCGACGCGCTGGGGATCAAGGCCGTCGACAACCGCCGACCAGTGGTGATCCACTCGCAGTTCCAGCGCCGCGATCACTTGCCGGCCTATGCCCGGATCGGCGTCGGTCCAGCCTATTTCACCAACCACACGCTCTATTTCGCGGACACCCACCGCACCAATTTTCCCGCAGAAGTGGTGGATTTCATCAGTCCTCTGAAAGCTGCGGCAGAAGCCGGCCTGCACCCTTCGAACCACAGCGATTTCCCGGTCACCCGGCTCGATCCGTTCACCCAGCTGTGGAGTGCGATGGCGCGCACATCGCTGACAGGCGTGGTGAGCGGCGCGGACCAGCGGCTGAGCGCCTATGCAGGATTACAGGCCCTCACCACCGGCCCGGCCTGGCAAGTGTTCGAGGAAGACCGCAAGGGCCGGATCAAGCCAGGCCTGCTGGCCGACTTCGTGGTGCTGGACCGCAACCCGCTGGCCATTCCCGTTGATGCAGTGCGCTCCATCAAGGTGCTGGAAACGATCAAGGAAGGGCAGACGATCTGGAAACGTTGAGAATAAGCATAAGGCTCGGCTTGCCCCGCGTTCCAGTTCCGTTCTAACGCAGCGGGATGGACGATACCCCGCCCTGCCCTGATCCCGCCCTGATTCCGCAATGATCCCGGCTCTTCCCCTGCCCGCGCTCCATGCCAGCCACGGTGGCTGCTGGCTGCGCGATGGGGTGGGCAACACGCGCGGCACCGGCAAGGGCGACGCCATTGTCGCGGCAGCGGATACCCCGCTGCTGCTGCTGAACGCACCGCTGGTCGCCACCCGGCTGGGATACCCGGATCTGTCGGGGCTGGATCTGCTGGAACTGTTCGCCTTCGTCCACCCCGCGCGGTTCGTGGTGCCGACAGCCAAGGGGCTTGCCCATGCGCTCGACCTGCCGGAACCGGACGGGGACGATGCGATTCCACTGCTGCTCCAGCAAGCCGCCGAAGCCTTGCTCACCGTCTGCGAGCGCAAGGACTGGCAGGAACGCGAGGGCGCGTGGAGCGCGCTGCAATCACTGGCCCGTCTGCGCTGGACCTGGGCGCCGCTGCTGACTGCCCGGATCGCTGCCCCCCAGCGCGCGGAACGCTGGCTGTTTGCCCGCCTGCCGGAATGGGAAGAAGCGCCAGAACGAGCGCAACCCCGACAGGTCGAGCTGCAACCGGAGGCAGTTACCGCCCGCCTCGCGCAACTCACCGGCAGTGGCGCCGAAGCCCGCCCCACCCAGCAAGCCTACGCGACCGAGGCGGCTCACGTGTTCGGCCCCCGCCGCCGGGAAGGCCTGCCGCACCTGCTGCTGGCCCAGGCCGGAACCGGAATCGGCAAAACGCTGGGATATCTGGCTCCGGCCTCGCTCTGGGCCGAGCAATCCGGCGGGACGGTCTGGGTGTCAACTTACACCAAGGCCCTGCAACGCCAGTTGCGCCGTGAAAGCCGCCGCGCCTGGCCAGCCTCGCGCGCCGATGGCTCTCAACCAGTCGTGGTCCGCAAGGGCCGCGAAAACTATCTTTGCCTGCTCAACCTGGAAGATGCGCTGCAGGGCGGGTTCACCGGGCGCGCTGCGATCATGGCGCAACTGGTCGCGCGCTGGGCCGCCTACAGCCAGGACGGCGACATGATCGGCGGCGATCTGCCCGGCTGGCTGGGCACTTTGTTCCGCCAGCGCGGGATCGCCGCCCTGACCGACCGGCGCGGCGAATGCGTCTATGCGGGGTGTCCGCATTACCGCAAATGCTTCATCGAACGGTCCGCGCGGGCCAGCGCGCAGGCAGACCTGGTGATTGCCAACCACGCGCTCGTCATGGTCAACGCCGCACGCAGCCGTGAGGCCGCCCAGCGCCCGACCCGGATCGTGTTCGACGAAGGACACCATGTGTTCGAAGCGGCGGATTCCACGTTCGCCGCCGCGCTGACCGGGGCCGAAACGATCGAGCTGCGGCGCTGGGTGATCGGCCCGGAACGCGGATCGAAAGGCCGCCGCCGCGGCCTTGCCGCGCGGCTGGCGGACCTCGCCAGCTATGACGAGGCCGGGGCCAAGGCGATTTCCGCCGCGCGGCAGGCGGCAGAGGCGCTGCCCGGCGATGGCTGGCTGCAACGCCTCGCCGAAGGCGCGCCCTTCGGTCCGCTGGAGGAACTGCTCGCCGCCGTTCGCGCCACGGTTTACGCTCGCGATGAAAGCGGCGGGCAGGAAGCCGGCTATGGGCTGGAAACCGAAGCCGCACAACTGGACGGCCCGTTCATCGAACGCGCGGGGGCCGCGCAGGCCGCTTTGGCCGCGCTGCGCCAACCGCTGATCCGGCTGGGGGTCCGGCTGGAGGCACTGCTCAGCGAGCCGCCCGACTGGCTCGATGGTCCAGGCCGCGCCCGGATCGAGGGCGCGCGCCATTCGCTGACCTGGCGGATCGACCTGCTGGCTGCTTGGGAAGCGCTGCTCGAACGGCTGGGCGGCCCGGCCGATCCGGAATACGTCGATTGGCTGGCGGTCGAGCGCGGCGACGCGCGCGAATTCGACATCGGCATTCATCGCCGTTGGTTGGATCCGATGAAGCCGTTTGCTAAAGTCGTGCTGGAACCGGCGCATGGGGTGATGATCACGTCGGCCACCTTGCGCGACGGGAATGACTGGGACGCGGCGATTGCGAAGTCCGGGGCCAACGCGCTGGCGCTTGCCCCGCGCCTGTCCAGTTTCGACAGTCCGTTCGATTATGCCGGACAGGCCGAAGTGCTGATCGTCACCGATGTGCCAAAAGGTGACGTAGCGGCACTTGCCGGGGCCTTTGGCCGCTTGATCGAGGCCTCAGGCGGCGGCGCGCTGGGGCTGTTCACCGCGATCCGGCGGCTACGCGCGGTGCATGGCCGGATTGCCGACCGACTCGCCCGCGCGGGCCTGCCGCTCTATGCCCAGCACGTCGATCCGATCGACACCGGCACGCTGGTCGACATCTTCCGCGACGATCCGCGCGCCTCGCTGCTGGGCACCGATGCCTTGCGCGACGGGGTGGACGTGCCGGGCCATTCGCTGCGGCTGGTGGTGATGGAGCAGGTGCCCTGGCCCAAACCATCGATCCTGCACCGCGCCCGGCGGCTGGCGGGGGGCGGATCGGCCTATGACGACCGGATCATCCGCGCCCGGCTGGCGCAGGCGTTCGGGCGGCTGATTCGCAGCCGTGAAGATTCGGGCCATTTCGTGGTGCTGTCGTCTGCCTTTCCCAGCCGGTTGCTGTCGGCGTTCCCGGCCGGAACGCCCGTCACACGCCTGACATTGGAGCAGGCTTTACAACGGGTCGCCACTGGTGCTTTTGGCAAGTCCGTCCAGACAGAGAGCAACTCGTGAAAATCCTCGGCCTGTTCCGCCATGCCAAGTCCGACTGGCACGATCCGCGCGCCCGCGATTTCGACCGACCGCTGAACGAGCGCGGCCGGACCGGCGCCGCCGTGATGGGGCGACACATCCGCGATCATGGCGTCGCGTGGAACCGGGTAATCGCTTCACCCGCGATCCGCTGCGCCGAAACGATCGAGATCGCCTGTCAGGCCGCCCAGCGCCCGATCGCGATCAACTGGGATCGCCGCATTTACCTGGCCAGCAGCGCGACGCTGGCTGATTTGTTGCGCGAACAGGACGGCGATCCGCAGGCAATCCTGATGGTCGGCCACAATCCGGGACTGGAAGACCTGATTTTCGATCTGGTCCCCGATGACGGCTCCTGCCCGCTGCGCGATGTGGTCGAAGCCAAGTTCCCGACTGCCGCCTTTGCGGTGCTGGAACTGGACATCGCCCGGTGGAGCGACCTTGCCGACCGCTGCGGGCGGCTGGTTCACCTCACCCGCCCGCGTGATCTGGACCCGGAACTGGGACCGCAGCGCGGCTGATCCAGCCGCACTGACCGAATGGTGCGGCACTGGCCCTCGCCCCCGCCCGACCACCCGACGATAGTACCCTATGGGTGGTCGGGCGGGGGAGCGGGCCGGTGCCGCTCCCACGTAAGTGGAACAAGACTCTAGGCGGTGTGAATCGCCTTGGTAACGAGATAGCTGTCCAGCCCCTCGATCCCGCCTTCACTGCCAAAGCCGGAATCCTTCACCCCGCCAAACGGCGCGTCGGCCATGCTGATGGCGAAAGTATTGATCCCGACCATCCCGCTTTCGATCGCATCGCCCAGCAGGTTCGCCTGCCGCATGTTCTCGGTAAAAGCGAACGCGGCGAGGCCATAAGGCAGCCGGTTAGCCTTCTGGATCGCGTCCTCCAGCGTGCTGAACGGCGCGGCGACCGCCACCGGACCGAAAGGTTCGCTGGCCATGATGTCGGCATCGTCCGGCACATCGGCCAGCAAGGTCGGCTGGAAGAAGAACCCTTCGTTGCCGCGCTTGCCCCCGGCCAGAACGCGCGCGCCCTTGGCCTGCGCATCCTCGACCAGCGCGGCAATCGCCTGTGGACGGCGGATATTGGCCAGCGGCCCCATCTTCGTGTCGGCATCCAACCCGTGCCCGGTTTTCACCTGTGCGGTCCGCGCCGCGAATCCGGCCAGGAACCGGTCATAGATGCCTTCCTGCACATAGAACCGCGTCGGGCTGACGCAGACCTGCCCGGCATTGCGGAACTTCTGCGGTACGACCATGTCCAGCGTCTTTTCCAGATCGCAGTCGTCGAAGACCAGCACCGGGGCATGGCCGCCCAGTTCCATCGTCGTGCGCTTCAGGCCATCGGCCGCCAGTTTCAGCAGGTGCCGCCCGACCGGGACTGAGCCGGTAAAGCTGATCTTGCGGATGACCGGCGATGCCAGCAGGTGGCGGCTGACCGCATCGGGCACGCCGTGGACCACCTGCACCACGCCGTCGGGAAGCCCAGCATCGACCAGCGCGCGCACCAGCATGCCGGTGCAGCCCGGCGTCTCCTCTGGCGGCTTGGCAATCACTGAACAACCAACCGCCAGCGCCGGGGCCAGCTTTTTCGCCATCAGGTAAACCGGGAAGTTCCACGGACTGAACGCCGCCACCGGGCCAACCGGCTGCTTGATCACCAGCGAGCGCTGCCCCGTCGGGCGGACCAGAACGCGGCCATATATGCGCGTGGTTTCCTCCGCGCACCAGTCAAAGAAGCTGGCGCTGCTGACCACTTCTGCGCGGGCTTCGGCCAGTGGCTTGCCCTGTTCCAGCGTCAGGATGCGGGCAATGGCATCGGCCCGGTCGCGCAGCAGCGCGGCGGCTTTTTTCAGCACTGCGGCGCGGGCTTCCGGTGCGGTGTTCCGCCAGCTGACAAAGGCCTTGCCCGCAACCGCCAGCGCTTCATCAAGATCGGCGGAGGTGGCCAGGGGCACTTCGGCAATCGTTTCGCCGCGCGCGGGATCGACCACCGGGAACAGATCGCGGCCTTCACCAACCTTCCAGCTGCCACCAATGAACAGCGACAGGTCAGCGTCATAATTCTGGGTCATGGGAACGTCCTCACTCCTGCTGCGAAGTGGGATAGAATGTTACGCGCCTCTTGGCGAGAGTTGCTCAACTTTCATGCAGAGCGTTGACCAGGGTTGTCCGCAGGGCGATCAATCGCGCCCGGAATGCAAAGGATGGAACAGGCGCCGTCAATGCCGGGTCGGCGCCGTTGCCAGGTGCCGGCACCGGGCTGGCGGCCGCGTCGCCCTGATCCTGCAGAGCCTTCAAGGCCCCTTTCAGCGTATATCCCTGTTGATGCACCAGCCGGTCGATTGATTCGACCAGGGCGACATCTGCCGGACGGTAATACCGCCGACCACCGCTGCGCTTCAGCGGCTTGAGCATCGGGAACTGGTCTTCCCAATAGCGCAAAACGTGCTGGCGAATGCCGAGGGCCTTGGCCACTTCCCCGATCGTGCGAAGTGCCCCCGCGTCCTTGCCATCGGCAAAGGCGGCCTCGCGCGCTGGCTCGTCCTTCAGGCCCTCGACCTTGGTCATCGTGGCGCGCTATCCTTTGGCAATGCGCTCTTTCAGCATCTGGCTGGCGCGGAACGTCAGGACGCGGCGCGGGGTAATCGGAACTTCGACACCGGTCTTGGGATTGCGCCCCACCCGTTCGCCCTTGTCGCGCAGCAGGAAGGTGCCGAAACCGGATATTTTCACGTTTTCGCCGCCTTCCAGCGCATCGGACATGTGGTTCAGGATCGATTCGACCATGCCAAGTGAATCGGACCGGGACAGACCAACTTTGCGATTGATCGCCTCAGCCAGGTCTGCGCGGGTCAGCGTGTTCATTGAGCGCATCGTGCGCACTCCCCCATTATCAGTGGCGCGACCACTGAGTCGGGACGATACTGATTTGACACCAGAATGCAACGGAACTGCCACAAAAACCGGCAGTTAGCGGCAACAATTCAAACCCGCAGCAAGCTTGCGCCCCAGGTAAATCCTCCGCCCATCGCCTCAAGGATCACCAGATCACCCGGCTTGATGCGGCCGTCGCGAATCGCGGTGTCAAGCGCCAGCGGAACCGATGCCGCCGAAGTGTTGGCGTGCCGGTCAACCGTGACGACAACCTTTTCAGGTGCAAGGCCCAGCTTCCGGGCAGTTGCGTCCAGGATCCGCTGGTTCGCCTGATGGGGTACGACCCAGTCGACATCGGCCGCCGTCAGGCCAACTTCGGCCAGGGCTTCACCCAGAACTTCGGCAAGGTTGACTACCGCGTGGCGGAATACTTCGCGCCCTTTCATGCGGATATGGCCAGCCGTGCCGGTGGTCGACGGCCCGCCATCGACATACAGCAACTGGTTGTGGGCGCCGTCGGCATGCAGCTTGGTCGCAAGCAAGCCCGGACCGTCTTCGGCCACATCGCGCGCTTCCAGCACAATCGCCCCAGCTCCGTCACCGAACAACACGCACGTGGTGCGATCTTCCCAGTCAAGAATGCGGCTCATCGTCTCCGCGCCGATAACCAGCGCGCGGCTGGCCATCCCGGCACGCAGCATCGAATCGGCCACGCCGACCGCATAAAGAAAGCCCGAACAGACCGCTGCGACGTCAAACGCGATGCAACCATTCGCGCCGATGGCATTCTGGACAATCGTCGCGCTGGCGGGAAAGGTCTGATCCGGGGTGCAGGTGGCCAGGATAATCAGTTCGATCGCATCGCCGGTCAGGCCGGCCGAATCCAGCGCGGCCCGCGCTGCGGCGGTGGCCAGCGACGCGGTCGTTTCCCCCTCGCCCGCGATATGGCGGCTGCGGATGCCGGTCCGCTCCACAATCCATTCGTCGCTGGTGTCGACCATTTGCGCCATTTCGGCGTTGGAGACGGCACGCTTCGGCAGGGCTGCGCCCGTGCCGATCAGGACGGAACGGCGGGTCATTCGGCTGCCTTCGCGCTCTTGCGGAAATTATCTGCACCAAGCCGGGCAAGGTCCGCCTTGATGCGTTCTGTCAGGTTTTCTTCGAGCAGCCGCGCGGTCAGCGCGACGGCGTTGGCCACGCCCAGCGCGCTGGCCGAACCGTGGCTTTTCACCACGACTCCGTTCAGGCCCAGAAACACCGCGCCGTTATGATTGTTGGGATCCAGATGATGCTTGAGCAATTCCGTCGCGGGCCGCGAAATCAGGAAGCCGACCTTCGACCGCAGCGAACTGGCGAAACTCCGGCGCAGCAGGTCGGCCACGAACCGGGCAGTTCCTTCCACCGCCTTCAGCGCGATGTTGCCTGAGAACCCGTCGGTCACGACCACGTCGGCATCGCCCCGCCCCAGCTTGTCGGCTTCGGTAAAGCCATCGAAGGCCATCGACAGCTTGTCGGCGGCTTCGCGCAGCATGGCCGCGGCGGCCTGGATATCCTCGGTGCCCTTGGTTTCCTCGCTGCCGATGTTCAGCAGCCGCACGCGCGGACGCGCCCGGCCGGTGGCAATGCGGGAATAGGCTGCGCCCATTACCGCGAACTGCACCAGGTTGCGTTCGTCACATTCGGTGTTTGCCCCAAGGTCGAGCATCACCAGGTCGGTGTCGCCCAGCGTCGGCAGGAGCGCAGAGAGAGCGGGGCGATCGATGCCAGGCATCGTCCGCAGTGCCAGCTTGGCCATTGCCATCAGCGCACCGGTATTACCGGCGCTGACTGCCGCCCCGGCATGGCCCTGCTTCACGGCGTTGATCGCCAACCCCATCGACGTGGTTTTGGCCCGGCGCAGCGCCTGGGTCGGCTTTTCGTCGCCGCTCACCACGTCGGGGGCATGCAGGATTTCAGAGGCCGCCCGCAAGTTGGGGTGGACTTCCAGCGCGGAGCGGATTCGCTCCTCATCCCCAACCAGCAGGAACTTGAAACGGTCGTGGCGGCGCCGGGCAAGCGCCGCCCCTTCAATCATGACGCGCACGCCCTCATCGCCGCCCATCGCATCGATCGCGATACGCGGCAGGCTCATGCGCTCAATCCTTCCGTCGGCTTGGGCTTAGAGCCCGACCGCAACGATCTCACGACCGTTGTAGTGACCGCAGGCCTGGCACAGGTTGTGCGGGCGCTTCAGTTCACCACAGTTCGGGCATTCGTGGAATGCGGCCGGCGTCAGCGAGTCGTGGCTGCGGCGCATGCCCCGGCGCGAGGGGGTCGTTTTTCTTTTGGGGACAGCCATGTCGGCACCTGTTCCTGAAAATTCCTGGCGTCTATGAAGTCCGCACAGAGCCCCAGGGGGTCGGCGGAAGCGAAGGCGCGCCTATAACGAATTTGGCGCGGGTTGCAAGCACCGAGCGGCACCTGGAGACAACTGAACGAAACCGGGGGAACCAATCATGCTGCTCACCACGACCTTATCACTTGCTGCCGCAGCGGCGATCATCAATTTCTGGCTGGCGCTGCGCTGCGGCCAGGTCCGCGCCAAGGCCAAGATCTCGATCGGCACGGGCGGCAACGAATTGCTTGAGCGGCGGATGCGCGCACAGCTCAACTTTGTCGAGAACACGCCCTGGGTACTGCTGTTGATCGGCGGGATCGAACTCGCCGCGCGTGGCGGTGCCTGGCTCGCCCCGGTCGGCGCGGTGTTCATGCTGGGCCGTGTGGCACACGGCCTGGGCATGGACGGCGGGCGCTTTGCCGTGGGCCGCTCGCTCGGCACCGCGATCACCATGCTGGCCCAGCTGGGACTGGCGACGGCTGCGGTGCTGATCGTGCTCGGCTATCTGTAAAACCTGGCTGATCGCCCTTCCCGCACCTTACGGGAGGGGCGATCAGGCCAGCATATAGTCGCTGACGAACGAATTGGTCTGCCGTTCCCGGCCGAACGTGCTGGTCGGCCCGTGGCCGGGCAGGAACGTCACGTCATTGCCCAATGGCCACAGCTTCTGCGTGATCGAATCGATCAGCTGCTGATGATTGCCCATCGGAAAGTCCGTCCGCCCGATCGATCCGGCAAACAGGACATCGCCCACCACGGCAAAGTGCGATTCCGGATGATGGAACACGACATGCCCCGGCGTGTGGCCGGGACAGTGGATAACGTTGAGCACCAGATCGCCCACCGTCACGGTATCGCCATCCTTCAGCCAGCGATCCGGGACGAAGTTTTCCGCCGGCATCCGGTATTGCCGACCCGATTCTTCCAGCCGGTCCAGCCAGAAAATATCGTCCTTGTGCGGGCCTTCAATTGGCACGCCCAGTTCGCGGGCATAGGCCGCCGTTGCGCCGCAATGGTCCATGTGGCCATGGGTGACGAGCAGCTTTTCAATCGTCACGCCCACTTTGGCGACCGCGCCGCGCACTTTGTCGAGATCGCCGCCAACATCGATCAGCGCGCCCTTCATGGTCCGGGTACACCAGATCAGCGAGCAGTTCTGCTCCAACGGGGTGACGGGAATGATCCCCACGCGCATCGGGGGGTCGCCGGGCGTGGACTGGTTGGTTTCGCTCATCACCGGGAAATGGCGCGCGGGCGCGGACAAATCAATCCCGAAGGCGCTTCACCGATAACGCGTCACAGGCGCCCGCTTTTCCAGACCACCCGCCCGATTACTTCCACTTCATCGGGGCGCAGTTCGATCCGGCCATAAGCGGGATTGTCGCTGACCAGCGCGATCACGCCGGGTCGCCCCAGGTCCAGCCGCTTGACCAGCAGCGCATCGCCGGTGCGCACCACGTGAATCCCGTCACGCAAGGGCCGGGGCGTGCGATCCACCAGAATCTCGTCCCCGTCACGCAAGGTCGCCTCCATCGAATCGCCCTCCACCCGGATCGCCGAGAGCATCGCCGGGGCCAACCCCTGTTCGCGCAACCAGCGCGCGGAAAAGCGGAACGCGCCGATCGGCTGCTCTTCCAATGCCAGCGCCCCCGGCCCGGCAGAAGCCCCCAGCGGCAGGCGCGGCACATCGCACCACTCGCTCAGCGCCGGCTTCCCCGCCAGACCAGAGGATTTTTCCTCTGGTCCGCCCAGTTCCGATTCGGTCACGCCAAAGAACCGCGCCAGCGTGCGCCGGTCGTTCTCTTCCAGCTTGCGCGGACTGCCCTTGCGGATGAACTGCTGCAAATACGTGGAATTACGCCCGATCAACTCGGACAGGCCAGACAGACTGGCGCCACGCTCAGTGGCCAGTTCGAGCAATCGAACCCTGGGATCGGTGGTAACCATGAAAATCCTATACGTGATGTAATTTTCCTAGACAAGTAGGATTTCGCCCTGAATTAGTGGGGAAATTCCTGCGGCGATTCGTCCATCGCCCCGCCAGACCAGAGGAGCTGTGCCCATGCTGATACGCCGGATCGAGAAATTCCTGCGCGAAACCGGAATGTCCTGGACCAAGTTCGGACGACTGGCTGCGCACGATCCGCGCTTTGTCCAGGACCTGCGCAATGGCCGCGTCCCCCGCCCCAAGACCGCCTCACGCGTAGAACATTTCATGAACATATACAGCGAGGAAGCCCGTGCAAATTGATCCCGCCACCGCCCGTGCCATGCAATCCACTGTCCGGCGCAGCCCGTGGCTGCTGCTGCTGTCCACCCTGCTGGAACTTGCCCAGGGCAAGGCCGAACTGGTCCGCCATGCCGAGCGCAGCTGGGCCAGTGCGACCTTTTCCGGCACGCGCCACACCGTTGTCCTGTCGTTCACCGGCCTGGATGCCGTCGCCGCCGGGGAAGCCCTGATCGACCTGCTGCCCGACCACGAATTTGCCATCCCCCGGCAACTGGTGGCCGATGCCAACGTGATCGCCGTGGAACACACCGCCCTGCCCCAGCCGCACCTGCAGATCGAAGTGGAGCTGCTGCTGCTGGAGGATTGCTGAACCAGCCCGCTCCGGCCTATGTTCAACGCGCACACGCGCGCGGCATGGGCCGGGCCGCTTCAGGCGCAGGAACAGACACCCAATGGCAGGCCCCACGCCCCGCACGGCGATCTTCGATCAGTTTCTGCCTGATGCACTGCATGGACAGTTGCTAGATTATACGCTGGCCAGCGAGGCCGGCTTCATCTCGTCCGGCGTTCATGTCGAGGGTGAGGCGAAAGTGCGCGATAACTATCGCATCAGCCATTATCTTCCCGACGGACTCGGCCCGCTCAAAAAGGCATTCCGCGCGGTTGCAGACGATAACTTCGCGCGGTTGTGCGAAGGCGCCGGGATCAAACCCTTCGACGTCAGCTGGATCGAGGTGGAACTGGCCGCGCATGGCGATGGCGCGTACTTCCTGCCGCACATTGATACGTATACCGGGCGTGGGCGCGGCACGCAGGACAGCGACCGGGTACTGACAGCGGTCTATTACTTTTACCGTGAGCCAAAGGGCTTCAGCGGCGGCAATCTGGAAATCCACCCGTTCGGCGGCGGCCCCGCCTGCCTGACGATCGAGCCGCAGCAGAACCGCATGGTCTGCTTTGCCTCAACCGTGCTGCATCAGGTCAGCCCGGTGTCCTGCCCCAGCGGCAAGTTCGAGGACAACCGCTTCGCGCTGAACTTCTGGTATCACCGCGCCAAATAGCCGCGCCTAGGCGGCGTGGACACATTCCACGCCGCCTAGTACCCCAGCGACGGGTCGAAGCGGTTTTCCAGCGGCAGGCCCGCGTGCCAGTGCGCCAGATTATCAAGGAACCGTTCCGCCCCGCGCGCCATCATCAGGTTCTGCGAGCGGCCCGACAGGTGCATCGTGATCTCGACATTGTCGAAGCTCCACAGCGGATGGTCGGCGGGCAGCGGTTCGGGCGTGGTCACGTCCAGAAACGCCCCGCCCAGGTGTCCGGCGCGCAGCGCATCGACCAGCGCGTCCTGATCGACCACCGCCCCGCGCGCGACATTGACCAGTTCCGCGCCCGGCTTCATCGCCGCCAGTTCCGCCGCGCCGATCATGCCGTCCGTTTCCGGGGTGGCCGGGACTGCCAGAATGATCCAGTCGAATTCCTGCAAACGAGGCCGCCAGTCATCCGGGCCGAGCGTTCCGGGGCCGGCGTTGCGGCGCACCTTGGTCACCTCCACCCCGAATGCGGTCAGCCGCGCATCGACCAGTTGCCCGATTGCGCCATAACCCAGAATCAACGCCTTGCTGCCCGCCAGCTCGCGCTTGCCGGGGGCGTCGCGCAACCATTCATGCCGGTCCTGCGCGCGCACCACTTCGCGGTAGCCCTTGGCGCGGGAAAGCATTCCCATCACCACGTATTCGGCAATAGTCAGCGCGTTGATCCCCGCGCCGTTGGTCACCGTCACCCCGCGCTCGATCAGCAGGTCAGCGGGCAGGAAATCCAGCCCGGCAATGATCGAATTGAGCCATTTCAGCCGGGTCGCGCGGGTAATCGCCTCGACCATGTCTTCCTTGGCGTGCATGTCGAACCAGCCGATTTCGGCCTGCGGGGCCAGCTCCATCGCCTCGCCCTTGGTCGCATACCAGCGCACGTCCAGCCAATCCGGCAGCCGACCTGCCAGCAGCGGCTTCAGCATGGCGTTGAGCACGGCGACGGTCATCAGCAATTCTCCCAGTTGGTGCGTCCCGGTTCGCGCGCCGGGATCGTTCAGCTACCCAGCTTCCATTCCCAGCCCAGCGGATCACCGTCCATCACTTCGACCCCTTGCGTGGCCAGTTCATCGCGCAGGGCGTCGGACCGGGCGAAGTCCTTCTCCGCGCGCGCCGCCTTGCGGGCTGTCAGCGTGGCTTCGATGTCCGCTTCATCGATTTTCGCACCCTTGGGCCGGATCCGCAGCGCAGCGCGGTCCAGCCCCAGCAGGTCCAGCCCCAGCACGGCATCCATCGCCGAGATAGCCGCCAGCTTCTCGCCCGCATCGACCTTTTTCAGCGCCACAACCTCTTCCAGCACAGTCAGCGCAACCGGCGTGTTAAGGTCGTCCGCCACCGCGGCATCAAAGCGTTCGAGGAACGCCGCGAATTTCGCCCCCGGTGCTGCCGCCGGTTGGGCCTGATTTTTGAGATTGCCGACCGCCATAAGCAGCCGCTTCAACCGCACCAGCGCTGCCGCCAGCCCGTCCCAGCTGAATTCCAGCTCGCTGCGGTAATGCGCCTGCAGGCACAGCATCCGGTAGGCGAGCGGGTGATAACCCTTGTCGATCAGCAGTTGCAGCCGCAGGAACTCACCGCTCGACTTCGACATCTTGCCGCTGCGTTCGACCAGGAAGTTGTTGTGCATCCACACCCGCGCACCGCTGTTGGCCGGGTCGGATAGGCCGCCCGCGCAGCAGAACGCCTGGTTCTGCGCGATTTCGTTGGGGTGGTGGATTTCGCGGTGATCGATCCCGCCGGTGTGGATGTCGAACGGAAAGCCCAGCAGCTGGCCCGACATGACCGAGCATTCCAGATGCCAGCCGGGCGCGCCCCGGCCCCACGGGCTGTCCCATTCCATCTGGCGCTTCTCTCCCGGCGGAGTCTTGCGCCAGATCGCGAAGTCGGCAGCGTGGCGCTTGCCCTCCACCGCTTCGATCCGGCCTTCACCTTCATCGGTCTGGGCGCGGGCCAGTCGGCCATAGTCCTCGACCGAGCCGGTATCGAAATAGAGCCCGCTATCAAGTTCGTAGCAGTGCTTGGCCGCGATGCTCTGCGCAAATTCGATCATCTGCGGCACGTAATCGGTGGCGATCGACCAGTGCGCGGGTTGGCGGATGTTCAGCGCCTTGATGTCGGCCCAGTAGGCCTCGGTATAGTGCCGCGCGATGTCCCAGATCGACTGCGCCCGCTGCGCCGCCATCTTTTCCATCTTGTCCTCACCCGCGTCAGCATCGTCGGTCAGGTGGCCGACGTCGGTGATGTTGATCACGTGGGTCAGCTTGTAGCCCTTGAACGACAGGGTCCGGCCCAGAATGTCGGCAAAGACATAGGCACGCATGTTGCCGATGTGCGGGTAATTATAGACCGTCGGCCCACAGGTATAGACGCGCGCCTCGCCCGGATGGACGGGCTGGAACGGCTCCAGCTGGCGGGTCAGGCTGTTGAACAGCTTCAAGGGGGCAGCGTCAGTCATGCGGCGAGGCCATAAGTCGGCCCCGCGCCTTCGACAAGCGCCTGTGGAGGGTCAGTACCTTCAGAACCCTTCCCAGCGCACCACTTCATCCAGCGGCGCGCGAGGCACGGGAAACTGGTTGATCGGCTGGCTGCGGTCGCCATGCCCGATGGCCAGGCCGCAGAAGAAGATATGGTCATCCGGAATGTCCACGCATTCGCGGATCTGCTTCGTATAGACCGCCCAGGCTTCCTGCGCGCAGCTGTCCAGCCCTTCCTCGCGCAGCAGCAGCATCACGGTCTGCAACCACATCCCCATGTCCGACCACTGCGGCGGCCCCATATAGCGCGGCGTGTGGACCAGCATCAGCACTGGGGCGCCGAACGCCTGGAAATTGCGGGCGAACCATTTCAGGCGGCTGGCCTTGTCCTCCCGCGGAATGTCCAGCGCGGTATACATCGCCTCGCCCACGCCGAACCGGCGTTCCTGATAGGCGCCGTCCAGTTCGGGTGGGTAGATGTTGTATTCCGGCGAATAGGCCGCCAGCCCCTGCGGGATTACTTCCGCCACCTTGCCCAGCAGCGTTTGCAAGGGCTTACCGGTCAGCACCACCGCGTTCCACGGCTGGGTGTTGCCGCCTGACGGCGACCGCTGCGCCTGTTCCAGCACGCGCGTCAGCACCGCCCGGTCGACCGGCTGGTCCAGAAACGCGCGGATCGAGCGGCGCGAGGCGACAGCATCGGAAACGGTCATGGCGGCAGCCTTATTCGAAGCCGAGGAACTTGACCTTGCCGTCCAGCGGTTCGCGCTTGCGGTCGAAGTGGTTCACCGGGTCTTCCTCATCCTGATAGCCGATGGCGATCCCGCAGAAGAAGATGTGGCTTTCATCCGAAACGTTCAGGAAGTCCTTGATGACCTTGGCATACATCGAAAGGAATTCCTGCGGGCAGGAATCCAGCCCCTGTTCGCGCAGCAGCAGCATGATGGTTTGCAGCCACATGCCGACGTCCGACCATTGCGGTGCGCCCATGACGCGCGGGAAATAGACCATCAGCACGGCCGGGGCATCGAACGAGACGATGTTGCGGGCCATGAAATCGGCGCGGCCCGCCTTGTCGGCGCGCTCGACCTGCAGCGCGGTGTACATATCCGCGCCGACCTGTTGCAGCCGGGCCAGGCATTCCGGAATCACTTCGGGATCGCTCCACGAATATTCCTTGGGGTCCTGCGGCGGCGTGACCTTCATCTTTTCCTGGAGCTGACGCAGCGGCTCCCCCGTCAGGATCGCGCCTTCCCACGGCTGGAAGTTGCAGCCGGACGGGGTCCAGCGCGCGGTTTCCATGACCTGCCGCAGGATTTCGAGAGGAACGGGCTTGTCGCTGAACGCCCGGATCGAGCGGCGGGACATGACGGCTTCGGTGACGGTGGTGCTCTTGCTCATCCCCGTTTAATCGTGCGATTAAACGCTCCGGTCAAGCCTATTCGTCCTCGAACAGGCCTGCCAGCTGCTCGATCATCGTCCCGGCCAGTTGCTCGACGTCCATGATCGTCACGGCGCGGCGATAATAGCGGGTCACGTCGTGGCCGATGCCGATGGCGACCAGCTGCACGGGCGACTGCTTTTCGATCCAGTCGATCACCCGGCGCAAGTGCAGTTCCAGATAGCCGGCGCTGTTGACGCTGAGGGTCGAATCGTCGACCGGCGCGCCGTCCGAGATGACCATCAGGATGCGGCGGTCTTCGGGGCGGGCCAGCAGGCGGGTGTGCGCCCAGAGCAGCGCCTCGCCGTCGATGTTTTCCTTTAGCAGGCCTTCGCGCATCATCAGGCCCAGGTTCTTGCGGGCCCGGCGATAGGGCTCATCGGCCTTCTTGTAGACGATGTGGCGAAGGTCGTTGAGGCGGCCCGGATGCGCCGGCTTGCCCCCGGCCAGCCAGGCCTCGCGGCTTTGCCCACCCTTCCACGCGCGGGTGGTGAAGCCCAGAATCTCGGTCTTCACCCCGCAGCGTTCCAGCGTGCGAGCCATCACGTCGGCGCTGATCGCGGCGATGGAAATCGGCCGCCCGCGCATCGAACCGGAATTGTCGAGCAGCAAGGTCACCACCGTGTCCTTGAACTCGACGTCACGCTCCACCTTGTAGGACAGCGACTGTCCCGGCGAGATCACCACGCGCGCCAGCCGTGCGGCATCGAGCAGGCCTTCTTCCTGATCGAAATCCCAGCTGCGGTTCTGCTGCGCCATCAGCCGCCGCTGGAGCCGGTTGGCGAGTTTCGTGACGACGCCTTGCAAGCCCTTCAGCTGCGCATCCAGATAGGCGCGCAGGCGATTGAGTTCGTCCTCATCGCACAGGTCGGTCGCGGCAACGACTTCGTCGAAGCTCTCGGTGAAGGCCTTGTAGTCGAAATTGGCGGGAATGTCGGTCCACGGCCGGTTCGGGCGGACCGGCATCATGCCCTCCTCGCCCTCATCCCCGGCTTCGCCTTCGCCCGAATCGTCCTCCATCTGGGATTCGGCTTCACCCTCGCCGTCGTCCTCACCTTCGGTGGGTTCGGCTGCGACTTCGCTGGGGGACTGCTCCTCGCCCGCTTCGCCCTCGTCCGGCTGGTCTTCGGACTGGTCTTCGCCGTCCTGTTCCTCGCCTTCCTCGGTGCTCGGCTCCATCGGCTCGGCCTTGGTCAGTTCCAGGTGCTGGAGCATGTTAAGCGCCAGGTTCTGGAACGCCTTCTGGTCGTCGATGGAAGCAGCCAGCGCGTCGAAATCGCCGCCCGCGCGCTCATCGATCCAGCCGCGCAGCATGTCGACCCCGGCCCGCGCCGCTTCCGGCACCGGCTGGCCGGTCAGCTTTTCGCGCAGCAGCAAGGACAGCGCGGCGGACATCGGCACTTCATCGGGGCGCGCCGCGCGGGTGATCGGATCGCCGCCGACCCGCACCATCAGCGCCGCGTCCAGATTGTCGCGCATCCCCTGATAGGCATTAGCCCCCAGCGCCTCATACCGCACCGCTTCAACCGCGTCGTAACACGCCCGCGCGGTGGGTTCGGCAGGCGCGTTCCTGGCGTGCAACTGCTCGTTGTGGTGCTTGACCTTCAGCGCGAAACTGTCGGCAAAGCCGCGCGCTTCCATCGCCTGTTCGCGCGGCAGGTTGCGGGACGGCATCGGAATGCGAAAGTTCTTGCCGTTCTGGATCGGCGTATCCGCCGTCCACGCCACCTCGATCTCCGCATCGTGCGACAGCGCGCGCGCGGTGCCCGCCAGCACGGACTTGAAGCGATCGAGGGGGGATTCGTCTGACATGGACTTCGTGAAACCTAACTCTGACCTGACCCTGTACCGTCATCCTGAACTTGTTTCAGGATCCATCTCTCCACCGCCACGGCTCTGCCAGCCAGACCTTGTAACCGCGCTTTGCGCGTCGACTGCCGGTCTTCGGGCAAGCGGCCCGATGGATGCTGAAACAAGTTCAGCATGACGGGCGAGTAAAGTCACCCCGTTACAACGACTGGCCCGTCTTGGCCCAATCAGCCATGAAGCCTTCGATGCCCTTGTCGGTCAGGACGTGCTTGAACAGGCCCTTGATGACGGACGGCGGCGCAGTCATCACGTCAGCGCCGATCTTGGCGGCTTCCAGCACGTGGATGCCGTGGCGCACGCTGGCGACGAGGATTTCGGTGGCGAAGTTGTAGTTGTCATAGATCAGGCGAATGTCGCTGATCAGCGCCATGCCATCAAAGCCGTTATCATCGTGACGACCGACGAACGGCGAGACGAACGTCGCCCCGGCCTTGGCCGCCAGCAGCGCCTGATTGGCCGAGAAGCACAGCGTAACGTTGACCATGGTGCCTTCGCTGGTCAGCGCCTTGCAGGTCTTCAGGCCGGCGATGGTCAGCGGCACCTTGATGCAGACGTTGTCGGCGATCTTGCGCAGGATTTCGGCCTCGCGCATCATACCTTCATGGTCCAGCGCGACGACTTCGGCGCTGACCGGCCCGGTGGTGATGGCGCAGATTTCCTTGGTCACCTCGATGAAATCGCGGCCCGACTTCATGATCAGCGACGGATTGGTGGTGACGCCATCCAGCAGGCCGGTGGCAGCCAGTTCCTGAATGTCGGCGATTTCGGCAGTGTCGGCAAAGAACTTCACGGGGGCAGGCTCCTGATGGCGAGTCAGGAGCTGCTATAGGCAAGCCCTGCCCCCCGGCCTAGACCTTAAAGCAAGGCCCGTCCTTAAAGCACCTTGAGCGCCGCGATCAGCATCGGATCGTTCGTCGCTTGCGGATTGGCCCGGATCGCGGCTTCTTCCACCCCAATTTGATACCAGATCGAATTGTCCGCCCCGATGGCGACCGATTGCGCCACCGCGCCCACATCCACACCCGTCAGCGCGGCGATGGCCTGACTGACGATGGGGTCTTCGGCCACGCGGATTGCATCGGCCAGACCGGGGATCATCGCGTTGATCAGGCCCGGCCCCATCTGCTGGCGCAGATAGGTTGTCGCGGCAGTCGGCCCGCCCTGGATCAGGGCCAGCGCGTCCTCGATGGAAATAGTGCGAATCACCTCGGCCACCACTGGCGCGGCGCGCTCTGCCCCGCGTTCGGCCAAATGGTTGAGTTCGCGGTGCAGCCGGGCGCGGAACGGGGCAGACGTCAGCACGCCTTGCAGCACCCCGCCCCGACTGCCGAACAGGTCCGGCAAGGCGATCCGGGCCACCTGACTGTCCCAGAACCCGCCTGGCGCAGTCAGCTTGGCCAGCGCATTGTCGGAGGCCATCAGCAGCAGGCGGCGCACCACTTCGACCAGGCTATAGCGCGGCCCGGTCTGACAACCAGACAGCATCAGCGCGCCGGTGGCCGCTCCGCCGACGAGAAACGCGCGGCGAGGGATCAGACTTTCAACAGCGCTGTGCATCGGCTGGCTCCTTTACTGTGAACGAGACTGTTTACCTGTGGACGAGACTGGCGCGCCCCGGCGCCAGACCTCATATAGGCGGCGCAGATGAACCGCGTCCGACTCCTTGTCTTCAACCCCGTGCTCAACGTGCTGGATTACCGCATTCCCGATGGAATGGCGACTCCGCTGGGCGCGCTGGTCGTAGCCCCGCTGGGGCCGCGCCAGGTGCTCGGCGTGGTGTGGGAACCTGACCGGCTGGAGGGCGAAACGGTGGCCGACAGCCGGCTACGACCGCTGCTGGAAGTGCTGCCCGTGCCGCCCGTGCCCGCGCCCTTGCGGCGGCTGATCGAATGGACGGCGGATTATTACTGCGCGCCGCTGAATTCGGTCGCGCGGATGATGTTGGGGCCGATGGCGGCGCTGCGCGGCGGCGGCACTGCGACCGAATACCGCCTGACCGGGGTGGAACCGGCGCGCCTCACCCCGCAGCGTGCCGCCGCAATGGATGCCTTGCAGGGGGAGCAAGCCTCGATCCGCGAGCTGGCGGAACTGGCCAGCGTATCGGACGGCGTGCTGCGCGGGATGGTCAGCGCCGGATTGCTGGAAGCAGTGACGGTTGACCTCGACCGCCCCTATCCCAGCGCCAACCCCAAACACGCCGCCCCGGACCTGAGCGCGGAGCAGGCGGCGGCGGCAGAAACCTTCGTCGCGGCGGTACGCGATGGCGGTTTCCAGCCCTTCCTGCTCGACGGGGTCACTGGCTCCGGCAAGACCGAATGCTATTTCGAAGCCGTGGCCGAGGCGCTGAATACCGGCAAGCAAGTGCTGGTTCTGCTGCCCGAAATCGCACTGACGGAGAATTTCCTGCGCCGGTTCGAGGCCCGGTTCGGCGTGCCGCCGGTTCTGTGGCATTCGGGCCTGAAGCAAAGCGAGCGGCGCCGCGCATGGCGAGCGATCGTGGCGGGTCAGGCGCAAGTCGTGGTCGGCGCACGCTCGGCGCTGTTCCTGCCTTATGCGCGGCTGGGGCTGGTGGTGGTCGACGAAGCGCATGAGGTGTCGTTCAAGCAGGATGACGGCGTGCGCTATAACGCCCGCGACGTCGCGGTGATCCGCGCGCGGTTTGAAGGCATCCCGGTGATCCTCGCCAGCGCCACCCCGGCGCTCGAATCGCTGCAACTGGCCGAAAGCGGGGTTTACAAGAAGATCGACCTGCCCAGCCGGTTTGGCGGGGCGCAATTGCCGGACATCCAGATCGTCGACTTGCGCAGCGAAGCGCCGGAACGCGGCCACTGGCTGTCGCCCCGGCTGGTCAAGGAACTGAAACTGCGGCTGGAGCGCGGTGAGCAATCGCTGCTGTTCCTCAACCGGCGCGGCTATGCCCCGCTGACGCTGTGCCGCCACTGCGGCTATCGTTTTCAATGCCCCAACTGCACGGCCTGGCTGGTGGAGCACCGGCTGTCGCGGCGGCTGGCCTGCCACCACTGCGGCCACGAAGTGCCGGTGCCGGACGCCTGCCCGGAATGCCACACCCCTGATTGCCTCGTCGCCTGCGGCCCCGGTGTGGAACGGATCGCGGACGAAGTGGCGGAAATCATGCCCGACGCGCGAGTCGCCATCGTCACGTCCGACACGCTCAACACGCCCGAAAAGATCGGCGAATTCGTCGCGGCGGCCGAAGAAAAGCTGATCGACGTGATCGTCGGCACGCAGCTCGTGACCAAGGGCTATCACTTCCCCGAACTGACGCTGGTCGGCGTGGTCGATGCCGATCTGGGCCTTGAAGGCGGCGATCTGCGCGCCGCCGAACGCACCTATCAACAAGTCGCCCAAGTCGCCGGACGCGCGGGGCGCGGCGAAAAGCCGGGCGAAGTCCTGATCCAGACCCGCCACCCCGAAGCCGCCGTAATCGCCGCACTCGCCGCCGGGGATCGCGATGCGTTCTATGCCGCCGAAGCCGAATCGCGCCGTGATGCCGGGGCGCCGCCGTTTGGGCGCTGGGCCGCAATCATCGTCAGCAGCGAGGACGAGGCCGAAGCCCGCGATGCCGCCCGCGCCATCGGCGGCACGCGCCCCAACTTGCCCGATGTGATGATCCTCGGCCCCGCGCCTGCCCCGCTATCGCTGCTGCGCGGGCGCTATCGCTATCGCCTGCTGATCAACGCGCGGCGCAGCGCCCAGTTGCAGGACGTCATCCGGCAATGGCTGGGCGGGCTGAAATTCCCGCAAGGCGTGCGGGTGGGCGTGGATATTGATCCGTACAGCTTTGTTTAGGCGGGAACCAGCTCCGCCGCTGCCAGCAAGCGGTTGCCGTGGTCCGTCTCTTCCTTGCCGTTCAACAGGAACAGCGCTGCCGCTTCGGCATTGGCCGTGTTCGCTGCCCAGGTTTCATACAGCTTTTCGCCGCCGAACTCGCCCTGCGCCAGCCCGGTCAGCGCTTCGCGCGTGATCGGGGCAAACGGGGCCAGACCGTCCTGCAGATAGGGATTGTCCGCCGGCTGGGGCGGCGGGAAATCTTCGCCCGAAACCGCCTTGATCGCCGCCGACACACGTTCGGCATGAAGCATTTCCTCGCGTCCGTTGGCTTGCAGCAAGTCCACGATCCCGGCCACATCGGTGCCTTCGGCAGTCGTGTAGTAAAGCGCCATCGCCGCCGCTTCGGTCAGCACCATGACTTTCATGTCCAGCACGGTGGGGGCGGTGACGGTGCCGATATGGGCAAAGGCTTCGCGCAGAGTGGCAGGGGCCCCTTCGGGCAGGGTCATGACGGGCATACGCAGTGCTCTCCCAAGCAGTTTAGCGCAGCCTAACCCGGCGATCCGCGTGCAACAACCCTGCCCAAAGTGCCAGTCTTAGAGGAGTTCGTCATCCAGCGCGCCCTCGCGGGTCAGCAGCGCGCGCTTGATCTCCAGCCCATAGGCATAGCCGCCCAGACTGCCGTCGGTTCGGATCACGCGGTGGCAGGGGATCAGCACCGCGACGTTGTTCGCCCCGTTGGCACTGCCCGCCGCGCGCATCGCCTTGGGATTGCCCGCCGCCGCCGCCAGTTGCGCGTAAGAGCGCGTTTCACCGGGTGGAATGCGGCGCAGTTCGCGCCAGACGGCTTCCTGAAAGGCGGTCCCTTTCACATCGAGCGGAATGTGCGCAAAATCGCCCGGCGCCTCGACCGCCGCGATCACCGCGCTGAGCAAGTCGGCAAACTCCGCCCCGCCCTCGACCAGCTCGGCCTGCGGAAACCGCGCCTCCAGCGCCGCGCGGCCTTCGCCGAACGACAGGCGGCACACGCCCTTGTCCGTCGCGGCGACCAGCATCGGCCCCAGCGTTGTTTCGACCACCGCCCAGCGGATCGTCACCCCGCGCCCGCCATTCGCCCACGCCGAAGGCGCCATGCCCAGCCTCCCCTCGTTCGCCGCATAGAACCGCGACGGCCCGGAATAGCCCGCCGCATAGATCGCCTCCGTCACGCTGCCTTCGCCAGTCAGCGCCTCCGCCGCGCGCTCTGCCAGCAAGGCACGGGCATAGGCGGCAGGGGACAGGCCGGTGTGGCGCGTGAACACCCGCTGGAAATGCGTGGGCGAATAACCCGTTTCTGCCGCCAGCGCCGCCAGCGCCAGCGGCTGTTCCGCCGCGCGAATCGCCGCGATGGCGGCCAGCACCGCGCGTTCATCGCGCGAGACGTCATCGGGCGAACAACGCTTGCACGGCCGCAACCCCGCCGCCCGCGCCGCCGCGCCATCGGCAAAGAACCGCACGTTTTCGCGCCGGGGGTGCCGCGCCGCGCAGCTGGGTCGGCAATAGATACCCGTGGAGAGCACGCCGGTCACGAACCGCCCGTCAAACGCGCGGTCGCGCGCCAGCACGGCGGTCCAGGCTTCAGCGTCGGGGATCATCGTGTCTATCATGGCATAGCTCCTGCTCGGAACAATCCCTGACGCACGGCACACTGAACTGCATCCCGCTCCTTGCGATCAAAACCGCAGCGACAACCGGCGACCAAAAAGCATAAGCACTTTTTATCAGGATATGCTAATATACAAAAGTAAGGAGAAGTCCGATGAAAAAACTTTCCGAATTTGCCCTGCTCGCAGCCGCCTTTGCTGGAACTACGGCTTTCGCCGCATCGGGTCAGTACAGCGGTGATCCGGTTCGTGATGCTCTGCTGACCGCGCTGGATGACGAGTACAAGGCCGAGGCAACCTATCAGGCGGTGCTCGACAAACACGGCGATGTCCGCCCGTTCAGCAACATTATCCTGGCCGAGCAACGCCACCAGGAAATGGTCAAGGCCGAGATGGATCGGCGCGGCTTGGCCTATGGCCCCAATCCCTACGCCGGCAAGATCAAGGCTCCCGCGACGCTGCTGGAAGCGTGCCGGACCGGCGTTCAGGGCGAAATCGAGAACATCGCGCTTTATGACAAGCTGCTGCCGACGGTTGCCGATGCGGCGGTCCGTGACCTGTTGACGCGGCTGCAATCAGCCTCGCGCGATAACCACCTGCCCGCGTTTGAACGCTGCGTCATACGCGGCGGAAGCCCCGGACGTGGAGCGGGCGGTGGCGGCGGTGGTGGTGGCTATCGCGGCGGCCGGTAGGGCAGCCGCACAGCCATCTCACCCCGCTAGTGCCGCTTGCCGGGATCGTAATCCGTATGCGCCAGCCGGCTCACCACGGCTTCACCCGCCAAGCGCCCGAAACAGCATCAAAGTGCGTTCCTTGGCCAAATCGGCAGATTCCGGGTGATAATCCTTGCGCCGGTCGGAATTGAAGCCGTGCCCGGCCTCGTAAACGAAAATCTGCGCGGTCGGGTGCTGCTTGGCGATCAGTTGCTCGACCGGCGCGAAATCGACCAGCGGATCATAGCGGCCGAAATGACAGATCGTCGCGCAGTGCGGGGCTTCGTCGGCAAAGCGGGTGGCAACATAACCCCCGTAATAACTCGATGCCCCGTCCAGGTCATCGCAGATCTGCGCCATGCGCCAGGCCACCGAACCGCCAAAACAATAGCCAACGATGAACACCGGCCCGCCGCGCGCCTTTAGCCAGCGGATCACTTGCGCCGTATCGGCCAGCCCGCGATCCCAGTCATGTTCGTCACGCGCCAGCCTGACCGCGCGTTCCCAGTCCGGCCCGGCGTACCCGGCCGCGAATCCGGGCTCGACCCGCTCGAACAAACCGGGCGAAATCACTTCATAGCCGTCTGCGGCATATTCATCGCACAATTCGCGAATATGGTCGGTTATTCCAAAGATTTCCTGCACCAGCACCAGTCCGCCGCGCCGGTTACCCGTTGGAATCGCGTGATAACATGGCATTTCAAAGCCATCGCCCATGGCAATGCGGATCATCTCACCCATCTTGGCACCTTTCCGGCGTTCGTATTCGGGAATGTCCTAGCGCCAGCTTGCATCAATGCACAATCGCCGCTATGCGCGCCCCCGTCTGCGGGCCCGTTGTGCATTCTTGCATGGCGCCTTGTGCCCCAGCCCACCAGAGGTAAGGAATCGACGCGCGTGGAGAATTCCGGCGGCATTACGGCCAGCTTGCAAGGGCGCTACGCCTCTGCGCTGTTTCAGCTTGCCAGCGAGCAGGGGGCGGTTGCGACCGTCGAATCTGACCTGGACAAGCTGGGCGAGGCAATCAGCAGCTCGGCCGATCTTTCGGCCCTGATCAACAGCCCCCGCGTATCGCGCGACGATGCGGCCAAAGTGATGGACGGGATCGTCGGCGTGCTTGGCCTGTCGCCGATCACCAAGAATTTCCTGGGCGTGTTGGCCAACAACCGCCGCCTGGCTGCATTGCCTGACGTCGTCCGGGCCTTTGCGTCGATCGCCGCCGCCGCCCGCGGCGAAGTGACCGCCGAAGTGACCAGCGCTCACGCCCTCACCGCAACCCAGCTCAAGGCGCTTGCCGCCAAGCTGAAGGAGCGCGAAGGCAAGGACGTGAAGATCAAGACCACCGTCGATCCCGAAGTGTTGGGCGGGCTGGTTGTCCGCATCGGCAGCACGCAGATCGACAGCTCGATCCGCACCCGACTCAATTCTCTCGCCCAGGCGATGAAGGGCTAAGGCCCGTACGAAATTCGATGAAAGGCTGAACATGGAAATCCGCGCCGCTGAAATTTCGAAGGTCATCAAGGACCAGATCGCCAGCTTCGGCACCGAGGCCCAGGTCTCGGAAGTCGGTTCGGTGCTGTCCGTTGGTGACGGTATCGCCCGCATTCATGGTCTGGACCAGGTCCAGGCCGGTGAAATGGTCGAATTCTCGAACGGGGTTAAGGGCATGGCGCTCAACCTCGAAGCCGATAACGTCGGTGTCGTGATTTTCGGCTCGGATAGCGAGATCAAGGAAGGCGACGTCGTCAAGCGGACCGGCACCATCGTGGACGTTCCGGTCGGCAAGGGCCTGCTCGGCCGCGTCGTCGACGGCCTCGGCAACCCGATCGATGGCAAGGGCCCGATCGAATATACCGAGCGCAAGCGCGTTGAAGTGAAGGCGCCGGGCATCATCCCGCGCCAGTCGGTTTCCGAACCCGTCCAGACCGGCCTGAAGGCGATTGACGCCCTCGTCCCCGTAGGCCGCGGCCAGCGCGAACTGATCATCGGTGACCGTCAGACCGGCAAGACCGCCGTCGCGATCGACACCTTCATCAACCAGAAGGGCCCGAACTCCGGCACCGACGAATCGAAGAAGCTGTACTGCATCTACGTCGCCGTCGGTCAGAAGCGCTCGACCGTCGCGCAGATCGTCCGTCAGCTCGAAGAAAACGGCGCGATGGAATACTCGATCGTCGTCGCCGCGACCGCTTCGGAACCGGCTCCGCTCCAGTACCTCGCGCCTTACACCGGCGTGACCATGGGCGAATTCTTCCGCGACAACGGCATGCACGCCGTGATCGTGTATGACGACCTTTCCAAGCAGGCCGTCGCCTATCGCCAGATGTCGCTGCTGCTGCGCCGCCCGCCGGGCCGCGAAGCCTATCCGGGCGACGTGTTCTATCTCCACAGCCGCCTGCTGGAACGCGCCGCGAAGATGAACGATTCGCTGGGCGGCGGTTCGCTCACCGCGCTGCCGATCATCGAAACCCAGGCGGGCGACGTGTCGGCCTACATTCCGACCAACGTGATCTCGATCACCGACGGCCAGATCTTCCTTGAAACCGGCCTGTTCTATCAGGGCATCCGTCCGGCCATCAACGTCGGTCTGTCGGTGTCGCGCGTCGGTGGTGCGGCCCAGACCAAGGCGATGAAGAAGGTGTCCGGCTCGATCAAGCTGGAACTGGCGCAGTACCGCGAAATGGCGGCCTTCGCCCAGTTCGGTTCGGACCTCGACGCTTCGACCCAGCGCCTGCTCAACCGCGGTGCGCGTCTGACGGAACTGCTGAAGCAGGCCCAGTTCAGCCCGCTGCCGTTCGAAGAGCAGACCGTGTCGATCTTTGCTGGTACCAACGGCTACCTCGACGCCGTGTCCACCGCCGACGTGGTTCGCTATGAAGCCGAAATGCTCAGCTTCATGCGCGACAAGCACGCCGATGTGCTGGGTCTGATCCGCGACACCCGCGACTTTGGCGACGAAGCCAAGGCCAAGACGGTTGCCGCGCTCGACACTTTCGCGAAGCAGTTCGCCTGATCCGATTGAAGGGGTAAGGCTTCATGGCCTCGCTTAAGGAACTCAAAGGGCGGATCAACTCGGTCAAGTCGACCCAGAAGATCACCAAGGCCAAGCAGATGGTCGCCGCCGCCAAGCTGCGCAAGGCTCAGGCCAACGCCGAAGCCGCGCGCCCCTATGCGGCGCGCCTGACCGAGGTCATGGGCAGCCTGGCGTCCAAGGTCACCGTGAGTGACAATGGGCCCAAGCTGCTGGCCGGCACCGGTCAGGACCAGGTTCACCTGCTGGTCGTCGCCAACTCCGACAAGGGCCTGTGCGGCGCGTTCAACGCCAACATCGTCAAGGCCGCCCGGCTGAAGGCGAAGGAACTGGAAGCAGCCGGCAAGACCGTGCTGTTCTATCTGGTCGGCAAGAAGGGCCGCGCGGTGATCCGCCGCGAATACCCGAAGGCCGTGCTGGCGATGTTCGATACCTCGGACGTGCGCGATCCGGGCTTCACCGAAGCCGAGAAGATCGCGAACGAACTGGTCGCGCTGTTCGAAGCCGGCAAGTTCGACGTGGCGCACCTGTTCTATTCGAAGTTCCGCAGCGCGCTGGTGCAGGAACCGACCGAACAGCAGATCATCCCCGTCCCCGCCCCCAAGATTGCTGCCGCCGATACCGGCGCGGTGGTCGAGTATGAGCCGGAAGAGGAAGCGATCCTCGCCGAGTTGCTGCCGCGCTTCCTGCGCACCCAGCTGTTCGGGGCATTGCTGGAAAACGCCGCGTCCGAACAGGGCGCGTCGATGACGGCGATGGACAACGCGACGCGCAACGCGGGCGAACTGATCAACAAGCTGACCATCCAGTACAACCGCAGCCGCCAGGCCGCGATCACCACCGAACTGATCGAGATCATCGCGGGCGCCGAAGCGCTCTGATCTGACTGAATTCTAGGCAAGGAACGAGACATGGCCACCGCAGCCAAGAGCAAGACCAAGACCCAGGCCGCCCCGACCGGCAAGATCAGCCAGGTCATCGGCGCCGTCGTTGACGTGACTTTCGAAGGCGAACTGCCGGCGATTCTGTCGGCACTGGAAACCGAGAACAACGGCAGCCGCCTGGTTCTCGAAGTTGCCCAGCACCTCGGTGAAAACACCGTCCGCACGATCGCGATGGACTCGACTGACGGTCTGACCCGCGGCCAGCCCGTGACCAGCACCGGCGCGCAGATTTCGGTTCCGGTCGGTCCGCAGACCCTGGGCCGCATCCTGAACGTCGTCGGCGATCCGATCGACGAGCGTGGTCCGGTCAACACCGACATGCGCGCGCCGATCCACGCGAAGGCGCCGGAATTCATCGACCAGTCGACCGAAGCGGCGATTCTCGTCACCGGCATCAAGGTGATCGACCTGCTCGCCCCTTATGCGAAGGGCGGCAAGATCGGTCTGTTCGGCGGCGCCGGGGTGGGCAAGACCGTGCTCATCCAGGAACTGATCAACAACATCGCCAAGGGCCACGGCGGCGTATCCGTGTTCGCGGGCGTGGGTGAGCGCACCCGCGAAGGGAACGACCTCTACCACGAATTCCTCGACGCGGGCGTTATCGCCAAGGACGCCGACGGCAACCCGACCCCGGATGGCTCGAAGGTGGCGCTGGTGTTCGGCCAGATGAACGAACCGCCGGGCGCCCGTGCGCGCGTGGCTCTGTCGGGCCTCACCATGGCGGAATACTTCCGCGACCAGGAAGGCCAGGACGTGCTGTTCTTCGTGGACAACATCTTCCGCTTCACCCAGGCCGGTTCGGAAGTGTCGGCGCTGCTGGGCCGTATTCCTTCGGCGGTGGGTTATCAGCCGACCCTGGCGACCGACATGGGCGCGCTGCAGGAACGCATCACCTCGACCACCAAGGGCTCGATCACCTCGGTGCAGGCGATCTACGTTCCCGCGGACGACCTTACCGACCCTGCGCCGGCCACCTCGTTCGCGCACCTTGACGCCACGACCACGCTGTCGCGCGCGATCTCGGAACTGGGCATCTACCCGGCCGTTGACCCGCTCGACTCGACCAGCCGCGTGCTGACCCCGGCCGTCGTCGGCCAGGAGCACTATGACGTCGCCCGCCGCGTTCAGGAAACCCTGCAGAAGTACAAGTCGCTGCAGGACATCATCGCCATCCTGGGCATGGACGAGTTGTCGGAAGAAGATAAGCTGACCGTCGCCCGCGCGCGCAAGATCCAGCGCTTCCTGTCGCAGCCGTTCCACGTGGCCGAAGTGTTCACCAACATCCCCGGCAAGTTCGTGCAGGTCGAAGACACCGTGCGTTCGTTCAAGGCGGTTGTGGACGGTGAATACGACCACCTGCCGGAAGCCGCGTTCTACATGGTCGGCGGCATCGACGAAGCCGTTGAAAAGGCCAAGAAGCTGGCCGAGGAAGCGTAAGACATCATGGCCCTCCACTTCGAACTCGTCACGCCTGCGCGCCTGGTCCGCTCGGACGACGTCCACATGGTCGTCGTCCCCGGCACCGAGGGTGAGTTCGGCGTGCTGGAGGGCCACGCGCCCTTCATGTCGACCGTCCGCGACGGTGCGCTGAAGGTTTACAAGACCGAAGGCGGCCAGCCGGAGGAAATCATGGTTCAGGGCGGGTTCGCCGAAGTGAGCGCCACCGGCCTCACCGTGCTGGCGGAGCACGTCGAAGGCTGATCCGCCTGCAACGCGGCCGAATGAACAAGGGCAAATGATTAAGGGCGGTCCCGCGGGGCCGCCCTTGTCGTATGTACGGTATCGTTTGCCGAGCGCCGCGCCGGGGTCTAGGTCAATGCCATGGCAAAGATCGACCGACTGGAGCGGCTGGACACCCACCGCATCGAACTGGAGGCGGAATATACCGCCGCGCTGATCGACGCCCTGCGCGTCACAGCCGCCGGGAAATGGGGTCTGTTCGACCAGCAGGGCGATCGCAACGCCCGCAAGGCGGTGGCCCCGGTGATCGAAAACCTGACCGATCTGGCCGAAACGATCGAACGGATGCGCGAGCAGCTGATGCTGCCGCCGTTCGAACTCCACCAGCAATTCATGGCCGCGCGCGGACCGGTCAGTTCGCAAGCCGTGGGTGAGCCGAAGCAGGCACAGGCCTGGCTCGAGCGGCTGGCCGGAGCCTGACGGACACCGAACGGTGCCAGCCGTCTATGATACCATCGGCGTGAATTATGCCGACCTGCGCCGCCCCGATCCGCGCATCGCGGGCCTGATCGACCGCGCGCTGGGCAATGCGGAAACGGTGCTCAACGTGGGCGCGGGCACGGGTTCATACGAACCGGCCACGCGCGCGGTTACCGCGCTGGAACCATCCGCCGCGATGATCCGCCAGCGCCCTGCCGGGGCGGCTCCGGTCATTCAGGGCCGTGCCGAGGCCCTGCCCTTCGCCGATGACAGCTTCGACGCAGCCATGGCGATCCTGACCATCCATCACTGGGCCAACCAGCCGCAGGGCCTGCGCGAATTGCGCCGGGTGGCGCGCGGGGCCGTGGTCATGCTGACCTTCGATCCGCAGGCCCGCCCCTGGCTGACCGATTACCTGCCGGACCTGGCGGCGCTGGACGAGACGCAGATGCCCGCGCTCAGCGACTATGCCCACCACCTTGGCCCGGTCGATGCCCACCCCGTGCCGGTCCCGCGGGATTGCAGCGACGGGTTCCTCTATGCCTATTGGGCGCGTCCGGCGGCCTATCTCGACCCGCGCATCCGCACCGGCAGTTCCTCGTTCTGGAAACTGCCCGCCGCGGCGGCCGGGCTGGAGCGGCTGGAACGTGACCTCGCCAGCGGGGCGTGGACGGACCGTTATGGCCACCTGCTGAAACAGGATGCGCTCGACGTCGGCTATCGGCTGATCGTTACCCGCTGACGCCTTACTTCGCGCGCAGGAACACCCACGGCACCTTGTCACCGTCAAACCGTTCCCGCGCCTTGCGCTGGAAGAACGGCGGCATGTGATCGCCCACGATCAGGATGTCGGTGGGGGGCAGTTTCGGGTCCATCGCCATAGCGGTGATCGCATTGGCCAGCTGGTGGTGAATCACGAAGATCCGGCACAGCATCGGCGGCCCATCGGCCAGCACCGCCCCGCCATGATCGCAATCGGTAGTGCCAAGCGAGGGATCGTCCAGCACCGGCAGATGCGAATTGAGCGTTACCCAGTAATGCAGCTGCGGCTGCTTCGCGTCCTTGATCCGCTGGCCGATGATGCCGGGAATGTCATTGTCGCACGCGCCCGGAAACACCCCGCCGCACGGCTTCGCCCCGGCTTGCAGAGTGCGTTCGGCAAAGTTGCGCTCCGCAAGGCCCAGCTTGGGCCACCACTGGTAACGGCTGAAGAACCAGCCAGGGAACGCGTGCCAGCCCGTGGTCTGGTACCCGGCGGCGGCATAGCGTTTGGGCAGGCAATTGGCGGCGGCAATGTCCAGCGTCAGATAATCGGCCCACTGGCTGCACAGCTCGCGCATTTCGGCCGAAGTCGTCGACCCGTAATAGGGCGTGACGCCGCTCGTCACGGTATAGCGCTGACGCCATTCGGGGCGGTTCCAGTCCGCCTCGAACAGGCGGCGCTCTTCCGCGCCGGCCGGGTTGCCCAGCGCTTCGACCAGCACGATCACCAGATGGCGGCGCTCCTTGCCGGGCTGTTCCACCCCGGCCTGGCGCACGGCGGACGAGAACGGATTGCGCGGATCGGGCAGGCCCTGATAGCTGCCGGCCGTGCTGGCGGTGGCGCCATTGTCGATCATCGTCACGCCCAGCACGATCAGCAGGCCCAGCAGCCACGGTTTCGGTCCGGCAAAACGCGGCACGCGCGGAACCATGATCCAGCCCGCAACCAGCGCCGCCAGCACCACCGCCCCGCCGATCACGTAATCGGGCGAGCGCAGCGGCTTCACTTCCAGCAGGAACGGCAGCAGCAATTCATAGTTGTAGATCGTGATGTTGAAGGTCTTGCTGACGTAAACGACCGCCATCGCCAGCGTCAGCAGCGACAGCAGAAGCCGCCGCACCCGCAGCCATGGCAGTTGCGACGCCACCAGCGCGATGGCCCCCATCCCCAGCCAGTACCGCCCCATCGGCGGCCCGCCAATCGGCCAGGTCAGCATCACCACCAGTCCCGGCAGAACCAGCCAGACGAGCACCCAAAACCAAGGAATCGAACGAAAAAGCGAAGATTGCAAAGCGAACCCCGGAACTTGCGGCACGGCTGGAACGATGAAGCGGAGCGGATCAGGTCCCGCCGTGCGGGGCATGACGCCATTCCATCGGCTTGCTGCCATCCATTGGCGAAATCGACGCCTCCAGCAACCTGCCGCCGGTCCAATACCGGATATGCGGTCGATAGTCATGCGCGCGATTGCCAAATTCACGCGGCACGAACCGCTGCGGTCCACCAACAGCGACAGTCCCTCGCTTCAACCGGTGCTTCATCCGGCAGCGTCGATTTTCGGGTCCGGAACATTCTCGCGACCGGCCCGCCACAGGTACAGTCCCGCCGCAACGATGATCGCCGCCCCCAGCAAGGTCCAGCCATCGGGGCGATCGCCAAACACCAGCCATCCCGCGAGTGAGGCGACCAGCAGCTGGACATAGGTCATCGGCGCGATGGTGGCGGCCCCTGCGCGGACCGTGCCCATGTAGATCAGCCAGTGCGCGCAGCTGGCCGAACAGGCAACCAGCGCGCAGCGGGCCAGAACCGTCCAGTCCGGCCAGGTCAGGGCGTATTGCGCAATCCCGCTGAAATGGAACGCCGCTGCCGCCAACAGCAGCAATGGTGCCGCGAACAGCCCGACATAGAACTGCATCGCCAGCGCCGACCCTTTGCCCGCGACAAAGCGGTTGCCGATCATCAGCAGGCTCATCCCCAGGGCGGACAGCAGCGGCAGCAGCGCGGCCCACCCGGTGGCCATGAAATTGGGTCGCAGCACGATCAGCACGCCGGTAAAGGCAATGACTGACGCGATCCAGGTCTGCCGCCGCGCCGGTTCGCCCAGCAGCAGTGCCGCCAGCAGCGCGGTCATCATCGGGCTGGTGAACGTCACCGCCGTCGCCGCCGCCAGCGGCATGAAGAAGATCGCGGAGAAGAACCCCAGCGTGGCAAGGGCAACCGCCGCGCCGCGCGCCAGTTGCACTTTGGGATGCGGCATCCGGAACGCGGCGGCACCTTCGCGCGCACGCAGCAGCCCGGCCAGCCCGATCGCCCCGATGACATAGCGCGTTGCCGCAATCGCCACGGGCGACCACTGGCCGACCATCGTCTTGACCACCACATCGCCGAACGACAGCGTGGCGAAGCCCGCCAGCGCGAACAGCAATCCGGAACGTTCCTGCGTTTTCATATGCGCCCCTGCCTCTGCGCCATCCCGTAGCGACAAGCAACGCATTCGGCCAGCAAGCCGCGCGGATCAATGCTGCTGCGGTTCGCTTTACGGGCCGTTAACCACTGATGCTTAACCATCCTTCACCAGACGACTGCGCCTTTGGCCGTGGTTCGCGCGTTGGGGGCCTATGACCAAGCTGATTGTACAAATTCCCTGCTTCAACGAGGCGGACAGTCTTCCCGACACGCTGGTCGCGATCCCGCGCCACATCGCAGGGGTCGACAAGGTCGAGATTCTGGTGATCGACGATGGCAGCCATGATGGCACGGCCGAAGTTGCGCGCCGTTTCGGCGCCCATCACATCGTTCGCCACCGCCGCAACCGCGGGCTGGCAGCCGCCTTCCAGACCGGCGTCGATGCGGCGCTTGCCGCCGGGGCGGACATCATCGTCAACACCGATGCCGATGGCCAGTACGAAGGGGCAGACATTGCCCTGCTGGTGGCCCCGATCGTCCGGCAAGAGGCGGACATCGTCATTGGCGATCGCGGCGTGGGCAACAACGCGCACTTCGGCCCGATCAAACGCCGCCTGCAGCGGCTGGGCAGCTTTGCCGTGCGCCGCCTGTCGCGCACCGACGTGACAGACGCCGTCAGCGGGTTTCGCGCCATCAGCCGCGCCGCCGCGCAGCGCATCACGATCACGACCGAATTTTCCTATACCACGGATATGCTGATCCAGGCCGGGCGCAAGCGTCTGAAGATCGTCAGCGTGCCCATTCGCACCCATGCAACCGGCCGCCCTTCCCGCCTGTTCAAATCGATCCCGCAGTTCATCGCCCGTCAGGTGATGACGATGGCGCGGGCCTATGCCACGCACAATCCCATGCGGACCTTTGCCCTGCTGGGCGCGGCGCTGGCCGTACTGGGACTGTTGCCGATTGTCCGGTTCCTGTATTTCTGGGCGACCGATGGCGGGGCGGGCCATATCCAGTCGCTCGTCCTGGGCGGATCGCTGCTGGTGCTGGGCGTCGTGACCGGGTTGATGGGGGTGCTGGCCGAACTGATCGGCGCCAATCGCAAGTTGCTGGAAATCTCGTTGCAGAAGCTGCGCCAGCTGGAAGACCGGATCGCTGAACTCGGCGGCCCCACGCCGGACCGCTTGCCGGACCGCCTGCCGCCCGCTGCCGACCAGCGAAAGAATGCCGCGTGAACACAGCGGTGGCGCAGCACGCCAAGGCCCATCACCTGCGGCCCGACCGGGACGGGGTGACGACGCAGCGCTGGCTGATACTGGCGTTCATCGCGGTGCTGCTGCTGCAACTGGAAGTGCTGTTCAACCGCCCGGTCAACTGGGACGAATACTTTCACCTGACCGAAGCCCACATGTTCCAGCAGGGCCGGCTGACCGAAACGCTGCAAGTGCTTTATGCACGAGCGTTTTTCTGGCTGGCATGGCTGCCGCTTGACGCGGTGGACCAGATCCGCGTCGCGCGGCTGTTCATGCTGGGCTTTGAACTGTTCACGACCTGGACGATCTTCGCCTTGGCGATCCGGTTTGCCAGCCGGCAAGCGGCCATGATCGCCGCGCTCGCCTATCTGTCGGGCGGCTATGTGTTCCAGCATGGCATGTCGTTCCGGGCGGACCCGATGGCCGCCGCGTTCCTGATGGGTACGCTTTACATCCTGCTGACCCGGCGGCTGGACTGGCGCTGGATCCTGCTGGCCGGATGCCTGACGGGGCTGGCGTTCCTGACGACGATCAAGATCGTGCTCTATGCCCCGGCGTTCGCGGCAGTGGCCTGGCTGCGCTGGCATCAAACCGGGGATCGCGCCGCGCTGGTCCGCCAGGGACTTGGCTTTACAGTGGCCACGCTGGCGTTTTCCGCGCTGTTCCTGGGGCTGACCACGCTGACCCTGCCCCCCGAAAGCGCTGCCGATATCAAGGCCGCGCATCAGCGGCTGTCGACATCCGGCACGATGATGTTCGATCTGGGGCTGTTTCCCCGCTGGCCCTACGCGCTGGGCGCCATCGCCTTTGCGCCGTTGCTGGGGGTAATCGTGCTGCGCACCCCGTTTGACCTGCGCCGGGTCGTGACCGACCGGACCGTGCGGATCGCGCTGCTGCTGATGGTGGCGCCGCTGCTGAGCATCAGTTTCTACAGCAACAGTTTCCCCTACTTCTTTGCCTACATCCTGCCCCCCGTCATGGTGGCGGCGGCTGTCGGTGCGGGGGTCATGATCCAGCGCTTCGGCCTGCGGCTGATCACGGCCGCACTCGTCGCGAATGCCCTGGTGCTGAGCCTGGGCACCCCGCGCGAAGTTCTGACGGCGCAGAAACAGGTTGCCGCCGCCGTGGACCAGATCTTTCCCGAACCGGTCGCCTATTTCGATTTCCCCGGCATGATCCCGGCCTTTCCCAAGGCCAACTTCTTCATGACCAACTGGGGCATCCGGCGCTATTGGGACGGGCTGGAGGACAGCTTTACCGACGTGATGACCGCGCGCCCGGTCCCGCTGCTGATTGTCAATCAGAACACCCTCACCCGGAACCAGACCGATCCGGAAGGCGCGTGGGAACTGTCCCCGGCAGACCGGATCGCCCTGCGCGACAGTTTCATTCCGCACTGGGGACCGATCTGGGTAGCGGGGAAGGTTTTTGCAGGGCCGAGGCCAGCGCAGGATTTCACGATCCGCACGCCCGGCACCTACACCGTGGAAGGTGGCCCGGCGCGGATCAACGGCGTGCCATATCGCGCAGGCGCGGTCTTGCAGCTGGTGCGCGGAACCCACCGGATCGAGCGGCTGACTGCCGACGTCACGATCCTGCGCTGGGGCGATCACCTGCCCCGCCCGGTCCAGCCCTTCGTCGGCGGACCAGTGATGAAGGACTTTTGAAGTTAGAACTTTTAAAAGACCCGGCGGGAAAAATGCCGGGCTTGACGCCGTTCAGGCCGGGATCGGATTCCGCGCCCGCCACTGGGTGAGCAGGCCATACCCCAGGTCGCCCAGGATCGATCCGATCCGCAGCGCCAGCACCGCCGCCATCAGGGCCGAAGCACTGGCGACGCCGCCGCCGAGCGCGAGCAACGCGGCTTCGCGCACGCCCAGTCCGCCGGGAGCGACCGGGATCAGGAACCCGGCCAGCCAGGCCAGCAAAAAGATCGCGGCAAACTGCGCCAGCCCCGCCCCGGCAGGCAGAACCGCCGCGCCAATAATGGCGGCCGCAGCGGCAAAACCGCCAAACGCGGCCAATTGCAGGACCAGCGCCCGTGCCAATGGCCGCCGTGCGCCATAGGCGGCAATGGCCAGCGCCGCCGCTGCGGCCAGTCCGGCCACCGGGGCAACGGAGGCAGCCAGACAACCGGCGGCGATGGTCATGCTGGCCACGACATGGAGGCCGATTTCCGTCACGCTGGCTTTGGCCAATTGCTTGTGCTCCAGACCGGCATCCGCGCCGCCAAACTGGCGGCTGACATACTGGAACACCGATCCGGGCAGGTACTTCATCAGAACCCCGCGCCCATAGATGGCGCTGGCCGTCCGCCGGTCGAGCGCGCCGGACGGATCAGCCAGGACCTGCCAGGCTCTGGCCAGCGCCACATCGGCCAGCCCGAACGCTACCGGCGCGGCCAGGATCGCTGCGCCGAATGGCCATGAGGCCTGATCCAGCAGTTGTGCCGGATCAAGCCGCCAGAGTCGTTCACCGATAAAGCCGATGCAACCGGTCAGGACCAACCCGGCCCCCCAGCGCCCGGCCCGCCCGGAAGCGGCGGCGTGCAAGGCGCCGTGCACGGCTTCAGCCATGCAGGATGCTGCTGTAATCGGGATAGGGGACGCAATAGGAGCGCCCGAAGAAGCGCTTTTCCTGAAGGCCGCAGGCGGCGATGCCCGCACGGTAACGCGAACGGCCGGAATCGTCGAACAGGACAATTCCGCCGGGCCGCAGATAGGGCAAGGCGCGGTCCAGGCATTCGATCCGGCGGCGACCATCCACCACGATCAGATCGAACTGGCCGCCCGCCTCGGCAATCGCGCCGACGTAGTCGTTGCCCGCCAGTTCGCGGTGCCACAACTGAACATTGGTGAACTCGGCAACAAGCGGCGTCAGCAGCTTGTGCCAATCGCCATGATGCTCGACGCTGATGACTTCGCGGGCGCGGCGGGCCAGCCAGGCCGTGCTGGCGCCGGAACCATATTCAAACACCCGCGCCCCCGGCCGGGCAGCCAGAAATTCGGCGACCTGGCGGGTCGCCTCAACATGCCACCACGGGCAATCCAGCGCGATCATGCGCCGCGGTTGATGAATCGCCAGCAACGAGGCGACCCAGCGACGCCAGCCATAGGCATCGTCAACGCGCGCCCGGCTGGAAAAATCCTCCAGCACCGGGATGGCCGCAAGTGCCTGTGCGGAAGACGAATACAGCCGTTTTGCCAAATCCATGGTACTGCCCCAATGCTTGTGTTTCCGCCGGTCTGCCAAAGGGGCGTTAAGATAACGCTAACGATGTTTGGCAAGGTTCGCGGCCCGCCACCACGGCACGCCAGAACGCGGCGTTAGGAAATATTCAAAGTTTCCGACCTATTCACCATTTCGATAAGCCACAGGGTAGGCATCCCTGGGGTATCAGACCGAACCGATTTCCGAGGGTTTCCGCACGATGAGCGCTTTTGGCCGACGCAATGGAGTAGGTGGCATGGCCCCTGGGGCCAGGCCGCAATTCGGTGTCGCGCGCCCGATGAAGGGCGGGATCGATGCGGTCAAGGCCGTGCCGGAACAGTCGATGCCGCTGCCCGGCGAAGACCTGAATGCCCCCATGCTGGACCCGTCGCGGCAGGATCCGATGACCCGTCTGGCCGACCGTGTTAACGGGGTGACCGAAGGCAATTATCAGGCCGAAGGATTCGAAGCCTCGGTCCACAAGATCAAGGAACAGGTGCTCCCGCGCCTGCTGGAGCGCGTTGACCCCGAAGCCGCCGCGACCCTGACCAAGGATGAACTGTCGGAAGAATTCCGCCCGATCATCATGGAAGTGCTGGCGGAACTGAAAGTCACCCTGAACCGGCGCGAACAGTTCGCGCTGGAAAAGGTTCTGATCGACGAGCTGCTGGGCTTTGGCCCGCTGGAAGAACTGCTCAACGACCCCGACGTGTCGGACATCATGGTCAACGGCCCGGAACAGACCTACATCGAAAAGAAGGGCAAGCTGACGATTGCCCCGATCCGGTTCCGTGATGAAGCCCACTTGTTCCAGATTGCCCAGCGCATTGTGAACCAGGTCGGCCGCCGCGTCGACCAGACCACCCCGCTCTGCGACGCCCGCCTGAAAGACGGCAGCCGCGTCAACGTGATCGTCCCGCCGCTCAGCTTGCGCGGCACGGCGATCTCGATTCGTAAGTTCTCCGAAAAGCCGATCACGCTCGATATGCTGCGCGATTTCGGATCGATGTCGGACAAGATGTGCACCGCGCTGAAAATCGCCGGTGCGTGCCGGATGAACATCGTGATTTCGGGCGGTACGGGTTCGGGTAAAACGACCATGCTCAACGCCATGTCGAAGATGATCGACCCCGGCGAGCGCGTGCTGACCATTGAGGACGCCGCCGAACTTCGCCTGCAGCAGCCGCACTGGCTGCCGCTGGAAACCCGCCCGCCGAACCTGGAAGGGCAAGGCGCGATCACCATCGGTGACCTCGTCAAAAACGCCCTGCGTATGCGTCCGGACCGGATCATCCTTGGCGAAATTCGCGGCGCGGAGTGCTTTGACCTGCTCGCCGCGATGAACACCGGCCACGATGGTTCGATGTGCACCCTCCACGCCAACAGCGCGCGCGAAGCCCTGGGCCGTATGGAAAACATGATCCTGATGGGCGACATCAAGATCCCCAAGGAAGCCATCAGCCGCCAGATCGCAGAATCGGTCGACCTGATCGTGCAGGTCAAGCGCTTGCGCGACGGTTCGCGCCGCACCACCGGCATCACCGAAGTGATCGGGATGGAAGGCGATGTGATCGTCACCCAGGAACTGTTCAAGTTCGAATACCTGGACGAAAGCGACGACGGCAAGATCATCGGCGAATTCCGCTCCAGCGGCCTGCGCCCCTACACGCTGGAAAAGGCCCGCCAGTTCGGCTTCGACCAGGCCTATCTGGAAGCCTGTTTGTAAGGGTTCTTTGCCGAAGCTGAAGCTTCGGAACTTGCGGCACCGGCCCGCGCCCCCCCCCCCGCCCCCCACCAGAATTGCGGCGCGGGGGGGGGGGGGGGGGGGGCCGGCCG
>JAYRDH010000002.1:0-78244 GCA_041909515.1 Novosphingobium sp. | reverse complement strand
CGGTCACCCAAAGAGATTGCAGGCTCTGGGTGGCTGGGCGGGGGAGCGGGCCGGTGCTGCAACCGAAATTCGCCCTTTCGCGAATTGCGGAAAGTTTCCTAACCCGTATTCAGCCACCCGTGCAGCGCTGCGATCAACAGCAACAGCGCCGCAAAAGTGGACCAGAACGAGATGTCCCGCCACGCGATCAGCCCGACCGCATCGGGATCGCTGCGCCGCATCCGGCGGCGGTCGGCGGCCCAGGCGAAAATCGCAACCAGCGCCGCACCGATGCCCGGCAGGAACCACCACAACACCCAGTCGCGATAAAGCCAATCGTCCAGCGCAACCGGGATCAGGTCTTGTAGAAGCATGACGCGCCGCTAAGGCGAAACGGTGCAGCCTGTCCAGCGCCCGTTCCTTGCCCTTGTTCTGCGCCTGCTGGCGACGGGCGTGCTGGCGACTCTGATCATGCTGGTCAAATACACCTCGGAAAGCGGGGTGGCCTTTGCCGAAATCCTGTTCTGGCGGCAGTTTCCCACGGTCATCCTGATCCTGGGCTGGCTGGCCTTGCGCGGCGAGATCGGCCGCCTGCGCACGCAGCGCCTGCCGGTCCACGCGCGGCGGGCATTCCTGGGCCTGACAGGCATGTGCTTTACCTTTGGCGCGCCGATCCTGCTGCCTTTGGCCGAATCGACCACGCTGGGCTTTACCACGCCGATTTTCGCGGTGATCCTGTCTGCCCTGCTGCTGCGTGAAAAAGTCGGGCCGGTGCGCTGGCTGGCGGTGGTGCTGGGCTTTACCGGCGTCATCATCATCGCTCAGCCGGGACAATCGCACATTCCGCCGTTCGGCGCATTCGTGGGCCTGGGCGCGGGCTTCATGGTGGCGCTGATCTCGATCCAGGTGCGCGACCTGGGGCGGACGGACGAATCGATCTCGATCGTGTTCTGGTTCGCAGCGCTGTCCAGTCCGTTCCTGCTACTGGCTCTGCCTTTCGTGATCAGCGCGCACACCCCGTGGCAGTGGTTCCTGCTGTTATCGTGCGGGCTGCTGGGCTGTGTCGGCCAGCTGCTGCTGACGGCATCCCTGCGCTATGGTCAGGTCGCGACGGTGATCGTGATGGATTATACCGCGCTGGTCTGGGCAACGCTCTACGGCTGGCTGGTATGGGATCAGCTGCCGCCTGCCGCGACCTGGCTGGGGGCGCCCGCGATCATCGCAGCCGGGGCCGTGATTGCCTGGCGCGAACACCGGCTGAACCAGCGCACCCCGCCCGCCGCCGCCCATGCGGGCGAATGATGGCGGTTCTTTCCCCGTTCAGACTGGCTGCCTAAACTAACGGCGCTTTCGGGTCGCACCAGAGGAGAACCGTGATGATTCGCAAATTGCTCGCCACACTGGCGCTGACTGGCGTCGTGCTGGGCACCGCCGCCTGCAACACCGTCAAGGGCCTGGGCCGTGACATTGAATCGGTGGGCGAAGCGGGCGACAAAGTCGTGCGCTGACCCCTTGGAACAGGCGGGCTGATCCAGGCCCCGGCTCAGCCCCGCCCCACTTGCCGCGCCGCGCGTTCCCGCGCAACCAGCCATGCCAGCAGCCCGACCGGCCCGGCAATGAAGGTCGCCAGCAGGAACGGAGCCTGCCACACGCGGCCGAACCGCTTCGCATCGGCATCGCGCGCGATCCACAGGCCGGTGAACAGGTCGAACGCCAGATAGTGCGTCCAACCGATCACCACCCCTCCGTCACTCATGAACAAGGCGCGTACGCCTTCGATCGAGGTCGCCCCCGGCTCCCCCGCACCGGAGATTGCGCCGGGATCGACACTGCCTGACAGAAACAGCGCAAAGCACACCGCATAGATCAGGCATAGCAGCGCTACGCCCAGATAGAGCACCGCGCTGTGGGTCAGTGGTTTGCGCGGGAAAAAGATCAGCAGCACCCAGCCCAGCAGCGCCAGGATATTGGTCAGGCTGAAAAGTACGGGCCACATCGCTGAAATTCCCCCGGAAAACAGATCAGGGCGACCCGGCCAAGCCAGATCGCCCTGTCCTTTGTTTACCCGCGCAGCGGCAGGGTCAAGTGCTTAGCCCTGCCACGTCAGCACCGGCTTGCGCGCGGCCAAGGTTTCGTCCAGCCGGCGGCGCGGGGCAAAGTGCGGCGCGCTTTTCAGCGTTTCGTCACCCGCCTTGGCGCGGCTTGCCAGACTGCGCATCGACGCGATGAACCGGTCAAGGCCCGCCTTGCTTTCCGTCTCGGTCGGCTCGATCAGCATTGCGCCGTGGACGACCAGCGGGAAATAGACCGTCATCGGGTGGAACCCTTCGTCGATCAGCCCCTTGGCGATATCCAGCGTCGAGAAGCCCTCGGCCAGCCCGGCATCGCTGAACAGCGCCTCGTGCATGCACGGCCCGGCCGCACCGAACGGCGCGTCCAGCACATCGTCCAGGCTGCGCAGGACATAGTTGGCGTTCAGCACCGCGTCCTCGGCCACTTGCCGCAGCCCGTCAGCGCCGTGGCTGAGGATATAGGTCAGCGCGCGGGTGAACATCCCCATCTGCCCGTGGAACGCCGCCATCCGGCCAAAGCTGGTCGGCATTTCGGTGGCCGCATCTTCTTCCTCGATCAGCCGCACGGTGCCGTCGGCCATCCGCGCGGTCCACGGCAGCGGGCCAAACGGGGCCAGCGCCTGCGACAACACGACCGGCCCGGAACCCGGACCGCCGCCGCCATGCGGAGTGGAGAACGTCTTGTGCAGGTTGATGTGCATCGCATCGATGCCCAGGTCGCCGGGGCGGACCTTGCCGACGATGGCGTTGAAGTTCGCCCCGTCGCAATAGACGTATCCGCCCGCGGCATGAACCGCGTCGGAAATCGCCTTCATGTCCCGCTCGAACAGCCCGCAGGTGTTGGGGTTGGTGATCATCACCCCCGCCACGTGCGGCCCCAGCTTGGCAGTCAGCGCGGCCAGATCTACCCGGCCATCGGCGGTGGCGGGAATGCTCTCCACGCTGAAACCCGCAAACGCCGCCGTTGCCGGGTTGGTGCCGTGCGCGCTTTCGGGAACGAGGATCACCGAGCGGTCCTCACCGCGCGCCTCGATCGCGGCCTTGATGCACAAGAGGCCGCACAATTCGCCATGCGCGCCCGCCTTGGGCGACATCGCGACGCCGTGCATGCCGGTCAGTTCGATCAGCCACACCGCCAGTTCATTGATCGCGCCCAGCGCGCCGCGCACTGTCTGCTGCGGCTGGAGCGGGTGAACATCGGCAAAGCCCGGCAGGCGGGCCAGCTTTTCGTTCAGGCGCGGGTTGTGCTTCATGGTGCACGATCCCAGCGGGAACGGCCCCAGGTCGATCGCATAGTTCTGGCGCGACAGGCGGGTATAGTGCCGCACCGTTTCCGGTTCGGTCAGCCCCGGCAGCGCGGGCGCTTCGGCGCGCAGGAAGGCGGCCAGCGTGTCCAGCGGCGCCAGCCCCAGATCATCGATATCGACCCCGGTGGTGCCAGGTTCGCGCAACTCGAAGATCAGCGGTTCTTCCAGCATCAGCGCGCGGTCGCCGCTGACAGTGGGGCTTTCGAAGCCTTCGGGAGCGGCAACGCCCATCGCGGGACGCCAGCCAGAGGGATTGGGCGCGTTCATGCCAGCACTCCTTCAAGGGCCGCACCAAGGGCTTCGATATCCTCAGGCGAAGTCAGTTCGGTCGCGGTGACGAGCAAGCCGTTCGCCAGCGCGGTTTCCTGCGGATAAAGCCGCCCCAGCGACACCCCGCCCAGCACGCGCTGGTCGGCCAGTTCGCGTACCACGTCGCGCGCATCGCGCGGCAGGATGACCGTGAACTCGTTGAAGTAGGCCCGGTTAAGCATCGTCACCTGCGGCACCACCGCCAGCCGCGCGGCCAGTTGCTGCGCGCGGGCATGGTTGACGCGGGCCAGCTGGGCCAGCCCGGCCCCGCCCAGCAAGGTCATGTGAATGCTGAAAGCCAGCGCGCAAAGCCCTGCATTCGTGCAGATATTGCTCGTGGCCTTTTCCCGCCGGATATGCTGTTCGCGGGTCGACAGCGTCAGCACGAAGCCGCGCTTGCCGGTGGCGTCCACCGTCTGACCGCACAAGCGGCCCGGCATCTGCCGGACATACTTTTCACGGCACCCGAACAGGCCAAGGTACGGCCCGCCGAATTGCAGGCCGACGCCCAGCGCCTGCCCTTCACCCACCACGATATCCGCGCCGAGCTTGCCCGGCGCTTCGATCAGGCCCAGCGCGACCGGCTCGGTCACCACCGCGATCACCAGCGCGCCATGCGCCTGCGCGGCGTCGGCGATCTTCGCCAGATCGGGGATTCGGCCCAGAATATCGGGATACTGCACCACCACGCACGACGTCTCTGCGTCGATCGCGGCAATCGTCGCATCGTCATCGGGCGCGGCGTCCAGTACCGGGGCGCGGGTATCCAGAACGTCGCCGGTAAAGCGCGCCATCGTCGCCGCCGTGCTGACGTAGTGCGGATGGACCCCGCCCGACAGCACCGCCTTCTTGCGCCGCGTGATCCGCGCCGCCATCGCAATCGCTTCCCAGCACGCGGTCGAGCCATCGTACATCGAGGCATTCGCGACGTCCGTGCCGAGCAACCGGGCAACCTGCGTCTGGAATTCGAACAGCACCTGCAACGTGCCTTGCGCGATTTCCGGCTGGTAGGGGGTGTAGGCCGTCAGGAACTCGCCGCGCTGGATCAGGTGATCGACGCTGGCCGGCACGTGGTGGCGATAGGCCCCTGCCCCCAGGAAGAACGGCGCGGCCCCGGCCGACAGGTTCTGTGCGGCCAGCGCGGTCATGTGGCGTTCGACCGCCATTTCGCTGGCGTGGTGCGGCAGGCCCGGAACCGGTCCGGGCAGGCGCGCGGCGGCGGGCACGTCCGCGAACAGATCGTCCACGGATGCCGCGCCGATTACGCCCAGCATCTCGGCCCGGTCAGCCGAAGTCAGGGGAAGATAGCGCATCGTGTTACAGCCCCGCGATGTAGGCGTCGTAAGCCGCCTGATCCATCATGCCGTCCAGTTCGCCCGCATCGGCGAGCGTGACGCGGAACAGCCAGCCGCCGGTTTCGGGATCGGTGTTGACCAGTTCCGGCTCGTCACCCAGCGCTTCGTTGACGTCGGTCACGGTGCCGCTGACCGGCGCATAGACGTCACTCGCCGCCTTGACGCTGTCGACTACGCAGGGCGCATCGCCCTTCTTCAGCACCGCGCCCACTTCGGGCAGGTCGACATAGGTGATGTCACCCAGCTGCCCTTGGGCATAGTCGGTAATCCCGACGGTGCCAGTATCGCCGTCGACTTCGATCCATTCGTGGTCTTGCGTGAAATAACGGGGCATCGGGAAACTCCTCAACGGTGATAGCGGTGGGGGACAAACGGCATCCCCGCCACCACGGCGGGCAGGCGCTTGCCGCGCAGCTCGATTTCAAGCGCCGTGCCGGGGGCAGCGTGCGCGGCGGTGACATAGGCCATGGCAATGGGATGGTTCAGCGTGGGTGAGAACCCACCTGAAGTAAGCACGCCAACCTGTTCATTTCCGGCAAAAACAAGCGCACCTTCGCGCGCGGCTTGCCGTCCTTCGAGCTTGAGGCCAACCCGCTTGCGCGGCGCACCGCTCGCCAGCTCGGCCAGAATGCGCTCTGCACCGGGAAAGCCGCCTTCGAGGCGGCGACGCTTGTTGATCCCGAACGTCAGGTCGGCTTCGACCGGGCTGGTTTCAGGCGAAAGGTCGTGGCCGTACAGGGGCAGCCCCGCTTCCAGCCGCAGTGAATCCCGCGCGCCAAGGCCGATGGGCTTCACTTCCGGCTGGGCGCAGAGCAGATCGGCCACTTCGGCGGCAGCCTCGGCCGGGATGGCGATTTCGAAACCGTCCTCGCCGGTATAGCCCGACCGGCTGATCCACGCATCGGCCCCGGCCAGCTTGAACTGCCCGCCCTTCATGAAGGTCAGCGCGGACAGCGGGTGTTCGCCGCTCACCACGCGCTCCAGCGCGGCAAACGCCTGCGGCCCCTGCAAGGCCAGCAGCGCGGAATCTTCAAGGTGGTTGATGTTCACGGCATCGGGTAGCGCCTCGCGCAAGTGCCCGATGTCGTCCCACTTGGTCGCGCCGTTGACGACGAGATAGAACCCTTCGTTCCAGCGCGTGACCATCAGGTCGTCGAGGATCCCGCCCTCATCGTCCAGCAACAGCGAATAGCGCGGCGCGTAAGGCTTGAGCGTGGACAGGTCGATTGGCAGCACGGCTTCGAGCGCGGCCTCGACGCCCTCCCCCGAAATGAACAGTTGGCCCATATGGGATACGTCGAACAGCCCGGCGCTGGTCCGCGTCCAGGTGTGTTCGGCGATGATCCCTTCGTACTGGACCGGCATCCAGTAGCCCGCGAATTCAACCATCCGGCCCCCGCGCGCACGGTGCCAGGCATCCAGCGGCAGAACCTCGGTAACGGGGGCTTCCGCCTCGTCCGCACCGGTATCTTGGTCATCAATTTCGTAAGTATCGCTCACTAATAAAGTTCCCGTACAGTTGTGGCACCTTGCGGTGCCCCCTCTGTCACGGAAACCTGAGAGCTTTCCCGGATGGTGGTCCGGTTACCCCTTCGGCGGTTCTGCCGATTGCGGCATGAACACTTTCCAGAGCGTCGCTATTGACCCACGCGGTCCATTGGCCTGAGAGATTCCGGGGCGGTTGCTCCTTCGGCGTCCAGCGATTCAGTTACCCGAATCGCAGGAACTCTCCCGCGCGGTCAGCGACTGGGATTACGCATGACGTTGTGCAGATGCGAAGTCAACGGGGGGCCGGAATTCTTCCCCGCCGCACCTGCTGCTCAATCCGCCTTACGCGCCGCACGCAGAATGCCGTCGTGCTCGAACACGAACCGTCCCGCCGCCTTTTCGCGCGTCAGGCCAACAATGGCCCGCGCCATTGTTTCAGCCTTTACAGAGCGATACTTGCGATACTTGCCCTGCATCAGCAGGTCCAGCAGCGGGCTGAGGATCATGCCGATCCGCTCTGCCGGGCGCACTTCGGTCCGCGGCCCGCGCAGCAGGCCGGGGCGCAGGACGTCCAGCCGAGGGATACCCAGCTTGCCCAGCGCGTGCTCGGTTTCCCCCTTCACCCGGAGATAAAAGTTCTTCGCCCCCGCATCCGCGCCGACCGAGGACATCACGATCATCTGGCGGATGCCCGCCTCCTTCGCCGCCTTGCCGCAAGCGAGGACCAAATGCTGATCGACACTGCGGAACACGGCCTCGTCCTTGCCGGCCGCTTTCCACGTGGTGCCCAGCGCACAGACCAGCACATCGGCGTTGGCGGCAGCGATGGCATCGGCCCAGTTGGCGGGATCGGCCACCAGCACTTCCATCCGCGCGCCGGGCGGCAACGGGATTTCGCGCCGCGCGATGGCGATCACGCGAATATCGCTGCGGCCCACCGCCAGCTTGATCAGGCTGGACCCGATCAGGCCGGACGCACCGACCAGCGCGATGCGGATGAGCTTAGACATTGCTCAGCCCCTCCGGCGTGCGGCCATAAATCCGGGCGTAGGCGGAAATGGCGTAGCGGTCGGTCATCCCGGCGATGAAGTCGGCAATGTGGCGGCTGCGCGCGGGTTCTTCCGCCGGCATCCGCGCCACCCAGCCCGGTTCCATCATCGCGGGGTCCTGCGCATAGGCCGCATAGAGTTCCGCCGTCACCGCGCGGGCGCGTTCTGCCGTCTGGAGTTGCTGCGGGTGATGATAAAGCTTGGCATACATGAACCGCTTGAGCGTGCGCTCCTGCTCCGCCAGCGCGGACGAGAACGCTGCCGTCGCCCGCCCCGCCCCGCGCACGTCATCGACCGACGTCATGCCAGCCGCGCGCGCGGCCGTTTCCCCGATCACGTCGTTGACCATCCAGCCGATCTGGCTGCGCACCAGTTCGCGCAGACGCCGGTCTTGCGGGGCGTGGGGGAACTTACGCTCGATCGCGCGCCACTGGTCGCCCACGAAGTCCAGGCTGAGCAGCTCGTCGAGTTCAAGGAACCCCGCGCGCAGGCCATCGTCGATGTCGTGGTTGTCATAGGCAATGTCGTCGGCCAGCGCCGCGACTTGCGCCTCCAGGCTGGACCACTGCGACAGGTCGAGCGGAAACGCCGCGTCGAGTTCCACCAGCGCCCAGTTGACCATGCCGACCGGGCCGTTGTGCTTGGCCAGCCCTTCCAGCAATTCCCAGGTCAGGTTCAGCCCTTCGTGCTCGCAATAGGGGCTTTCCAGCCGCATCAGCGTGCGCAGCGACATGGCGTTGTGATCGAACCCGCCGAACTTTTGCAGCGCCGCATCCAGCGCATCTTCGCCCGCGTGGCCGAACGGAGGATGGCCAATATCATGCGCCAGGCACAGCGCCTCGGTCAGGTCCTCGTCCAGTCCCAGCGCGCGGGCGATCACGCGGCCGATCTGCGCCACTTCCAGGCTGTGGGTCAGCCGGACGCGGTAATGATCGCCATCGGGCGCGACGAACACCTGCGTCTTGTGACGCAGCCGCCGGAAGGCGATGGAATGGACGATCCGGTCACGGTCGCGCTGGTAATCGCTGCGCGGCCCGCGTGCGAGCGCGCCTTCGAGCGGGAATTCCCGCCCTCGGCTGCGTGCCGGATCGCTGGCGAACGGGGCTCGGTTCACAGGGATGCTCAACCTTCGCCCATGATCCAGTCGACCGCGGCTTCGGCGTGGATCCGGGTGCAGTCATAGATCGGCAGGACATTGGCATCAACATCGACCACCATTTCCAGCTCGGTACAGCCCAGCACGACCGCTTCGGCCCCGTCCTGATCAAGGTTGGTGAGGATCGTTTTCAATTCGCGTTCGGACTGGCGGGTCGCCTTGCCCAGCAGCAATTCGTCGTAAATGATCCGGTCCAGCGTATCGACGAACTGCATTTCCGGCGGAAGCAGTTCAATATCGCGGGCGATCAGCTTTTGCCGATAGAAGCTTTCGGTCATCACGTTGCGGGTGCCGATCAGCGCGGCTTTTTTCACGCCGTCCGCCGCCATGCGCGCGGCGACGCATTCAGCGATGTGGATGATCGGCACGCCGACGCTGGCGGCAACCTGATCAAAAACCTTGTGCATCGAATTCGTGCCAATCAGTAGCGCGGTCGCCCCGGCCGCTTCCAGCCGCTGGGCAGAGGCCGACAGCACTTGCGCCGCGCTGGCCCATTCCTCCGCGCTCGACAGGCGGGACAGACCGGCGCTGTCGAGGCTTTCGATCAACAGCGGCGCGCTGTGGCGCTGCCCGGCGCGGGCTTGGACCAGCTTGTTGATGTACTCGTAATACGTGCGGGTCGACAGCCAGGACATGCCGCCGATCAGGCCGATTTTGCGCAAGTTGGAATTCTCCCCGTGGGACCAGCCCCTGTTGCCACCGGCCTTAGAGAAGCCGCGCGCGCGCGTCCAGTTCAGCGCGCCGCGCCGCCAACCCCTTGCGCCGCAAGAAAGGCTTGCAGATCAGCCACACTGCGCGCCGCCGCTTCCTCATGCGGCAGGTGGCCGATGTCCGGATAGGACACCAGCTTCGCACCGGGGATGGTCTGGGCAAACAGCTGGCCCGCCGCGAAGGGGATCAGAGCGTCTTCCTGTCCCCAGATCACCAGCGTCGGCACTTTCAGGCTGGCCAGTTGCTGCGTGGTATAGGGCACGCGCGGCGTGGCAAAGCGCTCCATCGTCGCCTGCCGGTTGCCGGGATAGCGCAGCAGTTCCCAATAGCGGTCGATCATCGCCTCGGTCACGATCGCCTGATTGGACACGCTCTGGCGCAGGCTGCGCTCCACCAGTGCGCGCGGGGTGACCTGCCCCATCACCCAGCTGATCCCCGGCGTGCGGGCCAGGGTAAAGCCGATGTTGCCCTTGGCCGCCTGCGTGACCGGTGCGCCCGCCGCATCGACCAACACCAATGCGGACAATCGCTCCGGATGCTTCAGCGCATAGGCCAGCGCGATTCCGCCGCCCATCGAATTGCCCGCGAGCGCAAACTGCTTCAGCCCCAGCTTGTCCGCCACTTGCCCCAGCGTTTCGGCAAAGGCGGCAGGCGTATAATCCCCGCGCGGATGCGGGCCGGTCAGCCCGTGGCCGAACTGGTCATAACGGATGACCCGGTAGCGCCCCTTCAGCGCCTGCACCCACGGCTCCCACGTGTGGAGATCGGCGTTGGAGCCATGCAGCAGCACGATCCCCGGCGCATCGCGCGGCCCTTCATCGCGGATGTGGACGACGCGGTCCCCTTCCACCAGCAGGAAGCGGGACGGCGGCGCGCCATACTTTGCCGCCATTTCGCGGGAATCGGTATCGGGCGTGCGAAACGTGTAGAGCGTAATCAGCGCCACTGCCAGCAACCAGCCGAATACCTTGAACGCCGATTTCACCGTTTCATCCCCTTGATCCATTCCGCCACGACCGCCAGCCCATCCGGATCGACGCTGTCACGCCCCACTTCGGGCATCGACACCCCACCTTCCAGACTGGCCATGCGGTGATAGAGGATCGACGCAGTCGGGTCGCCCGGCGCGATGTCGAAATCCAGCCCGCCCGATCCGCGCCCCGCTGCAACCGGGCGCTTGCCGATCCCCAGCGCGACCGGGTCGGCCTGTTCCCAATCGAGGAACAGCCCGGAATTGGACGCCGCCCCGCGCGGGTTGTGGCAATGCGCGCAATTGGCATCCAGATAGCCACGCGCGGCATCGGCCACCGGCACTTTCGCGCGCTCTTCCCACAAGGGCACCCGGCGCGTGACTTGGGGCACAGTGTCTAGCCGCCCGGACTTGTGGAACGCTGCCAGCCACGCGGCGGGCAGATTGCGCGCCTTTGGCCCCAGCGGGACCACCGCGCCCCCGCTGGCGTGGCATTCCTTGCACTGGTTCTTGTTGGGAATGGCATAGCTGATCGGCTGCCCCGCCGGGGTCTTGGCCGGGAAGCGTGCGCCCGCCAGCACCAGCTTCGCCTCGGTCTGCTCCGCATTCCACTGATAGGGCAGCGCCAGCCAGCCATCGGCGCGGTGCAGCAGCACGCGGGTTTCGATCAGCCGCCCGTCCAGCTTGAACGTCTTGATCAACGCCGAGCCGACCGGCAGGTCGAGCAGGCCATCGCCCTGCGCGCGGGCCTGCATCCCGGCTGGCACGAACACGAACCGCAGCTTCTCCGCCCCGTCCGACCACAGCGGTGTCTGCACGCGGTAAGGTGTTACCCCCTCCGCCGGAACCTGCCGCGCGCCGTCACGAAAAAAGCCATATTCGCCCAGCATCGCGGGGAAGCCCGCCCCCGTGATCGCGCCTACGTTGACTTGCACGCGCGCTTGCGGCGCGGCGGCCACGGCCGCCCCGGCCAGCAGCACTGCCGCCAGCAGCACTCTCACCGCGCGATCCGGGCCTCAAGCGCGGCCGGTGCGCCGACTGGGCCGAACAGCACCGGCTCTGCCGGATCGGCGGGCGTGACCAGCTCCGGATTGGCCTTGTCCATGCCCACGCCCTGAGCGGGCAGGTTCAACGTCAGCACCCGGCCGCGCGGGATCAATACCAGCGCGTCCTTGCCGCCCAGCCCGTCCCATAGCACCGGCGGCAGCGCGCCGCCGAACGCGGCCTTCAGCTGATCCCCGCCGGGCAGCGCCGGATCGGTGCCGCCGCCAGTGATCCGGTTTGCCCCGATCACCACGCGGCGCGGGAACGGGTTGTAGCGCTTGTCATCGAAGGCGTTGGGATAGGCGACGACCATGATCTGCCCGGTTGCATTGTCGACCAGCGTGTTGTCCTTCACCAGCACGGTGTCGTTGGCCATGATCATCACCCCCGTGCCGCGCGGCACCCCGGCGACGATGTTGCCCTTGGGGGCGAAGTTGGGGGTATCGTTGGCGATCACCAGATTGTGTTCGATCACCGTCTGGCCGCCGTTCATCACCGGCAGGTTGGGCAGATCGAACACCAGAATGCCGCCGGTGTTGCGGGTGACGAGATTGCCCTTCACCAGTGCCTGGCGGCTGTTCTCGATCTCAATCCCGGCGACGTTGTATTCGGCCATGTTGTAACGGACGGTGATGTCCTTGCTCTGCCCGACATAGATGCCCGCGTCGGACGCCCCCGTGACCTTACAGCCATCGACCAGCACGCCGGTGCTTTCCACCGGATAGATGCCATAGGCGCCGTTGGTTTCGCGCGGGCCGCCGGTCCATTCGACGCGGATACGATAATAGACGATGTTGTCCGCGCCCTTGGACTTGATCCCGTCGCCGCGGGTGTTCTCCACCGCGAAATCGCGCAAGGTGACGTTGTCGGAGGTGACCAGCAGGCCTTCGCCCGCACCCTTTTGCCCGGTGAAGTCCAGCACGGTGGCCTCCATCCCCGCCCCGCGCACGGTCACGTCATTGACGTCCAGCGACAGCCCGTCGGTCAGCGTGAAGCGTCCGGCGCCCAGTTCGACCACATCGCCCGGCTCAGCCAGAATCAGCGCCTCCTGCAAGCGGGCCTGCGCGCCGTCTCCGGCAGCGACGGCGAGCGTCTTCGCATGAAGCGGAGCCGTCAGCGCAAGCGCGGAGACGGCGGCGAACAGGTTTATTGACATCCTCATGGGGCGCGATGATGGACTGACAGCGGTGTAAGTCAATTCCCATCTTCCCCGGCACGGGGAGGGGGACCATCCAACGGATGGTGGAGGGGCACAGGCGGGCCTGGATAGGAGGTAACGGACAGAGTGCGGCGGCACCTGCCCCTCCACCATGCTCCGCATGGTTCCCCTCCCCCCCCAAGCGGGAGGAAGGCTAACGCTTTTCGCGCGCCAGACCCGTGGCGCACAACGCGGCGCTGCTGGCGGTCACTTCGATCGCCTCGGTATCGCCAACTCGGCGCACGGCGGCGACGTAATCCATCAGCCCGCGCTTCTCGCCTTTCAGCTGCTTGAGCTTTTGCAACTGGCCCAGCGACAGCCGGTCGGTCATCCGATCCGCCATGCAGGCCGAATTGGATTCCGACAGCCCCGCATCCATCATCGCGCTTTTGACCTGGCCATAGGCCAGCTTGGACGGCGAACAGGCGGACAGCGCAGTCAGCGCCAGCAGGATCGCAGTGCCCCGCATCAGTGCGCCAGCCCCTTGTTGATATCCTCGACCATCTTCTTCGCGTCGGCCAGCAGCATCAGGGTCTGGTCCATGTAGAACACGTCGTTATCGACGCCCGCATAGCCCACGCCGCCCATGCTGCGCTTGATGAAGAACACCTGCTTGGCCTTGTCGACATCGAACACCGGCATTCCATAGATCGGGCTGGACTTGTCGGTCTTGGCCGCCGGATTGACCACGTCGTTGGCGCCGATGATGAAGGCAACGTCGGCCGTGGCGAATTCGCTGTTGATGTCTTCCAGCTCGAACACTTCGTCATAGGGGACGTTGGCTTCGGCCAGCAGCACGTTCATGTGCCCCGGCATGCGGCCCGCGACGGGGTGGATCGCATATTTCACTTCCACGCCCTTGGCCTTCAGCAGATCGCCCATTTCGCGCAAGGCGTGCTGGGCCTGGGAAACGGCCATGCCATAGCCCGGAATGATGATGACCTTCTCGGCCTCGCCCAGCATATAGGCCGCGTCTTCGGCGCTGCCGCGCTTCCACGGGCGCTGTTCCTTCGCCGCGCCGCCACCAGCGGCCGCTTCGGCCCCGAAGCCGCCCGCGATGACGGACAGGAAGCCCCGGTTCATCGCCTTGCACATGATGTAGGACAGGATCGCGCCGGACGAGCCGACCAGCGCGCCGGTGATGATCATCGCCGTGTTCGACAGGGTAAAGCCCATCGCCGCCGCCGCCCAGCCGGAATAGCTGTTCAGCATCGACACCACGACCGGCATGTCCGCCCCGCCAATCGGGATGATCAGCAGGAACCCGATCAGGAACGACAGCGCAGTAATGACCGCGATCACCCACAGCGACTGGTCCTGCGTGAACCACGCGGTCAGGCCGATGATGCCCGCCAGCGTGCCGAGGTTGATGACATGACGTGCGGGCAACAGGATCGGCGCGCCGCTCATCTTGCCCGCCAGTTTCAGGAACGCGATGACCGAGCCGGAGAACGTGATCGCGCCGATGGCGATGCCCAGCCCCAGTTCGACCCGGCTGACCGCATGGATCATCCCATCCGCGCCGACGATCCCGAACGCTTCGGGATTGAGATAGGCCGCCCAGCCGACCAGCACGGCGGCGAGCCCGACGAGGCTGTGGAACGCCGCGACGAGTTGCGGCATGTCGGTCATGGCGATCTTGCGGGCCGTAACGATCCCGATGACCGCACCAATTGCAATGGCGGCCAGAATTTGCCCGAACGAGGCGAAATCAAGCATCGACGTGTCGAACGCGGGAAGTCCGCTCTGCGGGTGCAGATCGATCATCGGTACATGGGTGACCAGCGTGGTCACCATCGCGATGGTCATGCCGATCATGCCGTAACGGTTGCCCGCGCGGCTGGTGCTGGGGCTGGAGAGCCCGCGCAGCGCCAGAATGAACAGCACGCCGGACGCCAGATAGGCCAGCATTGCCAGCGGATTGGCGGCCACCGCACCAGCAGCGGCAGAGAGGAGCGGGAAGCTCATCACTTCTTCTCCTTCTTCTTGTACATCGCCAGCATCCGGGCCGTTACGGCAAAGCCGCCGAAGATGTTGACGCTCGCCAGCACTACCGCCAGCAGCCCCAGCCACTTCGACGAAGCACTACCCGCCGCAGCGGCAGCAATCAGCGCGCCGACCACGATCACGGACGAAATCGCGTTGGTCACCGCCATCAAGGGCGTGTGCAGCGCGGGGGTGACTGACCAGACCACGTAATAGCCCACGAAACAGGCCATGACGAAGATCGACAGGATCGAGATGAAGTCCATTAACTGACGGCTCCAAAAGTATCTCCCCCATTGGGGGAGGTGGCAGCGCGAAGCGCTGACGGAGGGGGCGTAACGAGACATTGCCTGACCAGCGCTTCAGCAATCGACGCTGGATCGCGCGGCACATCGCTTGCCGGTATTCGAGTAGCCTCAAGCCCCTGCGAGCGAAGCCAGGCATCGCGCCGAACGTCGCGATCCGAATTTTCGCCCATATTGTGAGCGATGCCGTCGATCTCGATCACCAGCTTTTTGCTGGCACAGAAAAAATCGACCACAAGATTGCCAATCGGGTGTTGCTTGCGAAACTTCCCCCCTATCGGTCGCTGCCGTAACTGCTGCCAGAGCAGCACTTCCGGAAGTGACATGTCCCGTCGTAATTTCCGGGCATGCTTCAGCGCTTCAGGCGTGTGGGTTTCCACTATTCGCCCCCACCGTCAGCGCTTCGCGCTGCCACCTCCCCCAGCGGGGGAGGACCTTGGGAGGCGCCGCTTGCGCTCAACCCAGCAGCCTTTCGTTCACGACCTTGCCGCCCTGCGTCAGGCGGATGGCGTTGCCGATTTCCTCGTCCAGCACGGGCCGCCCCGCTTCCTTGTCCCAGAACGCGGAGAGGAAGTTGTAGAGGTTGCGCGCGAACAGCGCCGAGGCATCGGCGGGGAGTTTCGCGGGCGTGTTGGCATAGCCGATGATCTTGACGCCGTGCTTCACCACCACCTCATCCGGCATGCTGCCCTCGACGTTCCCGCCCTGCGCCACGGCCAGGTCGAAAATCACGCTGCCGGGCTTCATCGTCGCGATCTGCGCGTCGGTGATCAGGCGCGGTGCGGCCCGGCCGGGGATCAGCGCGGTGGTGATGACAATGTCCTGCTTGGCGATGTGGCTGCTGACCAGTTCGGCCTGGGCCTTCTGGTATTCTTCCGACATTTCCGTGGCATAGCCGCCCGCGCCTTCGCCCTCGATCCCGGCGACGGATTCGACGAAGATCGGCTTGGCGCCCAGCGACTGGATCTGTTCCCTGGTCGCGCTGCGCACATCGGTGGCGGAGACTTGCGCACCCAGCCGCCGTGCGGTGGCAATGGCTTGCAGGCCGGCCACGCCGACGCCCATCACGAAGCACTTGGCCGCGCTGATCGTGCCAGCCGCCGTCATCATCATCGGGAAGGCGCGGCCATAGGCGTTCGCCGCCTCGATCACCGCCTTGTAACCGGACAGGTTGGACTGGCTGGACAGGATGTCCATGCTCTGCGCGCGGGTGATGCGCGGCATGAATTCCATCGCCAGCGCTTCCAGCCCGGCGGCGGCATAGCCATCGACGCGGGCGCGCTGACCAAAGGGATCAAGCCCCGCGACGACCCATGCGCCGGGATTGACCCCGGACAGCGCCGCCGGATCAGGCCCCTGCACGCCCAGCACGATGTCCGCGCCTTTGGCTGCATCCGCCGTCACCTCGGCCCCGGCGGCAGCAAAATCCGCGTCCGCAATCGACGCGGCTTCACCCGCCCTGGCTTCCACCGCGACGACCGCCCCCAAGGCGATGAATTTCTTGACAGTTTCGGGCGTCGCCGAAACGCGGGTTTCCCCGACTGCGCGTTCCTTCAGGACCGCGATCCGCATGGCGGCGCCCACCTGATCCATCAGGCGATCAGGTAAACCACCAGGATGGTGACCAATGCCGTCAGGACCGATCCCCACTTCACCAGGCCAATAAAGCCGGTGTAAGTCGATTCGTGCGCCTTCATGTCGTTACCGGAAGCCATCTTGATCTTTCCCCATTGATTGCCGCGCGGGCGTTCTGCGCCTCGTCTATCGCCCGTTCCCGCGCGGCTCAAGGCACAATCCCGGTCATAATGCAGGAAATCGGCTGCCTTAATCCGGTCTTTACCCAATCGCGCTAAGCCCAGCCCTCACACCAAGGGGGCCGCGGACACGACAATGGCGGAATTCGAACAGCGCCTGCTGATGCTGATCGATGATGAACCGGCGCAAAGCCGGCTGATTACCGCGCTGGCCGCGCGTGAAGGCTGGCGCACGCTGGTTGTGCGCGATTCTGAAACCGCGATCGCCACACTGGGCACCCGCCAGGGCATGCAGCTGGACGCGATCATCCTAGACCAGTGGGTTCCCGGCGATGACGCCTGCGAGCTGATCGCGGAACTGAAAAGCCGCCGCCCCGCCCTGCCGATCCTGATGCTGACGACCAGCGCTTCGCCGCTGCTGGCGGTCGAAGCTATGCGCGCCGGCGCGCGCGATTACCTGATCAAGCCGGTCGCGCCGGACCGGCTGATGCAGGCCCTGCGCGCCGCCACCACGCGCGAAGCCCCGCGCGACGAATTGCAGCCGCTGACCGAAAAGATGCCTTCCGCGCCCGATTTCGACGCGATGGTCGGCGCAGCCCCCACGTTCCGCACCGCCTTGGCGATTGCCGCCAAGGCCGCGCGCAGCCACGCGCCCGTCCTGATCGAGGGCGAAAGCGGGACCGGCAAGGAAATGCTGATCCGCGCGATGCAGGCCGCCAGCCCGCGCGCCAAGGCGCCGTTCCGGCTGTTCAACCTGGGCGGCGTTCCCGGAAATTCGGTCGAAAGCGCGCTGTTCGGCCATGAAAAGGGCGCGTTCCCCGGCGCGTTCGATCGCCATGTCGGCGCGTTGCAGCACGCCGATGGCGGCACGCTGGCGCTGGACGAAATCGACCGCCTGCCGCTGACCGTGCAACAACGCCTGCTCGAAGCGATCCAGCGCGGCGATGTCCGGCCCATCGGTGCGCGCCATTCCTTCCGGGTCGACGTGCGCCTGATCGTGGCCAGCAACATTCCGCTGAAGGACATGGCCGCCGATGGCGCCTTCCTGCCCGAACTGCTCAGCGCGATCAGCGGCACGGTGGTGCAACTGCCCCCCTTGCGCGAACGGGCGGGCGACATTCCCGCGCTGGCCCGCCACTTCCTGGCCCGGATCGGTGAGCAACCGGGTCTGCGCGAACTGGGCATTACCGACGGCGCTCTGTCTCTGCTGGCCGCCTATGACTGGCCCGGCAATGTCCGCCAGTTGCAGGCAACCCTGTTCCGCGCCGCCGTGTTCTGCGACGGGGATGCTCTGACGGCCGACGATTTCCCCCAGCTTTCCGACCTGATCGGCAGCCACAGCACGGCCGGTCATGCCCCCTTGCAGGAAGGGGTCGGCGTCATGCTCTATACCCCCGATGGCAACTTGCGCCCGCTCGAAGAGATCGAGGCAGACGTGATCCGCCTCGCCATCGGTCACTACCGCGGGCGAATGACCGAAGTGGCGCGGCGGCTGGGGATTGGCCGCTCCACGCTTTACCGCAAACTCAATGAGTTGGGGATGGGTGACGCGGCCTAGACGGCGCGGCCTTCCATTTCCCGCCACTTGTGCCAATCTGCCCCCGGTGCAATGGTTTGAGGGGCGGTGATGATCTGGTGGGCGACAATCGCCGGAGTCCTGCTGGGCTTCAGCCAGTTCGAATTCGGCGGCATTGTGACCGGGGGCTTGCTGGGTGCGGCCATGGGCGCATGGCTGAAACATTCCGTGCAAGCAGCGATCACCCGCGAGGTTGAGCGCCGGATCGCCGGGCTGGCACCCGGCATCCCGGATCGCGCCATACCCGAAGACGCCGCACCCGAACGCGCCGAGCCTGCCACTCCACCAAGGCCGGAAACGCCCCGCCCCGCTTCGCCGTGGGAGACTGCCGCGCCGTTAACCGCCGCGCCACCGGCCACTCCGCCCCCGCCCCGTCCTGAACCAGTTCAACCAGTTCCGGCAGAACCCACCGCCCCCGTCCGGGCCGAACAGGCCCCCCCGCCGACGCTGCCGGTGGGCGAACTGTTCGCCAAGGCGCAGGGCTGGCTGCTGGGCGGCAACACCATCGTCCGGGTCGGGCTGGTCATCCTGTTCGTCGGGCTGACGTTCCTCGTCCGGCTGGTCGCCAACGCCGGGCTGTTCCCGATCGAGGCGCGGCTGGCCACGGTCGGCGCGATTGGCGCGGGGCTGCTGGCGTTTGGCTTCCGCAAGCGGCTCGAAAAGCCGGGATTCGGCCTCTCGCTGCAAGGGGCGGGCGTGGCGGTAATGTACCTCACCGTGTTTGCCGCCGCGCGGCTCTATGAAGTCATGCCGCCGCTGGCAGCCTTCGGCTTCATGATTGTGTTTGCCGCGCTGGGCTGCGCGCTGGCAATCCTGCAAAATTCGCAGGCGATGGCACTCGCCGCGTTTCTGGGCGGCTTTGCCGTGCCGGTGCTGCTGGGCGGGGAAAGCAAGACCCCGCTGCCGCTGTTCACCTATCTCACCGTCCTCAACCTGGCGATTCTGATGATCGCGTGGAAGAAAAGCTGGCGGCCGCTCAACTTGCTGGGGTTCTTCGCCACATTCTCGCTGGCGGGGCTGTGGGGGCTCGGCAGCTATGCCGATCAGCATTATCTGGTGTGCCAGCTGTTCCTGGCGGGCACCATCGCGATCTACCTCGCGATGGCACTGCTTTATGCCCACAACACCCCCGGCAAGCTGGGCAGTGCGGCGGATTCGACGCTGCTGTTCGGCCCGGCGCTGGCCGGGTTCGGCTTGCAAGTCGCCCTGGTCAAGGATGTCGAGTACGGCAGCGCCTTTGCCGCTCTGGCGTTCGGCGCCGCCTATCTGGGGCTCACCGCGTTTGCCCTGCGCAAGCGGCGGGACGAGATGCGGCTGCTCACCGAATGCCTGCTGGCCATCGGCGTCGGGTTCGTAACGCTGGCGATCCCGCTGGCGCTGGATGCCAAGTGGACCTCTGCCGCCTGGGCGCTGGAAGGCGCGGGCGCGTTCTGGGTCGGCGCGCGGCAGGCCCGGTGGATGCCGCGCCTGTTCGGGCTGGGGTTGCAACTGGTGGCCGCGCTGATCGTGCTGACCACGCTGGACAGCAACGTGTCGACATGGCCGCTTGGCCACAATGGTTTCGTGGGACCGGTGATGGTGGCGGTGGCACTGTTGCTGACCGCGTGGTGGCTGCGCCGCCCCCTGCCCCATTCCGGTTCAAGACTGGCGGTGCGCTATGCACGGGACGAGGCGCTGCTGGGCAAGCCATGGTTCCTTGCCGGGTTCGGCTTTGCCGCGCTGGCGCTGGTGCGCGAAGTCACGCGCAAGCTACCCGCCGCGACCAGCGAGGATTACCCCGCGTTTGTCTTTGAACCGCACGAACAGCTGCTGCTGATCCTGCTGACGTTGCTGGGCGCGATGGCACTCGCCGACTGGTTCGGACGGCGCAAGGACTGGGCCGTGGCGACCTGGCCTGCGCGGCTCAGCCTGCCCTTGCTGTGGGTGTGTTTCCTGGTGTCGGTCGGACTGGGGCGGCACGTGTTGTACCTGCCCGATCTGGCAGGCTGGGCGCTGGCGCTGGGCGTCCACGCGTGGCTGCTGAAACGGCAAGACGCCGATACCGGGCATGGCATGGCGACGATCCGTTCCACACTCCACGCGGGCGGCGTGTGGCTGCTGGCGGCGATGCTGGCGGAAAGCCTGCAACTGGGGATCGACCGCGCGCGATTGTGGGATACGTCGTGGGCGGGGGTAATCTACCTCGTCAGCGTCACCGCCGTGCTGGCCGCGCTGACCCGCTGGGCCGGGCGCGCCGCGCCGCTGCGGCAGACCGACGGCATGCGCTGGCCGCTGCACCCCAATGCGCCAGCCTATTGGTGGAATGCAGCGGTGCCGCTGGCCGTACTGGCGCTGGCCGGAGCTGCGATTGCCGCGCTGCTGGCCGAAGGCGTGACCGATCCGCTGCCCTACCTGCCGCTGCTCAACCCGGTCGACCTGTCGGTCGCGCTGGCATTGGCCGCGCTGGCGCTGTGGCGGCGGATGGTCGCCAGCGCGGCGCATCCCCCTGCCGGGGCAGCGCCGCTGCTGGGCGAAGTGCCGGTGATCATGACCGGGCTGATCGCGTTCGGCTGGATCAACGCGATCTGGCTGCGCAGCGCGCATCATTGGCTGGACATCCCATGGACACCGCATGATCTCGCCGCCGACGGCACAGTGCAAACCGGTATTTCGATCCTGTGGACGCTGCTGGCAATGGCGCTGATGCTCTATGCCAAGCGCAGCAGTGCGCGGGTGCTGTGGCTGACCGGGGCGGCGCTGCTGGCGGCGGTGGTGGCGAAGCTGCTGCTGCTCGATATGTCCAAAGTCGAAGGGCTGGCGCGGATCATCGCCTTCATGGGCGTGGGCGGGCTGATGCTGGCGATCGGCTATTTCGTCCCCCTGCCCCCGCGCAAGGGCGAGGAATCTTCCCCGCGCAAGGGCGAGGACGCGAAGGAGCACACTGCATGATCCGCCGCCTCACCCTCGCCATGCTCGCCCTGACCGCCGCCGCGTGTGACAGCGCAGAGGCGCCCGACCCGACCCGGCCAGACCAGTTCGCGGTGCGGCTGGAGGTGGAACCGGCGCAAGGGGGCACCGTGCAACGCGTTATCCTGCCGGAACAGGCCCTGGTTGCCGTGCAGCGCGCGGATTTGGGCGACGTGCGGATTTATGACGGACGCGGCAAACCGCTTTCGCTCGCGCTGGGGGGCGGCGCGGATGAGGAACGGCACTCGGTCACGCTCGGCGCAATGGCCTTGCGCGGCGCAGCCAGCGCCCTGGCTTCCCCCGGTTCGGCGATCCGGATCGAGGACAACGGCACCGCTCGCGTCGTCACCATCGGCGGCGCGGCACAGGCGGATGATACGCTCAGCGCCAGCCTGATCGATACCCGCGCGGTCAGTGATCCCGTGGTCGGCATCGCGCTCGACGTCGCGCTGGACGACCGCCGCGCAACGACCGTCCGACTGAGTTCCAGCGCTGATCTGAAAACGTGGGAGCCGCTGGCCGAGCGCGTGCTGTTCAGTCCCGCCCCTGGTGCGCCCAGTCTGGGCGGCAGCGTGCTGACCCTGCCCGGCGTCAGCCTGAAGGACCGCTACTTGCGGGCCGACTGGGACGCGGACAGCGGCGCGAGCCTGCGCGGCGTCACCGTGACCACCGCCCGCACCGCCCCCCTGCCGCGCGCAGTGGTCGCCAGTCACGGCTTGCAGCTGACGGATGAGCATCACGCCCGCTTCGCCGTGCCCTTCGCCGCCCCGCTCGCCGCGATCCGGCTGGTGCAGACCGGACCGGACGGGGTCTTGCCGGTCGAGGTTTTCGCCCGCACCAACCCCGAACAGCCGTGGACGATGCTCGCCGCCGCGACCCTGCGGCAGGACAGCGCGGGTACCGTGATCGACCTGATGCAGGGGCCCTGGCGCGAATACCAGATCGTCGCGGACCGGCGCAGCGCGGGATTTTCCGCCGCGCCCCAAGTGGAACTGCTGCTCGACCGGATCGAACTGGTCGCCGCGTTCAACGCCGCCCCGCCCTATACGCTGGCAGTGGGTGCGAAAGCTGCCGCGCCGCGCTATCTGGAAACGGGCGATCTGGTGCCTGAAGCCTTGCGCAAGGCTGGCCCGCTGCCCGTCGCGCGGGTCGATGTGTCAGGGCAAAAACCGGCGCCGATTGCCGTTGCGCCTGAACCGGACAGTCCGTTTGACCTGCGCAAGCTGGCGCTGTGGGGCGTGCTGCTGCTCGGTACAGCGGTGCTCGCCTTCGCCGCGTTCCGGCTGGCGCGCGCGGGCAAGCCGGCGGAACAGCCATGAACCGGCTGGCGGGCAAGACCTGCGTCGTCACCGGCGGCGCGCGCGGGATCGGCAAGGCGATCTGCGCGGCGTTTGTGGCGGAAGGGGCCGATGTGGTCCTGACCGACATCGACCGCGCGGGCGGAGCGGCCGCAGCGGCAGACCTTGGCTGCCGGTTCCTGCCGCTCGACGTCCGCTGCGAAGCAGACTGGGCTGCGCTGGCCGCTGCCGTTCCCGTGGCCGACGTCGTGGTCAACAACGCCGGGATCACAGGGTTCGAGGATTCGCCCGGCCCGCATGATCCCGAACACGCCAGTCTGGCCGACTGGCGGGCGGTCCACGCCACCAACCTCGACGGCACGTTCCTGGGCTGCCGCTATGCCATCGGCGCGATGAAGGCGAAGGGCGCGGGCGCGATCATCAACATTTCGTCCCGCTCCGGCCTGGTCGGCATTCCCGGCGCGGCGGCTTATGCCAGTTCCAAGGCGGCGGTGCGCAATCACACCAAATCGGTCGCGCTCTATTGCGCGGCACAGGGCTGGCAAATCCGCTGCAATTCGCTCCACCCCGCCGCGATCCTGACCGAGATGTGGGAACCGATGCTGGGGAACGGGCCGGACCGGGCCGAGCGGATGGCGACCTTCGTGGCCGATACGCCGTTGAAGCGGTTCGGACTGCCGCAGGAAGTCGCCGCCATCGCGCTCATGCTCGCCTCAGACGAGGCGGGATATGTGACCGGGACGGAGTTCAATATCGACGGCGGCCTGCTGGCCGGATCGGCAGCCTCGCCGGGTTAGAGCGGCAACTGGCTGAAATCGGTCAGCGCCGCATCGCGCAGGCCGCGCCAGACGCGCAAAGCCTGCATCGTTTCGGGCACATCATGCACGCGCAGCAGTTGCACGCCCGCGTCCATACCCTTCAGTGCGAGCGCCACACTGCCCGCCACGCGCTGATGCGCCGGGGCCTCGTTCGACAGCGCGCCGATCATCCGCTTGCGACTGGCCCCCAGCAGCAACGGCTGGCCCAGCGAATGGAACAGCGGCAGCGCGTTCATCAGCGCGAGGTTATCCGCCAGCGACTTGCCAAAGCCGATGCCGGGATCGAGCACGATCCGGTCTCGCGCGATGCCCGCCGCCAGCGCCGCATCGCGCCGCGCGGCCAGCCAGTCGAACACATCGAGCACGACATCGCCGTACTCGCCCGACCCGTGCAGATCCTCGCCCTCGCCCGGTGCGTGCATCAGCACCACCGGCGCGCCGCTGCGCGCGGCGAATTCCAGGCTGCGCGGATCGTGGCGCAGCGCGGAGACGTCATTGATGATGTGCGCGCCCGCCACCAGTGCGGCCTCCATCACGCCGGGGCGGCGGGTGTCGACGCTGATCGCCGCGCCCATCGCCGCCAACCGCTCCACCGCCGGGACCACGCGCTTCAGCTCGTCGCCTTCCCACACCGCCGCCGCGCCGGGACGGGTGCTTTCCCCGCCCACGTCGATCAGCGCTGCCCCCGCCTCCAGCATGGCCGAGGCATGGGCATTGGCAACGGCGGGATCGTCCATGAACTGGCCGCCATCAGAAAAACTGTCAGGCGTGACGTTGAGGATGCCCATGACCTGCGGCTGATCCAGCCGCACGGTCCGCGCCCCGCATTGCAGCGGCGCGTGGGCGCGGCGCAAGTTGTCCCATTGCTGCCGTGCAGCGTCGGGCAAGTCCGGCAGCGCCGCTTCCAGCTCGTGCACGCCGTAGCGTTCGCGCGATACCACTTTGCCGCCGTCGCGCCCGATCAGCGCGAACCGGCTGGCATAGACCATCCCGCCCGCCAGCCGCACGGCCGCGCCTTCCTCGCTTTGTGGGGATTCAGCGAGGGCGATGGGGCGAAGGTAATGCGTGATCGTCATGGTCTGGCTTTAACCCAAATCCCGTCATGCTGAACTTGTTTCAGCATCCATCTGGCCGCGCGGCACAAGGCTTCGATTTACACACGACATGAACGGCAAGCGCTTCACCCGCAGTTGCCCGACTTGTGGCACGACGGATCCTGAAACAAGTTCAGGATGACGGCCTTGAAGGCTAGTCCTCGGTGGCGAGCAGGTAAAGCTGGCGCAGCGCATCGATCGGCTTGAATTCGCCCTGATGCTCGATGTGCCAGAACGTCCAGCCGTTGCATGAAGGCGCGCCTTGCAGCTTCGCACCCAACCCGTGAATCGAACCGGTATCAGCCCCCGCCACCAGCGAGCCATCGGCGCGCACCGTGGCCGTCATCCGGCGCTTCTTGTCAGAAATCACCGTGCCCGGCGCGATCATGCCCGTTTCCACCAGTGTCCCGAACGCCACCTTGGGCGCGGACTTGGGACTTTGCATCGTGGTGATCGCGGATTCGTCCAGCGGCAGCGCCAGCTCGATCCGCTCCAGCGCGGCTTCGCGGTAAATCCCCTCGCGCTCACACCCGATCCATTCGCGGCCCAGTCGCTTGGCCACCGCGCCGGTCGTGCCGGTGCCGAAGAACGGGTCCAGCACCACGTCGCCCTTGTTGGTGGTGGCCAGCATCACGCGGTAAAGCAGCGCTTCGGGCTTTTGCGTCGGGTGGACCTTGTGGCCTTCCTTCTTCAACCGCTCCTGCCCGCCGCAGATCGGCAGCACCCAGTCCGACCGCATCTGCAATTCATCGTTCAGCGTCTTCATCGCGCGGTAGTTGAAGGTGTATTTCGCCTTCTCCCCCATCGAGCACCAGATCAGTGTTTCGTGCGCATTGGTAAAGCGGGTGCCCTTGAAGTTCGGCATCGGGTTGGCCTTGCGCCAGACGATGTCGTTGAGGATCCAGAACCCCATGTCCTGCAACATCGCGCCCAGCCGGAAGATGTTGTGATAGCTGCCGATCACCCATAGCGAGCCATTGGGCTTCAGCACGCGGCGCGCCTCGGTCAGCCATTCGCGGCTGAACTTGTCATAGGCGGCAAAGCTGTCGAACTGGTCCCAGTGATCGGTCACCGCATCGACATGGCTGCCATCCGGACGCGACAGATCGCCGCCCAGTTGCAGGTTATAGGGCGGGTCGGCAAAGATCATGTCGACGCAGGCATCGGGCAGGCTGCGCATCGCCTCGATGCAGTCGCCATCGAGGATCCGGCCCACCGGAAGATCCGGGCGCGCAACTTCCTTGACGGCACGCAGGCGCGCCTTCTCACCAACCAGCAACTGACCCATAAACGCGTATCAAACCCCCGTAAGTTATCCACAGGGTGAGTCATTTGGAGTCTGACGTCAAGTCGCGACTCCGCAGGAATCCCAGGGATTTGCCGGTTCGATGGGGTGTCGAAAAGCGGAACAGAACGAGTCCCGCACAGGATATGGAGTCTCGGCCCGTGGGCAGGACTCAACATCTAGGGGGTGTGGCGCGGCGGACTCAAATTGAAAAAATCTGCCCAGCCACCACCTGCGCACGGTGCAAAGCGGCCCTGCCCCACCCCCTCCCGTCGCCCCGGATCAAGTCCGGGATGAGGCAGTGCTGATCATATCAGCACCAGCTGCGCCACCGGGGCAAAGCTGCGGCGGTGGATCGGGGTCGGGCCGTGGGTGCGCAGGGCGGCGAGATGTTCCGCCGTGCCGTAACCGGCGTTGCGGTCCCAGCCGTAATGCGGCCAGGTTTCCGCATGGGCGCGCATCACGCGGTCGCGGTGTTCCTTGGCGAGGATCGAGGCGGCGGAGATGCAGGGCTCCAGCGCGTCTCCGCCGACGATCGCCCGCGCCGCCCAGCGCCATTCCGGCACGCGGCCCGCCGGGGTCTTGTTGCCATCGATCAGCACTTCGTCCGGCTCTGCCCCCAGCGCATCCACCAGCGTGCCGACCGCGCGGGTCATGGCCAGCATGGTCGCGGCGAAGATGTTGATCCGGTCGATCTCGTCCGCCTCGACCACGCCCAGCGCCCAGCCGCAGCTGCCTGCGATCAGCGGTTCCAGCGCGGCGCGGCGTTTGGCGGACAGTTTCTTGGAATCGTCCAGCCCGTCCGGCGCGGTCACGCCCAGCACGCAGGCTGCGGCGACGACCGGCCCGGCCAGCGGCCCGCGGCCCGCTTCGTCGACGCCAATCACCCACCGGTCGGACGGGTGCTTGGCAAACGGCACGGGAACACCAAAGTATCGCGGCATGACCAGACAGCTCCTCACCGCTCTTTCGCCCCTCGCCCTGTTCATCGCAAGCTGCGGCCCCTCGGTCGCTGGGGATAGCCCGCCCGCCGCCGCCAGCGAAACCGCCAGTACCTTCACGATCACCGAGGTTGCCCGGTTCAACGAACCCTGGGCGATGACTTTCCTGCCCGGCGGCAAGGAAGCGCTGGTGACCGAAAAGTCCGGCGTGTTGAAGCTGTGGGACGGCGCGGCCGTGCTGGACGTCGGCGGGGTTCCGGCAGTGGCCTATGCAGGGCAAGGCGGGCTGGGTGACGTGATCCTCGCCCCCGATTTCGCCAAGTCCGGCATGGTCTATCTCAGCTGGGCTGAGCTGGGCGACGGCGAAACCCGCGGCGCGGCCGTGGGCCGGGCCAAGCTGGTGCGCGGCGGCGCGCCCCGGCTGGAAGGGCTGGAAGTGATCTGGCGGCAGGCGCCCAAAGTCACCGGGCGGGGCCACTATTCGCACCGCCTGGCGTTCTCGCCCGATGGCAAGTACCTGTTCGTCGCGTCGGGCGACCGGCAGAAAATGGCGCCCGCGCAGGACATGGACACCAATCTGGGCAAAGTCCTGCGCCTGTTGCCCGATGGCAAGCCCGCCCCCGGCAACCCCTTTGCCGACAAGGGCGGCGTCAACGCGGAAATCTGGTCGCTGGGCCACCGCAACATCCTCGGCCTCGCGTTCGATACCAAGGGCCAGCTGTGGGATCTGGAACATGGCCCCGCTGGCGGGGACGAACTCAATCTGGTGAAGCCCGCGCAGAACTATGGCTGGCCGCTGGTGTCGGACGGCGATCATTATGACGGCAAGGTCATCCCCCGCCCCGCCACCCGGCCCGAATTTGCCAAGGCCGCGCTCGGCTGGACCCCGGTGATCGCGCCGGGCAGCATGATCTTCTACACCGGCAAAATGTTCCCAGACTGGCGCGGACAGGCGCTGATCGCGGGCCTCGCCAAGAACACCGGCGTCGTGCGCGTGGCGGTCGATGGTGAAACCGCCCGCGAAGTCGCCCGCCACCCGATGGACAAGCGCATCCGCGAAATCGAACAAGCCCCGGACGGCGCGATCTGGCTGCTGGAAGACGGCAAGGACGCGCGGATGCTGCGGCTTTCCAAGCCCCCAAAGGCAGGCGCGCGGTAAAATTCATCGACATTGCGGCGCGGGCGGCCTATCCGCCCGCGCCGATGACTACGCCCGCTCTCATTCCGCTCGATCAGGTCGATCCCCAATGGATCGAGGACCTGCTGGACCGCGCGTTCGAACCGGGGCGGCAGCAGCGAACCGCCTATAAAGTGCGCGAAGGGATGGACTGGCTGCCCACCCTGTCCTTCGCCGCGCTTGACGATGATGAGCACCTGGTTGGCACCATTCAGTGCTGGCCGGTGGCGCTCAACACCCCGGACGGCAAGGCGCACCCCATGATCATGGTCGGCCCGGTCGCGGTGCTGCCAGAGGCGCAGGGCGCGGGCTATGGCAAGGCGCTGATGACCGCCAGCCTCGCCGCGCTCAGCCCCAACGCCCCGCTGCCGCAAGTGATGATCGGCGATCCGGAATACTATGGCCGGTTCTGGGGCTTCACCAACGCCTATACCGGCGGTTGGCAGCTGCCCGGCCCGTTTGAGCAGCACCGCCTGCTGGTGCGGTGCGACAATCCCGCCGTCCTCCCCCGCGACGGTATTCTGGGCCCTTGGCGCGGCTGATCTGATCTGGCATCGGCAGGGCATGCCCTATGTCCCGCCGCCTGACCTTGCCACGCTGTCCCTGCCGGAAATCGCCGCGCTGGTCGCGCAGCGCAAGCTGCCGCCGGTGGAAGAGTGGCAACCGCAGGCCGTCAGCGACAGCCTGATGGTGATCAAGGCCGATGGCCGCTGGTTCCACGATGGCGGCGAAATCCGCCGCCCGGCGATGGTCCGCGCCTTTGCCAGCCTGCTGTGGCGCGATGGCGCAGGGCAGCACTGGCTGGTCACCCCGTTCGAGAAACAGGCCATCGCGGTGGAGGATGCCGCGTTCCTTGCCACCGATGTGTCAGAGCGCGATGGGGCGCTGGCGTTCCGGCTGAACACCGATGAAATCGTGCTGGCCGGACCAGACAATCCGCTGATCGCGCGCGGCGATGCGGAAACGCCCGCGCTGTACCTGACGGTCCGCCACGGCGTGGAAGCGCGGATCAACCGCAGCACCTGGCTGCAACTGGTCGAACTGGCGGACGCCGACTTGTGCCTGACCAGCCAGGGCGCGCGGTTCTCGCTGGTGCCCGCCGCATGACGCTGGTCCCGCGCCTGCACCGGCTCCATGCCGAAGGCCATGCCCGCGCGCTGGATGTGCGCAGCGAGGTCAACCGGCCTGACCACGAGTTGCGCCCCGCCGCCGTGCTGGCCGCGATCACCGAGCGGGATGACCGCCCCGGCTTCCTGCTGATCCATCGCCCCAGCAACATGCGCTCGCACCCCGGCCAGGTCGCGTTTCCGGGCGGCAAGATCGACCCCGGCGAAACCCCCGTCGAAGCCGCCCTGCGCGAAGCTTACGAGGAACTGGGCATTCACGAGCGCGACGTCACCGTGATCGGCCCCAGCGACGTCTATCGCACCGGCAGCGGCTATGCGATCACGCCGGTCATCGCGGTCGTCCCGCCCGACATCAAGCTGAACCCCAGCCCGACCGAAGTGGCGAAATGGTTCGAAGCACCGGTGGACTTCGTGTTCGACTCCGCCAACCACACCCATCATGCCGCCTTCTGGCAAGGCAGCGAACGGCGCTATATCGAGATCATGTGGCAGGAACACCGCATCTGGGGCGTCACCGCCGGGATCATCGCCAATCTGGCCCAAAGGATCGACTGGCATGGCTGAAGTGCTGAGCGCCGAATGGATGCAGCGCGATGACCTTGCCGCGCTGGTTGCCGCGCTGGGGGCGGGCAACGCGCGCTATGTCGGCGGGGCGGTGCGCGACACGCTGCTGGGCATCGCGGTCAAGGATATCGACATCGCCACCCCGCTCGTCCCCGCCGAAGTGATCGACCGGCTGAAAGCGGCGCACATCCGCAGCGTGCCGACCGGCATCGAACACGGCACCGTCACCGCGATCCTGCCCGGCGGGCCGGTGGAAATCACCACGCTGCGCCACGACGTCTCGACCGATGGCCGCCGCGCCACCGTGGCCTTTGCGACGGAGTGGCAGGACGACGCCGCCCGCCGCGATTTCACGATCAACGCGCTCTATGCCGATCCGGCCAGCGGCGCAGTGTTCGACTGGTTCGGCGGCTTGGCCGACCTCGCCGCGCGCCGCCTGCGCTTCATCGGCGATGCCCGCCAGCGTATCCGCGAGGATCACTTGCGGATCCTGCGCTATTTCCGCTTTCAGGCGCGGTTCGGCAGGCAGCCCGCCGATCCCGAAGCGGAACAAGCCTGCACCGACCTTGCCGCCACGCTCAAGGGCCTGTCGCGGGAGCGGGTGGGCATGGAAATGCTCAACCTGCTGGGCCTGCCCGACCCCGCGCCAACCGTGCAGCGCATGGCGGAGCTGGCCGTGCTGCCGGTGGTCCTGCCCGAAGCCAATCCCGCTGCCCTCACCGCGCTGGTGGCGCACGAAGCGCGACAAGGCATCGCCCCCGACGCCATCCGCCGCCTCGCCGCCCTGCTGCCCGCCGATCCCGCCCTGGCCGAAAAAGTCGCCAGCCGCTTCCGCCTGTCCGGCGCCCAGAAAAAACGCCTGACCCTCGCCGCTGCCCGCTTCCTCCCCGCTACGGGGAGGGGGACCATCCTGAACTCGTTTCAGGATGGTGGAGGGGCACAGGCCAACAACGCACCGCCGGTTTTGGGGCACGTGCCCCTCCCCCATCCTGCGGATGGTCCCCCTCCCCGTGCCGGTGAGGAGCCGAACGCCCGCGCCCTCGCCTATCGCCTCGGCCGGGAATCTGCGCTGGACCGCTTGCTGCTGACCGGAGCGGACACCGCGCCGCTGCATGGCTGGGACATCCCGACCTTCCCGCTGAAAGGCGGCGACATCGTCGCGCGCGGGGTCGGCGCGGGACCAGACGTCGCCCGCATCCTCCGGGCGGTAGAGGCGCGCTGGGTGGAAGAAAGTTTCCCCGATGCCGCCCGCGTGGAGATGATTCTTTCGGAGCTGCTGACCTAAAACGGAAGTGGTCCATCTTGGCTCAGCCTATCCGACAAGAAGCCCGGCCCACCACCCTTTGCGTTGATCCCCTGCATTATCCTCCGCAAACAAGTCCGTCCATACCACTACAACGGGAAGGACAGGTTTGATGAAGTTCAGGAATGCAGTTGTCATGGGTGTCATGGCACTCGCCGGACTGTCGGTTTCCGCCCAGGCGCAGAGCATCGCCGCTGCCGGGGTGTCGGTAGGCGTCACCGTCTATGGTCCGCAAGGCAATGAAGTGGGCAAGGTCGAGCGGATCGATGGCGATATCGTCACCATCAACACCGGGAAAAACGCCGCTGCACTGAATGGCGCTTCGTTTGCCAAGGGGGCCAACGGCCCGGTGATCGGTTACACCAAGGCGCAACTGGATGAGGCCATCGAAGCCGCAAACCAGCAGGCAAAGGCCAAGCTGGATGCCGCATTGGTCGCCGGAAACGCGCTGCGCGGCGCGGACGGCGTTAGCGTCGGCACGATCAAGACCGTCAACGAGGATGGGACGATCGTGATCGACGGGTCATCTCAGACCTTTTCCCTGAACCGTGACCTGTTCAGCGCGGACGATCAAGGCCCGGTGCTTCGAATCACCAGCCAGCAACTGCAGGATGCGCTGGCGAAAACCGCCGCCGCGCCGGCCAACTGACGATCAGAACTTGTTGTCGCGCGGGAAGCCCGTCGGCGGCATCCGCCCCGCCGCCCCGCGCGCAACTTTCCACATCACCACGTCCTTTTCGGTGCGGATGCGGCCGGTTTCTCCGCCCATGGTCCAGCTGAGGCCGTCTTCCAGCCGCAGCGTGATCGCGTCGGACAGGCCGCCATCGCGGTAGCGTTGCAGGGTTACGCCCTGCCCCTTGGCCAGCACGGGCATTTCCGACAGCGCGAACACCACCAGCTTGCGGTTGTCGCCGACCACGGCGATGTGATCGTGCTCCGCCGGGACTTCGCGCACCACGGTCAGCCGGACGCCCGGTTTGGTGGTCATCACGCCGCGCCCCTTGCGGGTTTCGGCGAGCAACTCGTCCATTTCGGCCACGAACCCGCGCCCGATATTGCTGGCCAGCAGCAGCTGCCCCTTGGGCTTGTAGGGGATCAGCGCGATGATCTGCGCGCTGGCGTCGATGTCCAGCATCGTGCGGATCGGTTCCCCAAACCCGCGCGCGGAGGGCAGCTTGTCGGCCCCCAGCGTGTAGAACCGGCCATTGTCGCAGGCGATCAGCAGCTTATCGGTGGTCTGCGCGTGAAGCGCAAAGGCCGGGCCGTCGCCTTCCTTGAACTTGAATTCCTTGTCCAGCGGCTCATGCCCGCTGGCCCCGCGAATCCAGCCCCTGGCTGACAGGATCACCGTGACCGGCGCCTTTTCGATCATCGCGTCCATGCTGAATTCCACCGTCGGCGCGGCTTCGGCAATGGTGGTGCGGCGGCGGCCCAGCAGGGTGGTTTCGGCGTAGTCCTTGCGCAGATTGGTCAGGTCACGCTTCAACCGGGTGCGCTGGCGGGCCGGACTGTCGAGCAGCTTTTGCAGTTCCTCCTGCTCGGCCACCAGCTCGTCGAACTCGCGGCGCAGCTCCATTTCCTCCAGCTTGCGCAAACTGCGCAGCCGCATGTTGAGGATCGCTTCGGCCTGCCGGTCGGTCAGCTTGAATTCGGCCATTATCACCGGCTTCGGCTCATCCTCGGTCCGGATGATCTCGATGATCCGGTCGAGGTTGAGGTAGGCGATGATATAGCCCTGGAGCAATTCCAACCGCGCGGCGATCTTGTCCAGCCGGTGCTGGCTGCGGCGCAGCAGGATATCGATCTGGGCGATCACCCATTCCTGCAACAGCAGCTTCAGCCCCAGCACGCCGGGGGTGCGGGTGGCATCCAGCACGTTGAGGTTGAGCGAAAAGCGGCTTTCCAGATCGGTCAGCTTGTAGAGCGATTCCTTGAGCAGTTCCGGATCGATGTTGCGGCTTTTGGGCACGAACACCAGCCGGATCTGTTCATCGGATTCGTCGCGGATATCCTCAAGGATCGGCAGCTTCTTGTCGGCGATCAGCTGGGCAACCTGCTCGATCAGCTTGCCCTTTTGCAGCATGTAGGGGATCTCGCTGATCACCAGCTGCCACTGCCCGCCGCCCAGCTTTTCGATGCCGGTCGGCTCCCAGCTGCCATCGGCTTCGCGGCCCGTCGAAAACCGCCCGCGCACCCGGATCGCGCCCTTGCCGGTTTCATAGGCGTGCGACAGCGCCGCCGGGCTATCCACCACCACGCCGCCGGTCGCAAAGTCCGGACCGTGGAACACTTCCATCAGCTGCGCGTGCTCAACGTGCGGATTGTCGATCAGCAGCATCGTGGCGTCGATGATCTCGGCCACGTTGTGGCTGGGGATCGATGTCGCCATGCCCACCGCGATCCCGCTGGAACCGTTGGCCAGCAGGTTGGGGAAGATGCCGGGGAAAATCTCCGGCTCTTCCTCTTCGCCGTTGTAGGTCGGAATGAAGTTGACGGTGCCTTCGTCCAGCCCGGCCATCAGCTGGATCGCGGTCTTGGTCAGCCGCGCTTCGGTGTAGCGATAGGCCGCGGCGTTATCGCCATCGATATTGCCGAAATTGCCCTGCCCGTCGACCAGCGGGTAACGCAGGCTGAAATCCTGCGCGAGGCGGACCATCGCGTCATAGACCGAGGCATCGCCGTGCGGGTGATACTTGCCGATCACGTCACCCACCACGCGGGCGGATTTCTTGTAGGCCTGGCTGGGGTCCAGCTTCAGCTGCCGCATCGCCCACAGCAGGCGGCGGTGAACCGGCTTCAACCCGTCACGCAGATCGGGCAGCGAGCGCGCGGTGATCGTGGAGAGCGCATAGACCAGATACCGCTCAGACAACGCCGCATCGAACGGCGCATCGACGATGGCGTCAAACGGATCGGGTTCGGTGGTGTCTATGGCCATATTGGGAACGCTCTAGCAGGCGCGGAATCGGCGCGCCAAGCGCAAACCCAGCCTTATCCAGAGGGAAAACGCGCAGGACTTCTGTTTGGAAACCGAAGCGGTTAGGCTCCGGCCCAGATTCGCGGCGTGGAGAGGCAGGCGAAATGAAGCACTTGGTCCGGTTTGCCCTGCCTGCGCTGGCGCTCTTGTCGGCCTGTGGCGAGAAGGCCGAGGAGGCTGCCGAGCCGCAAAAGCTCGTGGTGGGCAGCGCGGATATGGCTAGCGCCGAGGGTGAAGCCCCGCAGAACAAGTTCGGTTTTGCCGAAGCGATCGAGCAACCCACGCTGCTGCGGGACAAGCAGGCAGAAGCGCGCTCCGATGCCGGGAAAGCCGCATCCAACGCAGCCGTTCAAGCCGATCCTGTCGCTGCCCCGGCTGCGGCGGCGCGGATTGCCTATGCCTATTCGTTCGGCTTTCGCGTTGCCGCCAAAAGCCTGCCGGACCTGCAACGCGGCCACGCCGCGCTGTGCGAAAAGATGGGGCCGCAACGTTGCCGCGTGATGGAAATGAGCCAGTCCGGCGCGGACGACGACTATGCCTATGGCAAGCTGCTGCTGGAAGTGGCCGCACCGCAGGCGCAGGGCTTTGGCGCGGAGCTGGAAAAGGTTGCACAAGGGCTGGGCGGCGAACAGATTTCCAGCGCAGTCAGCGGCGAGGACTTGTCCAAGCAGATCGTCGATACCGAGGCCAAATTGCGCGCCCGCATTTTGCTGCGCGACCGGCTGATGGAATTGCTCGCCACCCGCAAGGGCACCGTGGCCGAACTGATCGAGGCCGAGCGCGGCGTGGCCGAGGTCAATCAGGAAATCGACGAGGCGCAAAGCTGGCTGAAGGAGCTGCAAGGCCGGGTCGAATTCAGCAAGGTCACCATCGAGTATGAAAGCGAAAACCGGTCGGGCAGCAGCTTCCTCAGCCCGATCAAAGCGGTGCTGGGCAGCCTTGGCACGATCTTTGGCGGCGTGATCGCAGGCCTGATCGCCCTCACGGTCGCTCTGGTGCCGATCTCGCTGTTTGTGGTGGGTGTCCGCTGGTTGTGGCGCCGGGTCCGCCGTTTGCTGCAACGCGGCGCGGTGACGCCTTAACGGCGCTGCATATCCCTGCTTTCGCCCGGAATTCGCACTTCCAGCCCGTCCAGATCGTTCGTCAGCGTGATCTGGCACGACAACCGGCTAGTGCGGGTCACCCCGGCGGCCAGATCGAGCATATCCTCCTCATCCTCGCTGGCGCGGGGCAGTTTGCCGAACCAGTCCGGCGCGATGACTACGTGGCAGGTGGAACAGGCCATCTGCCCTTCGCAGGTGCCTTCCAGCGGCATATCGGCGTTCTGCGCCACATCGAGCAGGCAATCGCCGACAGCGGCGCTGGCCTCAACCTTGTCGCCCTGCGCCGTGATGAACGTGACTTTCACCCTTACACCCCTTGCGAGCGGGCTGCGGCATCCAGCGTGCGGCAGGCCTCGATAAGTTCGTCCCTAGTCGTATAGCGCCCGAAACCCAAGCGGATCGAATTCTTCGCCTGCGCGGCGCTGAGGCCCAGTGCGGCCAGCACGTGACTGGGCCGGCCAGATCCGCTGGCGCAGGCCGATCCGGCGGAAAAGGCGATCGTGCGGCACTCGCTCATCAACCGGCCAACGTCCAGCCCATCGAGCCGTAGGTTGAGGTTGCCGGGCCAGCGCTGCTCCGCGCTGCCGTTAAGCGTCCAGCGCGACAGCACATCGCGCGCGGCATCGCGCAGCGTTGCAACATGGGCGGCGTCCGCCTCCATCCGGGCCAGAGACAGCGCCGCCGCCGCCCCGAACCCGGCGCAGAGCGCGGGTGACAGCGTGCCGGAGCGCAAGCCGCCCTCCTGCCCACCGCCGAGGATCACAGGGGACAGGTGCACTCCGTCGCGCACCCACAGCGCGCCGATCCCCTTTGGCCCGTAGAGCTTGTGCGCTGACACCGCGATCAGATCGACCCCGGCGGGCGGCGCGATCTTGCCCGCGCCCTGCACGGCATCGCACAAAAACAGCGCGCCAGCGGCCCGTGCCCGCTCCGCCAGCCGCGCGACCGGCTGGATCGTGCCGATCTCGTTGTTGACCTGCATCACCGCGATCAGCTTGGCCTCATCCGGGAACGGTACTTCCGGGTCCATCACCCCGTCAGCACTGACCGGCAATTCAAAGTCCGACCCAAACCACCGCGCTGTATCGCGCACGGCGGCGTGTTCGATCGCGGAAACCGCGACCGGGCCATAAGGCCCGCCCCGGATCGCCAGATTGAGCGCCTCGGTCGCGCTGCCGGTGAACACCACTTTGCCCCCCGGCGGGAACAACGCGGCGACCTGATCGCGCGCCACTTCAACCGCCGCCGCCGCCGCGCGGCCCATGCGGTGGGCGCTGTGCGGGTTGGCAAAACCATCATCCGCCAACCAGCGCAGCATGGCCTCGCGCGCTTCGGGGGCCAGCGGCGTGGTCGCCTGATAGTCGAGGTAGGTCATCCCGCCACCTGCTGCCAGGCGGCGATAAACCGGTCGATGTCGGCCTCGGTCGTCTCGCGCCCGATGCTGACGCGGATAACCTCGTTCGCGCCGTCGATCCCCATCGCGTCCAGCACGTGGCTGGTGCGCAGCGATCCGGATGAGCAGGCGCTGCCCGCCGACACCGCGATGCCCATCCCGTCGAACCGGATCAGCTGCGCATTGGCCGACTTGCCCGGCATTCGGTAAGCCGCGATCGACGGCACCCGTGCCGTTTCCTCGGCAATGGAAACGCCGCCCGCCGCCGTTATCGCCGTATCCAGCCGATCCCGCAATTCAACCGCGTGATCCAGCCAGCCCGCCCCGGCTTCCAGCGCGGCGACCATCGCCAGCACGCCCGGCAGGTTCTCCGTCCCACCGCGATAGCCGCGCTCCTGCCCGCCGGTGGGCCTCAGCAGCGCCCAATCGCGCACCAGCAGCGCCCCCACGCCAATCGGTCCGCCGAACTTGTGCGCCGACAGCGCGATCAGGTCGGCATCCGGCAGCGCCAGCTTGCCCACGCCTTGCGCGCTATCGGCCAAGAGCAACCCGCCCGCCCCGCGCACCGCAGCGGCGATGGCCTCCAGCGGCTGCATCACGCCGGTTTCGTTGTTGACCTGCTGGACCGCGACCAGCCCTGGCAGCGCACAGGCGGCCGGATCGACCAGCCCCAGCCCGTCGACCGGAATGCGCGACGCATCGCCCGCATGGCGCAGCACCGCCTCGTGCTCCACCACCGACACGCCCGCCAGCGGCTGCACACAGCGGCTAATCGCCAGCGCCAGCGCCTCGCTTGCCCCGCTGGTAAAGATCACTTCACCGCCCCAGTGCAGCGCCGCTTTCAGCCGTGCGCGGGCCTCCTCCAGCGCCGCGCGCGCGGCGCGGCCGGGCTTGTGTGGGCTGGACGGATTGGCCCAGATCGCAAAACCATGCAGCAACGCCTCGCGCGCATCCGGCAGCAGCGGCGTCGTGGCGGCGTGGTCAAGATAAAGGGAATCGGCGCTCATGCTCGGAAAAGTTGCTTTTGACGGATCCGTTTCTATATAGCGCCTCTCTCCCGATCACAGCCCAAACCGGTCCGGCACGCCGCTTTATCGACGGACGCCGCGGCAAAGGCCTCTTAAGAGCAGGTGCCAGTCTATGCCCTCAGTGATTTTCCCCGGTCCCGAAGGTCGCCTTGAAGGCCGGTTCCAGCCCGCGTCGCGTCCACGCGCGCCCGTGGCGATGATCCTGCATCCGCACCCGCAGGCCGGCGGCACCATGAACGACCGCATCACCCAGGCGATGTACAAGACCTTCGTCGCCCGCGGGTTCGCCACGCTGCGCTTCAACTTTCGCGGGGTTGGCCGCAGCCAGGGCAGCTTTGATAACGGGATTGGCGAGCTGTCCGATGCCGCCGCCGCGCTCGACTGGGTGCAGTCGATCCACCCCGAAGCCAGCACGACCTGGATCGCGGGCTATTCGTTCGGCGCGCTGATCGGCATGCAGCTGCTGATGCGCCGCCCGGAAATCCGTGGCTTCATCTCGGTCGCGCCGCCCGCCAACATGTATGACTTCAGCTTCCTGGCGCCGTGTCCGTCATCGGGCATCATCGTGCAGGGCGCGGGCGATACGGTGGTGACGCCGAACGCCGTGCAAAAGCTGGTCGACAAGCTGCGCACGCAAAAACACATCACCATCCATCACGAGGAAATCCCCCGCGCGAACCATTTCTTCGAAAATGAAATGGATGATCTGATGCGCTCGGTCGACAATTACCTCGACATGCGCCTCGCGCCGGATTGCCCGATCAAGTAACCCGGCAGGATTATTGCGGAACCTGACCCGCCGGGGCGTTCCCGGCGGCGTCCGGCAGCGTCCAGATCGCGACGTTGATCGCCGCCACCACTGTCAGCACCAGCATCAGCACCGCCTGCTGGCGCGCGCCGCGTCGCCACATCGTGACGGCCAGCAGAGGCAGCAGCAGGATCGCCAGCACCAGCAACGACAGCACGGCGTTCATCATTCGGCGCTCTTGCCCGCCAGGTTCAGGATGTCGTCCAGAACGTTACCATTGCCATCAATGTCAAGCAGCTGGCCCAGTCCGCCCAGCACACCGCCCCCTTTCGGCACGGCTTGCTCCGCCTGATCAGAGGCAACCTCAAGGATCGAGCCGATGTCGTCCAGCCCGCCGCTGCCCTGCGCGCCACTGCCGCCAGCCCGCGCGGAAAAGTAGCCGCCAACCAGCATCGCCAGCAGTGGCAGCATCTGTTTCAGGATGCCCGGTTCGATCCCGGTCCGGCCTGCGGCAGCGGCCACGACGGAACGGCTGACGTCTTTCGATCCGAAAATCTGCCCAAGGACGTCATTGCCCCTGCAAATGTCGGTTTCATCAGGCCCCAGGACGTTGGCGGCCAGCGCGCCGCCGCCCAGGCCGCCCAGCATGGTCACCATCGCGCCAAGGCCGGCTTCGCCGCCACCAGACGCCTCGCTGGTCTTGCGAAAGCCACCGATGATTGCGGGAATCAACGCCTCCGTCCCGGTCATGGCGGCCGCCGGAGGTATGCCAAGCTGATTGGCGACAGCATTGATGCCGCCGCTTCGTCGCAGCATATCCAACACAACCATTTCCGCCATTTTCGGGGCTCTCCTCGGTGCGACCCGACGACTGACCCACTGTCCGTACCATTTACCTTACTTTTCCCCTGTCGCGCCAGCCCCTTCTTTGGGTGGAATTAACCGTGTTCGAATTTGACACAGCCCCCAGCCCGACGCAATTTCACCGCCATGACAAGCATTTCCCTGACACGCCGTAAGGCGCTCTCGCTCGTTGGCACGGGTTCGGCAGCACTGGCGCTGCAAGGTTGCGGGGCCGGTCGACTGGCCGCCGCGCCGCCCCCCGCCAATGCCGCCGCCCTGCTCGACACGCTGGCGTGGGATTTGCTGCGCCTCTCGCCGGAAGGGGCCACGTCGCTGGGAATTGATACCGGCGCGCAGGCCGCGCTGCGCAGCCAGCTGGGTGACCGCTCACCCGCCGGGCAGAGCGCAATCGTCGCCCTGCTGCGCAAAGGGCTGGCGCAAGTGCAAGGCATCGATCCGTCTATGCTGGATCATGCCACGCGCACCAGCCTGGCCGTGGTCAAGAGCGCGTTCGGCGTGGCGCTGGATGGTTTTGCGCTCCCCTATGGCGACGTTGCGGTCGGCGGCTGGCGCAACACGCCCTATGTCGTGATCCAGAACGTCGGCGCCTATCTCGATACGCCCCGCTTCCTCGACGGGGACCACCCGGTCCGCGACGCCGCCGATGCGGAAGCCTATCTGGCGCGGCTGGGGGCGATGCCCGCCCAGCTGGACGGCGAACTGGAACGCCTGGCCAGCGCCGGGCGGATCGGCGCAATCGCGCCTTCGTTCCTGCTCGACAAGGCGATCCGGCAGATGGAGCACACCTTGGCCGATGCCCGCGCCGGGGGTGACATCGTGCAATCGCTGGTGCGCCGCACCGCCACCATCCCCGGCGAGTGGGAGCGCCGCGCGAAAGCCATCGCGGCCGGCCCGGTTGCCGCCGCGCTGGAACGGCAGCTCGCCGAACTGAAGGCCCAGCGCGCCCGCGCCAGCGATGCCGCCGGGCTGTGGGCGCGCCCGCGCGGGGATGAATGGTACGCCTGGGGCCTGCGCGCCAGCAACACCACCCGCCACACGCCCGATGAAGTGCACCGGATGGGGCTGGAACAACTGGCCGAACTGCAAGGCCGGATGGATCCGATCTTGCGCGGTCTGGGCTATACCAGCGGCACCGTGGGTGAACGGATGACCGCGCTGGGCAACGATCCGCGCTTTGCCTTCAGCAACGATGACAAGGGCCGGGCGGAAATCATCGCGCTGATGCAGGACAAGATCACCGCAATGCGCGCCAAACTGCCGCAGGCGTTCCGCACGCTGGTCAAGGGCAATCTGGAAATCCGCCGCCTGCCCCCGGCTGAGGAAGCCGGCGCGCCGGGTGCTTATGGCGGGGCTGGATCGATCGATGGGACAATCCCCGGCAAGATCTGGCTCAATCTGGGCGATACCGGTCGCCACAGCCGCTTCAGCCTGCCGACGCTGGCCTTTCACGAGGGCATTCCCGGCCACGTCTGGCAGGGCGAATATGCCAACCGCCTGCCGCTGATCCGCACGCTGCTGGCGTTCAACGCCTATTCCGAAGGGTGGGCGCTCTATTCCGAGACGCTGGGCGATGAACTGGGCATCTATGCCGACGATCCGGTCGGACAGCTGGGTTACCTGCAATCCATCGCGTTTCGCGCCTGCCGGATGGTGGTCGATACGGGCCTGCATGCCAAGCGCTGGACCCGCGAACAGGCCGTGCAGTGGTTCGCCACCACCAACGGTTCCAGCCTGGCCGACGTCGCGCCGGAAGTGGACCGCTATTGCAGCTGGCCGGGTCAGGCCTGCGGTTACAAGATGGGCCACAGCGAAATCCTGGCCCAGCGCACCCGCGCGCAAAAGGCATTGGGCAGCGCCTATGACCTGCGCGATTTCAACGATGCGGTGATTACCGGCGGGAACGTGCCGCTGGACGTGCTGGCGACCAACGTGGACCGCTATATCGCCGCAACGCCGCGCGGCTGATCGCTGCAACGAAAACGGGCGCGGCTTCCAGCGGGAAGCCGCGCCCGTCCGTTTATGGCCGAACCGGTTATTTCTTGCCGAACAGGCTGGACGCCATCCCCATCACGTCGTTGATCGGGTTGCCATCGCCATCGCGGTCCAGCATTCCGGCAATCCCGGCGAGCTGCGGATTATCCTTGAGCAGGCCGCTGAGTTGACCCAGCCCGCCTTCACCGCCCAGTTGCAGGGCGATTTGCCCCAACACCCCGGCATCCAGCCCGGTGCTGGCCGCGGCGGCTTCCACCGTGTCCCCCGGTTCGGCATGCGCCTGGCCCAGCGCTGCAACCGCCTTTTCCGCCAGTTCCGGCGCGATGCCGACCTGTCCCGCGATTGCGGCAATATCCACGTTTCCGGCCATCTGGCCCAGAATTCCATCCAGCAAACCCATGATTGCGACTCCATTTGCAAACCAACTGCGATGATGCCCGCAAAACCCTGACAAGAAAACGGAAATTCCCGCCGCCAAAACGCAAACAGCCCCGCCGTGCGGCGGGGCTGTCGCTGTTCAACCGGTTGGCTGGATCAGGCGGCCTTGGGTGCCGCTTCCAGCACGCTGGCATCAACGTGATCGGCGAACTGGGCAAAGTTCTCGATGAACTTGTTCACCAGATCGCGCGCGGTCTTGTCGTATTCGGCCGCATCGACCCAGGCGCCGCGCGGATCGAGCAGCTTGCTGTCGACACCGTCCACCGCAACCGGCACTTCGAAGCCGAAGTTGGGATCAATGTTGAACTGCGCGTCGTTCAGGCTGCCGTCGAGCGCGGCGTTGAGCAGCGCGCGGGTAGCCTTGATCGGCATGCGCTTGATGCCGTCCATCGTGGCCTTGCCGCCCGACCAGCCGGTGTTGACCAGCCAGCACTTCACGCCGCCCTTGGCGATGCGTTCCTTCAGCAGGTTGCCATAGACCGACGGGTGACGCGGCATGAACGGCGCGCCGAAGCAGGTCGAGAAGGTCGCTTCCGGCTCGGTCACGCCGATTTCGGTGCCCGCGACGCGCGCGGTATAGCCCGACAGGAAGTGGTACATCGCCTGGTCCGGGGTCAGCCGCGCGATCGGCGGCAGGACGCCATAGGCATCGGCCGTGAGGAAGATCAGGTTGGCCGGAACCGGGCCCAGGTTGTCTTCCGAGGCATTGGGGATGAAGTCGATCGGATACGAACCGCGGCTGTTTTCGGCCAGGCTGTTGTCGTCCAGGTCGATTTCGCGGGTTTCAGGATCGATCACCACGTTTTCCAGCACGGTGCCGAACCGCTTGGTCGTGGCGAAGATTTCCGGTTCGGCTTCGGCCGACAGGCGGATCATCTTGGCATAGCAGCCGCCTTCGAAGTTGAACACGGCGGTGTCCGACCAGCCATGTTCATCGTCGCCGATCAGCGTGCGGCTGGCGTCGGCCGACAGCGTGGTCTTGCCGGTGCCCGACAGGCCGAAGAACACGGCAGTCTTGCCGTCCGCGCCGATATTGGCGGAACAGTGCATCGGCATCACGCCCTTGGCCGGCAGCAGGTAGTTGAGGATGCCGAACACCGACTTCTTCATTTCACCCGCATAAGCCGTGCCGCCGATCAGGATCAGCTTTTCGGTGAAGTTCACCGCGATCACGGTTTCGGTGCGGCAACCATGACGCGCCGGATCGGCGCGGAAGGTGGGCAGATCGATGATGGTATATTCCGGCACGAATTCGGCCAGGTCAGCCGCTTCCGGGCGAACCAGCAGCGTGCGGATGAACAGGTTGTGCCAGGCAAATTCGTTGATGACGCGCACGTTGACGCGGTGGTCGACTTGCGAGCCACCGAACAGATCCGCGACGTAAAGGGTCTTCTTTTCAGCCAGCGCAGCCATGAAATCGGCCTTGAGCGCGGCGAAGTGATCCGGAGTCATCGAGACGTTCGTCTTGCCCCACCACACGGTGTTTTCGGTCACGCCATCGCGAACGATGTACTTGTCCTTGGCGCTGCGGCCGGTGTGCTTGCCGGTTTCGACCACCAGCGGACCATCCTTCGACAGCACGCCCTCGCCATTGCGGACGGCGTGTTCGACCAGCGGCGCGGTGCCAAGATTGGCGAAAATCGTCGCGCTGGTGGTAATGCCCTGATTTTCAAGCGGGAAGGAAAGCGAACCGGACAAGGTCATCTCCGTAATCATGGGTCGGGCGCACCCCGCGCGCACCCGGTCCTGTGCATAGGTATGCAAAGGAGTCGTTGGCGCGCATAGTCGGTTGCGGCGATTCCGTCAAATTGCAGCGGGATTTAGCCAAATATTCGCCTAATCAAACGCTTATCCGATTGCGCTGCAGCAACGATTGCCAGCTCTGGCCCAAGCCGCTAACCCTTTGGCCCCGCTTCACATCCTGCCGATTGCCCGCAATGGTCGACGCCGCCTCCTCTACCGCCCGGACCGATGCCTCGACGCAGGCTGCGGATTCGCGCCAGACGATCGCGCTGGTCGACGACGATCGCAATATCCTGACCACCGTGTCGATCGGCCTGCAGGCCGAAGGTTTTGCGACGCGAGTCTATTCCGACGGCGCGACCGCGCTGAAAGCGCTGCTGGAAAACCCGCCGGACCTGGCCGTCTGCGACATCAAGATGCCGCGTATGGACGGACTGGAGCTGCTGCAGAAGCTGCGCGAGAAATCCGCACTGCCGGTGATTTTCCTGACCAGCAAGGATGAGGAGCCGGACGAGGCGCTGGGGCTGGCGCTGGGCGCGGACGATTACATCACCAAGCCGTTCAGCCAGCGCCTGCTGATCGCCCGGATCCGCGCGATCCTGCGACGCAGCGAACTGGTCCGCAGCGAGGTGGAAGCCCCGCCGCATGACAGTCAGCCGGACGCGATCCGGCGTGGCCGCCTGCTGATGGACCCGGCGCGCCATGCGGTGACCTGGGATGGCAAGCCGGTGTCGCTGACCGTTACCGAATTCCTGATCCTGGAAGCTCTGGCCCAGCGCCCCGGCGTGATCAAGACCCGCAACCAGTTGATGGATGCGGCCTACAACGACGACGTCTTCGTCGACGACCGCACCATCGACAGCCACATCAAGCGCCTGCGCCGCAAGTTCCGCGCAACCGATCCGGACTTCGGCGCGATCGAGACGCTGTACGGCGCGGGTTATTCCTTCGCCGATGGCTGATCGGCCAGGGCTTGAACGGCTCCCGCGTGAGCCGGGACCGGTCCGGCTGTTCTGGACCCGGCGCACATCGCTGACCGCGCGCATTCTGGCGGTCAACGTGATCGCACTGGGGCTGATGGCGGGCAGCCTGTTCTACCTCGACAGCTATCGCAAGCAGCTGCTGGCCGAACGGTTCCAGCTGGCCCGGACCGAAGCGGAAATTACCGCCGATGGCCTGGCGGAAACCCCCATCGGCGGCCGCCGCGCGCTGATCGAGCGGGTCAGCACCGATCAGACGCTCCGGCTGCGGCTCTACAATTCCAAGGGCAAGCTGCTGATCGACAGCTTCGATCTGGCCGGGCCGACCTTCACTTTCGTCGACCCCACGCAGGAGGACTGGTACCAGCACGCCGCGCGGATGATCGATGCGGGCATGAACTACCTGCTCGGCACCGCGCCACTGCAACCCTATCGCGACCCGGCGGATGAACGCGCGGAGGCCTGGCCGGAAGTCCTGCAGGCGGTCGCCACCGGCCAGACCATCGTGGTGCAGCGCGCCGCCCCCGATGAAACCCCGGTGATCAACGCCGCCGCCACGGTCGGCGCGCGCGGCGAAGTCCTGCTGGCAACCCGTAACGCCACCGACATTACCCAGTCGGTCCGCGATGCCCGCCAGACGCTGGTGATCGTGCTGGCGGTGACCCTGATCATCTCGATCCAGCTGTCACTGTTCCTGGCGCGCACCATTGTCCAGCCGCTGCGGACGCTGGTGCGCGCGGCGGTGCGGGTGCGGCTGGGCCGCGACCGCGCGGTCGTGGTGCCGCGCCTGCCCGAACGGCGCGACGAGATCGGCCTGCTCGCCCGCGCGATTTCCGACATGACCACCGCTCTGCGCCGCCGGATCGACGGGGTGGAAGCCTTTGCCGCCGACGTCGCCCATGAAATCAAGAACCCGCTGGCCAGCCTGCGCAGCGCGCTGGAAACGCTGGAAAAGGTCGATGATGCGCGGCTGCGGCGGGAACTGACCGCAATTGCCGCGCACGATGTGCGCCGGATCGACCGGCTGATTACCGAAATCGCGGAGGCCAGCCGGATCGACGCGGAACTCAGCCGCACCCAGTTCGTGCCGGTTGATCTGCTGGCGCTGGCCGAAGGCCTGGTGCACGCCCGGATGGAGCGCGGCGGGAACGGCACCTGCCGGGTCACGGTCACCCCGGTCGATACCGGGCCGTGGGACGTTCCGGGCGATCCCGCCCGGCTGGTGCGCGTGCTGGAAAACCTGCTCGACAACGCGGTGTCGTTCTCCCCCCCCGGCGGCCACGTGGACGTGACGGTGGAGCACCTGTTCGACCGGGTCGAGCTGGCCGTGTCCGACGAAGGACCCGGCATTCCGCCGGACGCGCGCGAAAAAGTGTTCGAACGGTTTCACTCGCTGCGTCCATCGGGTGAGGATTTCGGCAGCCATTCGGGTCTGGGCCTCGCCATTGCCCGGACGATCGCCGAAGCGCACGACGGCACCCTGACCGCCACCGACCGCACCGATGGGCAGGACGGTGCGCGACTGGCGCTCAACCTGCCCTCGCTGGATGAGGAGGACGAGGAATGAGCCGGCTGCACCAGGCCACCTGCGTCACCATCCATGGCCGTGCCGTTCTGATCGAAGGCCTCCCCGGCAGTGGCAAGTCCAGCCTCGCCCTCGCCCTGATCGATCGCGGTGCACAGCTGGTGGGCGATGACGGCGTGACGCTGACGCCCCGCGCCGGACGCCTGTTCGCCAGCCCGCCCCCCAACACCGCCGGGTTGATCGAGGTTCGCAACGTCGGCTTGTTGCCGCTGCCGACGGTTGGCGACGTGCCCGTGGCGCTGGTGCTGGCGCTCGATCCGGCAGCCCCGCGCTTCATCGAACAGGCAGAGCAAACCCAGCGCGGCGGTGTGGCGCTGCCGCTGGTGCGGCTCTGGCCGGACAGCCCGGTGCTGGCCGTGCGGGCGGAACTGGCGCTTGATCGCCACGGGCTGACGGCGGCCTGATCGGCCTTTCCCCTTCCCTTTCGGCGCGGGCCTGCCCACATAGGGGCTGCGATGTCCGAATCCTCCCCCACCCCAACCCGCCAGCGCGTACTGCTGGTCACCGGCCTGCTAGGCGCGGGCAAGACCACCGCGTTGAAAGTGCTGGAAGATCTTGGGTGGGAGACGATCGACAACTTCCCGATCCGCCTGCTCGACCGCTTGATCGACAGTCCCGACGCCCCCGCGCCGGATCTGCGCCCGCCGCTGGCCATCGGGTTCGATTCGCGCACGCGCGGGTTCGATCCCAACAAGGTGATCGAACGGGTAAAGAAGCTGGTGGGACGCGCGGATCTGGAACTGACCACCCTGTTTCTCGATTGCGCCGGGCAGGAACTGGAACGTCGCTATAACGAAACCCGCCGCCGTCACCCGCTGGCGCAGGACATGCCCGCCGCTTCCGGAATCGCCGCCGAACGTGAAATGATGGAGCCGCTCCGGCGCTGGGCGGACATGGTGATTTCCACCACCGACTTTACCAGCAACGACCTGCAGCAGGCAATCCGTGAGCGGTTTGGCCGCGACGCGCCGATGAGCACGACGGTCAGCATCACCAGCTTCGGCTTTTCGCGCGGGATGCCACCAGTGGCCGATCTGGTGTTCGACATGCGTTTTCTGAACAATCCCCACTGGGATCCGCAGTTGCGCCCGCAGACCGGTCAGGATCGCCCGGTGGGCGACTTTATCCGCAAGGATCCGGCATTCGAGGAAGCCTTTGGCCGCATCCGCGACCTGATCCTGCAACTGCTGCCGCGCTATCAGGCGCAGGGCAAGGCCTACGTCAACATCGCGTTCGGCTGCACCGGTGGACGGCATCGTTCCGTCTTCACGGCAGAGCAGATGGCCGCCGCCTTGCGCGAAGCGGGCTATTCGCCCAGCATCCTGCATCGCAACCTGTCCGCCCGCGCTGCCGATCTGGTGGAGGACCCATCCGGGAATCTACGGCAGTCAGAGGCACTAAAGCGTTGACCGGGGGCGGGTTCAGCGTCATTCGGGACGGCCAAATTCCGGGCCGAATCGGCGGGTTGCAACAGCGGAGCGTCAGTTCAGCATGATCGGCTTGATCCTTGTCACGCATGGCCGCCTGGCCGATGAATTCGTGCATGCCATGCAGCATGTCGTTGGCCGGCAGGAAGCCGTGGCCACGATCTGCATCGGACCCAACGACGACATGGAACTGCGCCGCCGCGACATCGCCGATGCAATCCGCGCGGTCGACAGCGGGCAGGGCGTGATCATCCTGACCGACCTGTTCGGGGGAACGCCGTCGAATCTGGCGATCTCGCTGATGCAGGCAGGCAAAGTGGAAGTGATCGCGGGGATCAACCTGCCGATGCTGATCCGCCTGGCCAAGGCGCGCGGCTGCATGGACATCAAGGCCGCCTCCGCCGCCGCGCGCGATGCGGGCCGCAACTATATAACAATCGCGTCGGAGTTTCTCGGACAGGACGCATAGCACCTTTGGGGGGTTGAGGGGGAATGACAGAGGCACGCGAAAGCGTCGAGATCGTGAACAATCGCGGGCTCCACGCCCGCGCCAGCGCCAAGTTCGTCAATGCCGTGGCCAAGCTGCCTGACGGCCTGACCGTGCGGGTCGCCAAGGACGGCAGCGATGCCGCCGGCGGATCGATTCTGGGCCTGATGATGCTGGGCGCGGCGAAGGGCGACACGATCGACATCATCGTTACCGGCGATGGCGCGGACATGGCGCTGACCAAGCTGGTCGGGCTGGTCAAGGATGGCTTTGGCGAGGATTGAGGCTTGACCCGCCGCCGCACGATCACCGGCTTTTCCAACCCCGCGGTCAAGTACCTGCGGGGTTTGCGCGAAAAGAAGCACCGCAAGGCCGCCGGGCAGTTCCTGGCCGAAGGCCTGCGGCTGCTGACCGATGCGCGCGAATGCGGCAAGCTGCCGGAAATCCTGGTCATGGCGACCGGCCGTGAACCGCATCCGCTGCTGACCGCGCTGGAGGCCGATGTGCTGGCGGCCGGCGGCGAAGTGCTGGAGATGGACGAGGACATCCTTGCCAAGGTTACGGGCAAGGACAATCCCCAGGCGGTCGCCGGGGTGTTCGCGGAATTCGACACCAGCCTGGCCGCGCTGGACCGGTCATCCACGAAAATCTGGCTGGTCGCGCAGGCGCTGCGCGATCCCGGCAATCTGGGTACGATGCTGCGCACGGGCGATGCCGTGGGCGCGGGCGGGCTGATCCTGATCGACGATTGCGCCGATCCGTTTTCGGTGGAGGCAGTGCGCGCCAGCATGGGGGCGATCTTTACCCAGCGGCTGGCGCAGGCCCGCTGGGATGAATTCCTGCCCTGGCTGCGCAGCGGCGCGGGCCAACTGGTTGCCGCCAGCCTGCGCGATGCCCAGCCCTATCGCGGTGCGCCCTATGCCGCGCCGTGCTTCCTGATGGTCGGTAATGAATCGCGCGGGCTGCCCGAAGAATACGAAATGGCCTGCGACCTGCGCGTCACGATGCCGATGAAGGGCCGCGCCGACAGCCTGAATGCCGCTGTCGCCGGCGCTGTGCTGGCTTACGAAGCGCTCGCCGCGCTGGACGGCTGAGCCGTTCAGGCAGCGATCAGGCGGGACGGGATAGAGCTGGCGCCATGATCCGCGCCCTCACCCTCGCCGCCGCCGCGCTCTCCCTCTCGGCCTGCGCCCATGCCTCCGTCCCGCGCCACGCCGCGCTGCACGATACCAACTGGAAGATCGTGCGGATCGACGGCAAGGCCCCCGCCAGCTCCCGCGCCGCGATCCGCTTCACCCGCGACCGCCTCAGCGCCACCGTTGGCTGCAATGGCCAGGGCGGCACCTGGGCAATCGAGCAGGGCAAGCTGGTCGGCGGGCCGTACATGTCGACGATGATGTACTGCGAAGGCCTGATGGAGCAGGAACGCGCGCTGGCCGACCTGCTGGGGGCCAGGCCCAGCGTCGATGTCATGCGCGGAACGCTGACCCTACGGTCGAAGGATCATGTGATCGAGGCGCGGCGGGTGCGATAAGCCCAAACCGCGCTTCCAACGCCCGTCCCTGCCCCCCCTGCCCTGCCCGTCCTGAGCTTGTCGAAGGACTGCTTTTCCCGTTCGCGCGGAAAGAAGGACAGTCCTTCGACAAGCTCAGGACGAGCGGGTTTGGGTGGTTACGACCAGTCAGGTCAGCGTGTCGGTCACCACCGGTTCGCCATCCGCCGACGGCAAAGCAGCCGGCGCGGCTTCTGCATGGTCGTTATAGCGCGGGGTAGCTTCGACCAGCGGAATATCCTCGATCTCGCGCTTGCCGATCTCGATCCCCTTGTCACGCAGGCGGCGGCCAGAGGTCATGACGTTGCGTTCAAAGCTGCCGACGAAATCGTTGTACTTGCGTACCGCGCGTTCCAGCGATGGGCCGACCGCCTTGAGGTGATCCGCCGCCACCGCGATGCGGTCATACAGCTCACCACCCATGCGCCCGATTTCCACCGCCTCGCGCGCCAGCTGGTCCTGCTTCCACACCAGCGCCACCGTGCGCGCGATGGCGACCAGGTTGGTCGGCGTCGCCAGCAGCACCTTGTTGCGAAACGCAAAGTCCCACAGTTCCGGATCGTGTTCGAGCGCGGCGGCGACGAAGTGTTCGCCGGGGACGAACATCACGACGTAATCGGGCGCTTCCTCGAACTGGCTTTGATAGCTTTTCGCGCCGAGCGTCTGGACATGGTTGCGCATCGACCGCGCGTGCAGATCGAGGTGGCGCTTGCGCTCGCCCTCGTCATCGGCCTCGAACGCAGCCTGATAGGCATTGAGCGAGACCTTGGCGTCGATCACCAGCTTCTTCTGGCCCGGCACGTGGACAATGGCATCGGGCCGCAGGCGCCCATCCTCGGTATCCAGCGAGTGTTCCAGCTCGAAATCGGTGTGCTGGGACAGACCGCACTGTTCCAGCACGTTCTGCAGCGCGCGTTCGCCCCACCGGCCACGCGCCTTGGGGGCGTTGGTGAGTGAATTGCCGAGCCGCTGCGCCTCACGCCGGACCTGTTCCTGCCCTTCGCGCAGCGACTGGATCAGGCCTTGCAGGTTGCCGAACGCATCGACGCGTTCCTTTTCCAGCTTCTGGACCTGCTCCTCATAGCTTTTAAGACGGTCCCCGACCGGTTGGAGCAGCGCCTTGATCTTCTCCGCGCTCTTTTCCTCGGACACCGCCAGGCGTTCCTTGGCCTGTGCCAGCAGAGCTTCTTGCGCGCGTTCAAGGACTTTGGCCCCGGCGTTCTCGAATTCCTTTTTCAGCCCCTCCTGCGCGGCCAGCAGCAGGCGCTTCTGCTCCTCGAAATGCGCCGCGTTGGCGCGCAGGGTTGCCAATTCGCCCGCCAGCGTATCCCGGTTCTGACGCACGGCGGCGAGTTCATCCTGCATGGCATCGACCCGCTCCGCCCGCTCGCTCGCGGCAGCCAGATCGCGGATCGCGGCCTTGAACTTGTCATCCAGTTCGCGGCCCGCCCCTTCGGCCTGCGCGAGCCGCGCGCGCAGATCCTGAACCGGGCGACTGGCCAGGAGCCAGCCCAGCAAAGCGCCCAGTGCGAGCGCGAAAACAACGATTACGGCAATGACGAACGGCGAATCCACATCGGCCCCTATCTGGAACGAAATGTGAACTTAGCGCCAGTTCCCCGGCAGCACAACACCCGTTACGGTCAGGCGACCTTGCGCAGCTTGTCCAGCTTCTTCAGCGCCATCTGCCGCTTCAGGCGCGACAGGTGGTCGATGAACAGCACGCCTTCGAGGTGGTCCATCTCGTGCTGGAGGCAGGTTGCCATCAGGCCATCCATGTCCTCTTCGTGGCTGTTCCCGTCAAGATCCTGCCAGCGGGCGCGGATGCGCGCGGGGCGTTCGACTTCGGCGTAGATTTCCGGGACCGACAGGCACCCTTCCTGATAAACCGAGTGTTCTTCCGAAGGGGCGAGGATTTCGGGATTGATGAACACGCGCGGCTCACGCTTCACCGGCTGGTGGGTGTGACTGTGGCCGCCATGCGCCGTGCAGACTTCCGGTTCTGCATCCGGATCGTCGGGTTGCAGGTCGATCACCAGCACGCGCAGCGGCACGCCGACCTGAATCGCGGCGAGGCCGATGCCGGGGGCGTCGTACATCGTCTCGAACATATCCTCGACCAGCGTCTTCAGCGCATCGTCGAACGTGGTGACGGGTTCGGACACCACCTTGAGGCGCGGGTCGGGAACTTCGATGATTTCGCGGATAGCCATAATTGGCCAGATAGGGACGTTGCGCGCGATTCTCAAGCCACCCGCTTAGGCCATTGGGCGCCGCGCCCGCAGCGCTTGGGCCAGCGTGCCTTCGTCGAGGTAATCCAGTTCGCCGCCAACCGGCAAACCGTGCGCCAGCTGGGTAATCCGCACCGGATAACCTTCCAGCCGCTCGGCAATGTAGTGCGCGGTGGTCTGCCCCTCCAGCGTGGCGTTCATCGCCAGCACGACTTCGTCGATCCCGCCTTGCGAGACGCGTTGGATCAGCTGGCCGATGGTCAGGTCTTCAGGCCGCACGCCTTCCAGCGCAGAAAGCCGCCCGCCCAGCACGTGATAGCGCCCGGTGAACAACCGCGCCCGGTCCAGCGCCCAGAGGTCGGCGACATCTTCCACCACGCAGAGCGAGCGGGAATCGCGGCGGGCATCGGCGCAGATCGCGCACGGATTGGTGGTGTCGACGTTGCCGCAGGTATCGCATTCCACCAGCGTGCCGCGTACCGCATCCAGCGCGTCGAGCAGCTGCACCAGCGAGGTTTCACGCCGCTTGATCAGCCACAGCACCGCCCGCCGGGCCGAGCGCGGGCCCAGGCCGGGCAGCCGCGCCAGGGCGGACGTCAGCGTTTCGATCTCTTGCGATGCCATCGCCCGACAGATAGGGCACAGGCCGGAAAACGGAAAGCCACCAATGTCCTCGAAATTGCGCATCATCTTCATGGGAACCCCGGATTTCGCCGTCCCGGCATTGGTCGCGCTGATCGAGGCGGGGCACGAACTCGTGTGCGTCTATTCCCAGCCGCCGCGTCCGGCAGGCCGGGGCAAGCAGTTGCAGCCCTCCCCCGTCCAGCGTGAGGCCGAGGCGCGCGGGATTGCGGTGCGCCATCCGGTGTCGCTGAAAGGCGCGGAGGAGCAGGCCGAATTCGCCGCGCTCCACGCCGATGTGGCGATTGTCGCCGCCTATGGCCTGATCCTGCCGCGCGCGGTGCTGGCTGCGCCGCGCCACGGCTGCATCAACCTGCACGCCAGCCTGCTGCCGCGCTGGCGCGGGGCCGCGCCGATCCAGCGGGCGATTCTGGCAGGGGATACCGAAACCGGCGTCACGATCATGCAGATGGAAGCGGGGCTGGATACCGGGCCGATGCTGGCGGAAGTCCGCACCATGGTGGACGGCAAGACGGCGGGCGAACTGACGGCCGAGCTGGCGGATCTGGGCGGGCGGCTGCTGCTGGACGTGCTGGCCGATCTGCCCGCCTATCCGCCCCAACCCCAGCCGGACGCGGGCATTACTTATGCGGCCAAGATCGACAAGGCCGAGAGCCGGCTGGACTTCGCCCTCCCCGCGCTTGCGGTCGAACGCCAGGTCCGCGCCTTTGCGCCTGCACCGGGGGCATTCTTTGAGCTGGACGGTGAGCGTTACCGGGTGCTGGCGGCAAAGGTCGTGGACGGCAACGGCGAACCCGGCGTGACGCTGGACGATCAGCTGACCATCGCCTGCGCCGAGGGTGCAATCCGCCCGGTGCTGATCCAGCGTGCGGGCCGCCCGGTGATGGACCATGCGGCACTGCTGCGCGGGCGGGCGGTGCCTGCGGGGACGACCCTCGCTTGACCCGCTTTGCGCTCACACTGGAATTCGATGGCTCGCCCTTCATGGGGCTGCAACGGCAGGCGCATGGCCCATCTGTGCAGCAGGCGGTGGAGGATGCCGCCCATGCCGTCACCGGCGAAGATGTTGTCATGCAGGCGGCCGGACGCACCGACGCGGGCGTCCACGCCCTCGCCATGCGCGCGCACATCGATGTGGCCAAGGACATTGCCCCATTCCGGCTGATGGAGGCTCTGAACGCGCACTTGCGCCCCGCCCCGATCGCGGTGCTGGCCTGCACAGTCGTGGCGGATGACTGGCATGCGCGGTTTTCCTGCACGGGCCGCGAATACCTCTACCGCATCGTCAACCGCCGGGCGCCGCTGACGCTGGAGCGCCAGCGGGCCTGGCAGGTGTCGCAGCCGCTGGACGCAGAGGCGATGCACCGCGCCGCGCAGGCGCTGGTCGGACGGCACGATTTCACCACGTTCCGCTCCGCCCACTGCCAGTCGGCCAGTCCGGTCAAGACTCTGGACCGGCTCATGGTGGAGCGCGTGGGCGAAGAAGTGCGGATCCATGCCGCGGCGCGCAGTTTCCTGCACCATCAGGTCCGCTCGATGGTGGGGTGCCTGGCGCTGGTCGGCATGGGTCGCTGGCGCGAGGAACAGGTTGGCGAAGCTCTCGCCGCGCGCAACCGGCAGGCGCTGGGCCTCAACGCGCCGAGCGATGGGCTTTACTTCACCAAGGCGCTTTACCCCGACGAGTGACAGGTTAGGTTGCAATCCGAAACGCCGCACAGCGCGGCCAAGGATTCGGGAGACAACCATGACTTTCACGGGCCAACAGCTCACCACCCAGCTTGATGCCGATGGCACGCTGACCGTCCAGCTTAACGACCACAGCTGGGACGCGCCGACCGGTAGCCAAGTGCTGATCAAGGTGGAGGCTACCCCGATCAACCCGTCGGACCTGGGGCTGCTGTTCGCCTCAGCCGATACCGACAACGCGGTCTATACCCCCGGCAAAGTCGTGGCAAAGATGCCCGACGGCGCGACCCGCGCGTTCAAGGCACGCCACGGCATGGCCATGCCGGCGGGGAACGAAGCGGCGGGAATCGTCGTCGCGGCGGGCGATGCCCCGGCAGCGCAGGCGCTGATGGGCAAGCGCGTGGCCTGTGTGCCGGGCACGGCCTATGCGACCTATGCCACGTGCGATGCCAGCATGGCCTTTGCCGTGGATGACAACGTCAGCGCCGAACAGGCCGCGTCCAGCTTCGTCAATCCGATGACCGCGCTGGGCTTTACCGAAACGATGAAGCTGGAAGGCTTCACCGGCCTGGTCCACGCCGCTGCCGCATCGAACCTGGGACAGATGCTGACCAAGATCTGCCTTGAGGACAACATTCCGCTGGTCAACATCGTGCGCAGCGAGGCTCAGGTGAAGCTCCTCAAGGACCTTGGCGCAACCCACGTGCTCAACATGACCGATGCCGACTTCATGCCCAAGCTGATCGACGCGATTGCCGAAACGAAGGCGATGCTGGGCTTTGACCCGATCGGCGGCGGCACGCTGGCCGGGCAGATCCTGACCGCGATGGAAGCTGCCGCCAGCCGGGGCGCCGCGTTCAGCCGTTATGGCTCGTCCGAACCCAAGAAGGTCTACATCTATGGCGCGCTGGACATCGGGCCGACGATCCTGAACCGCGCTTTCGGGCTGACCTGGGATCTGGCGGGCTGGCTGCTGACCCCGTTCATGATGAAGGCCGGACCCGAAGTGGTCGGCCGGATGCGCGCGCGGGTGATGAAGGACCTGACCACCACGTTCGCCAGCCACTACAAGGCGCATGTCTCGCTGGAGGAAATGCTCACCAAGGCCGCTGTCAGCGAATACAACGCCCGCCGCACTGGCGAGAAGTATCTGGTAACGCCGAACGGCTAATCCAGCTTGGCGGAGAGGCGGCGGAACCAGTCGAGGATCGCCGCCTCGCCCCGGCTGTCGGCATTGCGCCAGCTTTGCGCATCGCGGCGCGAATTGCGCGGGCGGCCATCCGGGCCGATCACGAACAGCGCGGGCGTACCCCGCATCCGCTTCACCCCATAGCGCGCGATCAGGTCCAGATTGCGGCCATTGCCGGTCTGCGGCACGCCGACATCGATGAAGGTGACGCTGAAGCGCGCGCCAAATTCATCGCGGAAAGCGGGGCCGGTCAGCACTCTGGCAAGGCCCGTGCTGTCATGGCACCAGTCACCGCCGAACACGACGACGGCAAAGCGCCCGCTGCGTGCGGCATCCGCCAGAGCCGCGTCCAGATCGGCGCGCGCATCGGCGGCGGCAGGATAAAATGCTGGCTGTCCAGCCTCCACCGGTGCGGCCAGTGCGGCACCGCCAGGTGTGGCCAGTGCCAGCAGCAGCGCAGGCGCCAGTCGGCGGAGCATCAGCCCCGCCCGACGACGCTTTCCGGCAAGTCCTGCCCGAACACGCGCTGGTAATATTCCGCCACCAGCATCCGCTCCGTCTCGTCGCACTTGTTGAGGAACGAGAGGCGGAAGGCGAAGCCCGGATCCTTGAAGATCGCGGTGTTCTGCGCCCAGGTAATGACGGTGCGCGGGCTCATCACGGTGGAGATGTCGCCGTTGATGAAGCCCTGACGGGTCAGGTCGGCGACCTTGACCATGTTGCTGACGACGTTGTCGGACACGCCGTCAACCTTCTTCAGCACGATTTCGCTTTCGACCGCGGCCGGCAGATAGTTCAGGCCGACGACGATGTTCCAGCGGTCCATCTGGCCCTGGTTGATCGCCTGCGTGCCATGATACAGCCCGCTGGTATCGCCCAGGCCGACCGTGTTGGCGGTGGCGAACAGGCGGAAATACTTGTCTGGGCGGATCACGCGGTTCTGGTCGAGCAGCGTCAGCTTGCCTTCGGTTTCCAGAACGCGCTGGATCACGAACATCACGTCCGGGCGGCCCGCGTCATATTCGTCGAACACCAGCGCGACCGGGTGCTGCAGCGCCCAGGGCAGCAGCCCTTCGCGGAATTCGGTAACCTGCAGGCCATCGCGCAGCACGATCGCATCGCGCCCGATCAGGTCGATCCGGCTGATGTGTGCGTCAAGGTTGATGCGGATGCACGGCCAGTTGAGCCGCGCGGCGACCTGTTCGATGTGAGTCGACTTGCCCGTGCCGTGATAGCCCTGCACCATCACGCGGCGGTTGAAGGCAAAGCCCGCCAGGATCGCCAGCGTCGTGTCCGGATCAAACACATAGCTGTCATCGCGGTCAGGCACGCGTTCATCGGCGATCGAAAAGGCCGGAACCTTCATGTCGATGTCGATGCCGAACGTTTCGCGCACATCGAGTTCGATGTCCGGCGCGGGCAGCACGGTCTTGTTGCGGGTGTCGAGCTGATCGGTTGAGGTCTGTGTCATCGCATACAAGCGCCTATACGCGCGCGGGCAGTCCTGCAATACGGATTAGATTGCAAAACACGACTCAATGTCCTGCCGGGAGAGAACAGAAACCCATGTACGAGCTGTCCGTCACCCGCCTGATCGCCGCCCCGCCCGCCAAGGTCTGGGATGTGCTGACGAACCGTATGGGCGAATGGTGGTGCCCCAAGCCCTGGCGCGCCGAAGTGGAGCGGATGGACCGCACCCCCGGCGGGCAATCGCTGATCGTGATGCGCGGCCCCGATGGCGAAGTGAACCGCCATCCCGGCTTCATCGCCGCGTGGGACGAAGGGCGCCGCTTTGCCATGACCGACGCCATCACGGGCGACCTGGAACCGTCTGGCCCGTTCATGCTGGGCATCTGGGAAGTCGAGTCCGAAGGCACCGGCACCCGCTACACCGCCCGCGCCCGCCACTGGACACCGGAAAGCATGGCCCACCACCAGGAAATGGGATTCGCGGAAGGCTGGGGCATCTGCGCCGACCAGTTGCAGGCCCTGTGCGAGGGTGCCTGACCGATCAGGCGAACGCCGCCGCCTTGCGGAGCAGCTGATAGGCCTCGACCACTTCCTGAAGCCGCTTTTCAAAACTGCGGTCACCGCCGTTGCGATCCGGGTGATATTCGCGGACCAGCGCGGAATAGCGGCTGCGCAGCATCGTTCGGTCCGAATCGAGCGACAGCCCCAGCAATTCCAGTGCGCGGCGTTCGTCGGGCGTCACCGCACGGCCATCCTTGCGTTCCGCCGGGCGGCGCGCGCGGGCGCGGGCGTTGATCGCTTCAAGCGGATCGGCAAAGTCAGCCCAGCGCGGGGCGGCATCGATCCCGGCGGTGGGGCTGAAGGCGCGGGTTTCGCGTTCCCACCCGTGGATCGGGGACTGCGCGCGCATTATTTCCTCGGCCGTCATGCCTTCAAACCAGTCATAACCCGCGTTGAATTCGCGCACGTGATCGAGGCAGAACCAGCGGTAATCCCCCGGTCCATCAAAGCTGGAGCCGCGCGGACCGGGCGCGCGGAATTCCCCCGCCTCCTGGCAGCCCGGCCGGTCACAGCCCCGGCCCGCGCCGCCCACGCGGCCATGAAAGCGATCGTGTCTCACAACGTTTCCCCATGCCGATTGTTGCGCTAGAAAGGAAGCCATGACAGGTCCTCTTGCACTCGAAATGGAAACACTGCTGACTGCGGCGTTCCAGCCCACGCACCTCGCCGTAATCAATGACAGCGCGCGCCACCACGGCCATTCCGGCGATGACGGTTCGGGCGAATCGCACTTCACGCTGGAAATCGAAAGCGCCGCCTTTGCCGGGCAGTCCCGCCTTGCCCGCCAGCGCATGGTCAACGCCGCACTGGGCGACATTCCGGGGCAGCGGGTCCACGCCCTGGCCATCAAGGCCCGCGCACCGGGAGAGTAGCGATGTCGATCCTGACCACGATCCAGCCGGTGTCGCACAACCTGGGTGCGTTCACCGTGCGCCGGGTGCTGCCATCGCCGGGGCGGATCATGGTCGGGCCGTTCATCTTCGTCGACCAGTTCGGCCCGGCGGAGCTGCCGCCCGGCCAAGGCATGGACGTGCGCCCGCACCCGCACATCGGCCTCGCCACGGTCACCTGGCTGTTCGCCGGAGAATATGGGGGCGCGATCAACCACCGCGACAGCCTGGGCACTTTCGCCACGATCCGCCCCGGCCAGGTCAACCTGATGACCGCCGGGCGCGGGATCGTCCATTCCGAACGCGGATTGCCGGAGGAGGCGCACAGCCCCACCCGGCTTTACGGGATGCAGACCTGGCTCGCCCTGCCCGACGGGCAAGAGGAAATCGACCCCGCGTTCGAATCCCACAGCGATCTGCCGCTGGTGGAGGACGGCTGCGCCAGCGCGCGCGTCATCATGGGCACGCTGTGGGGCAAAACCGCCCCCACCACCCAGCATTCGCCCACGATCTATGCCGAAATCCTGCTCGCCCCCGGCGGCGCGATCCCGATCGAGGCCGAGGCGGAAGAACGCGCGGTGATGCTGGTCGGCGGCGAGGCCACGCTGGACGGCATCCCCCTTACCCTGTTCACGCTGGCCGTGCTGGCGCCGGGCGACGTCATGCGCCTGTCCTCCGAACGCGGCGCGCGGGTGATGCTGCTGGGCGGCGCGGCGCTGGGGAGCCAGCGGCACGTCTGGTGGAATTTCGTCTCCTCCTCGCGCGAGCGGATCAAGCAGGCGCGCGAGGATTGGACTGCCGGACGCTTCCCCAAAGTGCCGGGGGACGAGGACGAATTCATTCCCTTGCCGCAAGTGCCCTTGACCAACAGCGACTGATCGCTCCACCCTGCTGTCCAAACGGATAACAGGGAGAGTGCAATGACCGAGGCAAGCAAGACCGCATGGATCACGGGCGCATCGTCCGGCATCGGCGCGGCGCTGGCGCGGGCCTATGCCGCGCGCGGGTATCGCGTGATCCTGTCGGGCCGCAATCAGGCGGCGCTGGATGCGGTCGCAGCGCAATGCCCCACCGAATCGCTGGCTCTGCCGTTCGAGGCGGCCGATTTCGACGCCGCCCGCGCCGCCGCCGATACCGCGTGGGACTGGTCGGGCGGGATCGACGTGCTGGTCAACAACGCCGGGATCTCGCAGCGTTCGCTGGCCATCGACACCGACTTTGCAGTCTATCAGCGGATGATCGACGTCGATCTGCTCGGCCCGATAGCGCTCACGCAGGCGCTGTTGAAGCGGATGGCGGCGCGGGGAAGCGGGCAGATCGTGATGATTTCCAGCCTCGCGGGCAAAGTCGGCTCGCCGCTGCGCTCGGCCTATTGCGCGGCCAAGCATGGGCTGATCGGCTATGCGGATTCGCTGCGGATTGAGCTGAGCGCCCACGGCATCAGCGTGATCGGGGTCACCCCCGGATCGATCCGCACCGATGTATCGCGCAACGCCGTCACTGCCGACGGATCGCGGCGCGGGCAAAGCGATGAAGCCATCGACACGGGCATCGACCCGGACGATTTCGCCGCCCGGATGCTCGCCGCGATCGATGCCGGGGAGCGCGAAGTGGCGATTGCCGAACACGGCATGGAACAGTGGATCGCGCAGGAACGCCGCACGCCAGAGGTGCTGTTTGACAAGATGATCGAATCCTTCAACGCCGGGTACGCCGCGAAGATGGGGGTAACCGCGCAATGACCGGCTATATCAAGCTGGAACAACAGCGCGTCCGCCTGGCCAACGGGATCGAACTGGACGTTGTGGACACTGGCCCGCGCGATGGGCCGGTGCTGATCTTCCTCCACGGTTTTCCGGAAAGCCACCGCACCTGGCGCCACCAGATCGCGCACCTGTCAGACCGGTTTCGCTGCATCGCGCCGGACCAGCGCGGCTATCGCGGGACGTCGAAGCCGGACGGGATCGAGAACTATACCCCCGACAAACTGATCGGCGATGTGTTCCTGCTGGCCGATGCGCTGGGGGTGCAGCATTTCACGATTCTGGGTCATGACTGGGGCGGCGCGATTGCCTGGGGCGTGGCCCTGACCGGGCAGGCCAGTGGCCGCGTTACCCGCGCGGTGATCGCCAATGCGCCCCACCCCACGATCTTCCCGCGCCTGCTCTACACCAACCGCGTCCAGCGCGCCGCCAGCCAGTATTTCCGCGATTTCCGCGACACCGCGAACGATGAACTGGTGCGCCAGCACGGTCTGGGCGCGCTGCTGCTGAAAGCCTTTGGCGGGCGCGACGAATCCCCCGCGCTGGAACCGGAGGAGCGCGAAGCCCTGCTGGCCGACTGGGCCAATCCCGATGCCGCCATCGCCATGCTGAACTGGTACCGCGCCAGCCCGATGGAAGTGCTGGACATGGACGCGCCCTATGAACTGCCCGCCGGGTGGAAGCCCTACCCCATCCCGCAGATGACGATCCCGACCATGGTGATCTGGGCGCTGGACGACCACGCCCTGCCGCCTGAAAACCTGGACGGGATGGACGAAATCATCGACGATCTGACCGTGGTCAAGATCCCCGGCTGCGGCCACTTCGTTCCATGGGAAGCCCCCGCCGCGGTCAATGCCGCGCTGGACGCGTTTCTGGCGCGGACTGCGGCTCACGGTTGAAGCGCCCCTGCCCAACCCACGCGCATGCCGCCCTGCGTCGCAATCACGGTGAAGTGGCAGTGCGGGGTGGGTAACCGATCACGGCGGCTGGGCCGAACGGATGGAAGCCATCGGTATCCCCTACCCCAAACGCGCCTACGAGCGTTTCGAAGCGCGCCGGGTGGAGCGGGAGGGGGATTAGGGTGGGTCAGGTGCGGAGTAGCTGATCGGTTGGTTCCCACGCTGCCCCCCTCACCCCCGTCATGCTGAACTTGTTTAGCTTCGCGGGCCTACGGCTCAGCATCCATCGTGCGAACGGCAAGGCGGTGGATGGGGAGAGATGGACCCTGAAACAAGTTCAGGGTGACGGCTGGTTTTCGGATTCGCATTTCGTTGCCAACACGACGAAGTTCGTCAGGGCCGCGACCACCACATTGCGGGTTGGCCAAATTATGGGTTAGCGAGAGCGCCAGTATCCCTCGGTTTTAAAGGCAGGCTATCAAGCACACTATTCAGGTGTTGCTGCAGCTTCCGGGAAGCTTCTGTCTTACATGCTGCCTGAAAGTGAAAGAAACGTGGCATTTGCTTAGGCATTGCGAATACCAACGCATCGGAGTCATTCCCGTGCAAATGCCGCTTGCAGCCGAGTGGCAAAATAGAACCGGTCATCGAATCAGGAGGTCGAAAGACGGAGAGGGCCATTCTCAACTCAGACAGGCGAGTTTTGGAAACATGCCTGACTGCCAGCCGCTGCAATGTGGGCTGTGATTCCGGAGGCGTACCTTTACCCCAGTCATAAGTGACAGTTCCATCAGGCTGGATCGTAATAATCAGGCTCTCGTTTGGTCGTTTTGGAAAATTCAGGCCGATGGCGATCGTTTCATCCGCCGCGACAGGCAGCAATGGCAGTTTCCCATCGTCTACTAGAGAGCGGAGCGATTGGCTTTCTCGCGAACCGCAGCCGGAGAGCACCAGTACTGCCGCAATCGCAATTCCAATTTTCATCGCTGCAAGCGTACAGCTTGTTCGGATATCTGCAATGTCGTTCCAGCCAAAGCGACTGCTTCAAGATGCCCCTAAACTCGCCAGTCAATACTCGCCCCATGCGGATGAGCGCGGGCGAGCATCACCGGCTCGCCGCTGCCCGGCCAGTGGCGCACGACCAACTCGTGCAAGTGGACAGTGCGATTGGCCTCCACCCTTATCCACGCCAGCGGGCGGTCCGGCGTGGCCCGTGCGCCAGCGGCTTCCATCGCGGCGGTGACGCGGGCCTGCTGGTCGGCGGTGACGTATTGCCAGACGATGGAATGCATCAGCACCCGCGTAGTGCCGGGGGCTTGCGGGCGGGCGAGCTGCGCCTCGACGAAATCGGCGGCGTTCATCTGCACCAGATCAGGCGGGGATCGGCCCGCCTCGGCAATCGCGGCGGCCATCCGTTCGAACCGGACGGTGTGTTCGGGCCAGATATAGGCCTTCAGACGCAACGCCTGCGCCGGGTCGGTCAGTTCAACGGGCGCGACATCGCAGCCTTTGGTCGAAGTAATCTGGATCGCGCGGTCCGGCGGCGGATTGCCCTGCCAGTCGGGCCGGAACGCCATTGCCCCCGGCTGCGGCCCGACTTGCACCCCGGCGAGGTCATAATGATAGCGGTCCAGCATCAGGTTGACCCCCGCGCTCGATCCGATCTCCAGACACTCGAAGCGCGGCGGCAGGCCCTGCCCTGCCAGCCACAGCATCGCGGCGATGAAATTGGCCGAGCGCCCCGCCTCGTTGGTCTGCGGCGGGCCGTCCAGCCAGGGCAGCAGCGTGGTTTCGTGGATGTGGATCGCGGCGGCGACAATTGCGGCATCGTTGGCGCCGGGCTGGTCATCATAAATCGCCGCCAGTGCCGGTTCGGTCCCACTGAGGTGCAGGGCATGCAGCCCGCCCGCCAGCCGCAGCGGCAGGGCATCCGCCAGTGGCGCGCCGGGCCAATTGCGCACGGTATCGAGCAATTGACCGCCCTCGCCCCGTTCCAGCAATTGCGCCACCGCCGCACAGATCCGCGCGGTGATCGGTGCCCCGGCCTTAACGCAGTATGCCACCTGATTGGCAAATGCGCCTCGCACCGCAGCGGGGCCGGTCGCATTGATGTCGATGGGCTGGTATTTGTCCTGCATCCGCCACTCCTTGCCCTTTGCGCCCATGCCGCCTAAACGCCGCCCGTTATGATCCGTCCGCTCACTTTCGCCATCCCCAAGGGCCGCATTCTTGACGAGGCGCTGCCGCTGATGGCGCGTGCCGGTGTGGTGCCTGAACCCGGCTTCCACGACAAGTCCAACCGCGCGCTGTCTTTCGCCTGTGAAAACAGCGACATGCGCCTGATTCGCGTGCGCGCATTCGACGTCGCGACGTTTGTGGCGCATGGCGCGGCGCAGTGCGGAATCGTGGGGTCCGACGTGGTGGAGGAATTCGCCTATCCGGACCTCTACGCCCCGGTCGATCTTGACATCGGCCACTGCCGCCTGTCGGTGGCGGAACCGGTCGGTCCCAGCGAAGACCCCGCGCGGGTCAGCCACCTGCGCGTCGCCAGCAAGTATCCCAACCTGACCCGCCGCCATTTTGAGCGCTTGGGCATTCAGGCCGAAGTGGTGAAGCTGAACGGCGCAATGGAACTGGCACCCGGCCTTGGCCTCGCCAGCCGGATCGTCGATCTGGTTTCCACGGGCCGCACGCTGAAGGACAACGGGCTGGTCGAAACCAGCACGATCCTGCAAATTTCCGCCCGCCTGATCGTGAACCGCGCGGCACTGAAAACGGATGAGCGCGTCGCTGCCCTGGTGGACCGCTTCCGCGCGCTGGTGGCATCCTGATGTTGCGCTTGAAGACCGGTGAAGCCGGGTTCGAACAGGCGTTTCGGCGGCTGGTGCAGGACCGCCGCGAGAGCGACGAGAACGTCTCGCGCGACGTCTCGCTGATCCTTGCCGACGTGCGCCAGCGCGGCGATGCGGCGCTGGCGGAACTGACCGCGAAGTTCGATGGCCACACCCTCGCCTCCGACGACGACTGGCGCATCCCGCTGGACGCCTGCCGCGCCGCTTTCGACGAATTGAAGCCGGACCTGCGCGCCGCACTGGAACTCGCGGCCCAGCGCATTCGCGCCTATCACGAAGCGCAACTGCCCGCCGACCGCGACGAAACCGATGCCGTCGGCGTGCGGCTCGGCGCCCGGTGGCGGCCGGTCGATGCCGCCGGCCTCTATGTTCCGGGCGGCCGGGCGGCTTATCCCTCCTCGCTGCTGATGAACGCGATTCCGGCCAAGGTTGCCGGGGTGGAACGGCTGGTCGTCGTCACCCCGACCCCCAAGGGCGTGGTCAATCCGCTGGTCCTCGCCGCCGCCTATCTTGCGGGCGTCGACGAAGTGTGGCGCATCGGCGGCGCACAGGCAGTCGGCGCGCTGGCCTATGGCACGGAGCGGATCGAGCCGGTCGACGTGATCACCGGCCCCGGCAATGCCTGGGTGGCCGAAGCCAAGCGCCAGCTTTACGGCGTCGTCGGGATCGACATGGTCGCCGGACCCAGCGAAATCCTGGTAATCGCGGACGGCCAGAACGACCCCGAATGGACCGCCGCCGACCTGCTGAGTCAGGCCGAGCATGATCCCTCCGCCCAGTCAATCCTGATCACCGACGATCCGCTGTTCGCCGATACCGTGGCTGACCGGGTTGGCGTGGAACTGGCCATGCTGCCGACCGCGCGGGTCGCGACGGAAAGCTGGAACACCCATGGCGTGATCATCGAAGTCGCCAGCCTGGCCGAAGCCCCCGCGCTGGCCAACGCGCTGGCGGCAGAGCACGTCCAGCTGGCCGTGGCCGATCCGCAGCCGCTGATGGACGCGATCCGCCATGCCGGTTCGGTGTTCCTGGGCCGCATGACGCCCGAAGCAGTGGGCGATTATGTCGCCGGCCCCAACCACGTTCTCCCCACGGGCCGCCGCGCGCGGTTCTCATCCGGCCTCTCGGTACTCGATTTTATGAAGCGGACCAGCTTCATCCAGCTGGACGAGGCCGCGCTGCGCGCGATCGGCCCCGCCGCGATCGAGTTGGCCGACGCCGAAGGCCTGCCCGCGCACGCCCGTTCGATCGAAGTGAGACTAGGCATATGAAACCCCACAACAGCGCCACCGCCAAGGCCCGCGCCGCATCGCGGCTGGCCGCCGTGCAGGCGCTTTACCAGCTGGACATGGAAGCGACCCCGCTGCCCAGCCTGCTCGACGAATTCCACCGCCACCGGCTGGGCGCGGAGATCGAGGGCGACCAGTACGCCGAGGCGGAAAGCGCGTTCTTTGACGATCTGGTCAAGGGCGCCGTCGCCCGCCGCGACGAGATCGACACGCTGCTGTCAGCCAAGCTGGCCGAGGGCTGGAAGCTGGAACGGCTCGACAAGACCATGCTCCAGATCCTGCGCGCAGGCGCGTATGAGTTGATGGCCCGCCCCGATGTGCCGACCGGGACCGCGATCAGCGAATATGTCGATGTCGCCCACGCCTTCTTCGAGGCGCGCGAAGCGAAGTTCGTGAACGGCCTGCTCGACGCCGTGGCAAAGGCCGTGCGCTGAGCGCCGAAAGCGCCTTCATCGCTGCCTTGCGGGCCATCGCCACGCACCCCGCTGCGCGCGGCCTGAACGACGATGCCGCCGTGCTGGATGTCGGCGGCGAAACGCTGGTTCTAACCCACGACACGATGGTCGAGGGGGTGCACTTCCTGCCGGGACAAGACCCGGCGGACGTCGCTTGGAAACTGGTCGCCACCAATATGTCCGACCTCGCCGCCAAGGGTGCGCAGCCGCTGGCGGTGCTGCTCAGCTATCAGCTGGGCGGCGATGATGCGGCGTTTCTACATGGGCTTCAGGCGGCGCTCCGGCACTATGACGATGCCGCCTTGCTGGGCGGCGATACGGTCCGCGCGCCGGGACCGCAAAGCGTCGGGCTGACCGCGATTGGCCGCGCCACGCACCGTCCGGTGCCCTCGCGCGGCGGCGCGGCGGTTGGCGATGGGTTGTGGATTACCGGCCCGGTCGGTGCGGCGATGCTGGGGCTGGAAGCCTTGCAGGCGGGAACCGGCGATTCCGCCGCCTATCGCCGCCCCGCTGCCCTGCTGGCCGAAGGGCAACTGCTCGCCCCACTGGTCAGCGCGATCATGGACGTGTCGGACGGTGTGCTGCTTGATGCCAGCCGCATGGCCGATGCCTCTGACGTCACCATTGCAGTGGACCGCATGGCCGTGCCCATCGCCGTGCCGGAAGAGCGCCGGGACGAGGCACTGCGTTGGGGCGATGACTATCAGTTGTTGTTCACCCTGCCCGCCGGGATCACGCCGCCCTGCCCCGCGTTCCGGATCGGCGCCGTGCTGGCGCGACAAGGCGCGCCAATCCTGCTGGACGGCGCGCCGGTGTCGGGCCGGTTAGGCTATGAACACGGCCAGGCCGTAAACTCGTAAACGGCCTAGTCCTTGAGCGCGCTGCAATCCACGCCGCGCGCTTCCAGCAGCGGCTTCATTTCACGGTAGGCATAACGGGTCAGGTGGTTCGGCACTTCCGGATAGAGGTGATGGACCACGTGATATTGCATCCCCATCGACAGGTAGTGGCCGATCCAGGTCTTGAACACGCGGGTGTTGTCATACCGCCCGGTGCCTGTGCGCGGATGGTGCGGCGCCCAGCTCAGCCAGAAGCGGATATAGGACAGGCCGATATGGCGCGGCAGCCACCACAGCAGCGCCACTTCCATCGCATAGCCCGACCAGGCCATCGCGAAGAAGAACGCCATCGAGCCAAGCTGAAGGATCATCGTGTCGCGCAGCGCCGCCTTGGCCGCAGGCGTGCCGATCCGTTCCAGGATGCGCTTGTAGTGGTGGATCGATCCGTCCACGCCCGGCTGACGGTTCAGCCAGGTCTTGTACCAGGCGGAATACTTGCCCGGCGCGGCATCCGTGTAATCCGGGTCTTTTTCCGGGTCGTTGGTGTAATAGTGGTGATGCAGGTGCATCATCCGGGCCATGCTGAACGGGAAGATCAGGATGATCGTCGCGACCTGTCCCACCGCCTCGTTCCAGAACCGCTCCTTGGTGCCGGGACGGCCGATGTTGGAATGCATCGCCTCATGGCTGGTGATATATCCGCCGGCGGCAAACACGGTGCTGGCGATGAACCCGACCCACAGCGGCAGCACATCCATCATCGCCAGCGGCCAGAACGCCAGCCACAGGGCAAAGCAACCCAGCGTGATCGCCGTATAGGGCCACATCTTCTTCGGGTCGGACGTGTATTTGCGCGCGATTGCCCGTTCCTGTTGCAGGAGAGTGCGGCGGGTGTACGCGTCCAGCTCGTTCCCGGCACCCAGCGGGATCGCCGAGGCATCGCCAGCATCTGGCGCCAGGCCAATGGCCGGCTTGAGCGTCGTCATCTCGTTCATAGCCAGCGTCCCCGCAACGTTGCGTAAAGCCCCCACGGCGCGCCGATCAGCAGCCCGAACATGACCGGACCAAGCCCCCAGGGGGCCTCTACCTGCCAATATTCCAGCATCTGCGCGATGAGCGGAGCGATGAAGCCGATTCCGAACAGGAACGGCATCCAATAGAAGAGCTGTCTGATCGCCGTGGTCATGAGCATTAACTTCTCATAAACCATGCTGGCTGGCAAGAATCCTTGATTCAGAAGCCGTTCCGAACCGGAACGAGGCGGATGAAACGCAGCATTACGCGGCGTCAGGCCGGCATTTTCTAAACCATTGCAAAGCCCGAATCCGGCCTTAAGCTTTCCCCTGACCACGCGCCCCTCAGGGGGCATCCTGTGGCCACAACTAATAAGGGGGAGCGTTGCGTGAATCTTGTCACGATCGCGATAGTCTTGGGACTATTGGCCGTGGTCTACGGCTTTGTAACCAGCCGACAGGTGCTAGGGGCACCGGCCGGCAATGAGAAGATGCAGGAAATTGCCGGAGCGATCCAGGAAGGCGCCCAAGCCTACCTGCGCCGCCAGTACACCACCATCGGCATTGTCGGCGTGGTTGTGGCGGCTTTGGTCGCCTATTTCCTCGGCGTCATTTCCGCCACGGGCTTCATCATCGGCGCAGTGCTGTCGGGTGTAGCCGGGTTCATCGGCATGAACATTTCGGTCCGCTCCAACGTCCGCACGGCAGCTGCCGCGCAGACCGGGTTGCAGGCTGGCCTGACGCTGGCGTTCCGCGCGGGCGCCATCACCGGCATGCTGGTGGCGGGCCTGGCACTGCTGGCGATTGCGGTGTTCTACTGGTACCTCACCGGTCCGGCAGGCTTCGCGGTGGGCGGCGATGACCGTACGGTCGTCGATGGGCTGGTCGCCCTCGCCTTTGGTGCCTCGCTGATCTCGATCTTCGCGCGCCTTGGCGGCGGGATCTTCACCAAGGCGGCTGACGTCGGCGCCGACCTGGTCGGCAAAGTCGAGGCGGGCATTCCCGAAGACGATCCACGCAACCCGGCCGTGATTGCCGACAACGTGGGCGACAACGTGGGCGACTGCGCCGGCATGGCTGCTGACCTGTTCGAGACTTATGTGGTCACCGTTGGTGCCACCATGGTGCTGACTGCCCTTCTGCTCAAGACTGTCGGCCCTCAGCTAGACGCGCTGATGGCCTTGCCGCTGCTGATCGGCGGTGTCTGCATCGTCACCTCGATCATCGGCACCTACTTCGTGAAACTGGGCAAGTCGAACAACATCATGGGGGCCATGTACAAGGGCTTCCTGGTTACCGCTGTCCTGTCGGTCGGCGCGATCTGGTGGGCGATTTCCTATGCCCTCGGCGGCATGGAAACGGCTATGTCCTACACGGTGCTTGGCGATACGGTGACGTTCACCGGGCGGACGCTGTTCTATTGTTCGCTGCTGGGCCTGATCATCACCGGCCTGATCATCTGGATCACCGAATACTACACCGGCACCAACTATCGTCCGGTCCGCTCGATTGCGAAATCGTCGGAAACCGGGCACGGCACCAACGTCATTCAGGGTCTGGCGATCAGCCTTGAATCGACAGCGCTGCCCACGCTGGTGATCGTTGCGGGCATCATCATCGCCCACCAGCTCGCCGGTTTGATCGGGATCGCCTATGCGGCAACCGCGATGCTGGCATTGGCCGGGATGGTCGTGGCGCTCGACGCTTATGGTCCGGTGACCGACAATGCCGGCGGCATTGCCGAAATGGCTGGCCTCGACGATGCGGTTCGCGAAAAGACCGACGCGCTCGACGCCGTGGGTAACACCACCAAGGCCGTGACCAAGGGCTATGCCATCGGTTCGGCAGGGTTGGCCGCGCTGGTGCTGTTCGCGGCCTATACGGCTGACCTTCGGGCGTTCTTCCCGGATCTTGAGGTCAGCTTCAGCCTTGAAAACCCCTACGTCATCGTTGGCCTGCTGCTCGGCGCACTGCTCCCGTACCTGTTTGGTGCGATGGGCATGACCGCCGTGGGGCGCGCAGCCGGTGACGTGGTGATCGACGTACGCAACCAGTTCCGCGACAATCCGGGGATCATGGCCGGGACCAGCCGTCCCGACTATGCCCGCACCGTGGACCTCGTCACGAAGGCGGCGATCAAGGAAATGATCATTCCGTCGCTGCTGCCGGTGCTGGCGCCGATCGTGGTGTACTTTGTGATCGCGGCGGTGGCCGGTGAGGCCAACGGCTTTGCCGCGCTGGGTGCGTTGCTGCTGGGCGTGATCGTCGGCGGTCTGTTCGTCGCGATCTCGATGACGTCGGGCGGCGGCGCATGGGACAACGCCAAGAAGTACATCGAGGACGGCAACCATGGCGGCAAGGGCAGCGATGCCCACAAAGCCGCTGTAACCGGGGACACGGTCGGCGATCCTTACAAGGACACCGCCGGTCCAGCCGTCAACCCGATGATCAAGATCACCAACATCGTCGCGCTGCTGTTGCTCGCGGCGCTGGCCGGGGCGCACTGACCCAGCCTGTGACATGGTGAATGCAGACCCCGTCCGGAGCGATCCGGGCGGGGTTTTGCTTTGGGTTGACCGGAACGATCCCCCCAGCCCTTCGCCACTTGATACGGTCTGTTAGCCATTCCTTGGCATTTCAAAGCTATCGTTCCGCCATGCACGCGCTTCATCAGCATGGAGGATCGATGGCAGCCGCGACGGCCCAGCCGGTGCTGCCTGCCGTCCTGAAACGCCAGTCTGCGTCGGCGCAAGCCTCCGTGGCGACGATCCGGATCGCGGATTGGGCCAGTATGGAGGCGCCCGGCGCGCGCGCAGAATGGTCTGCTCTGACCGATCGCGCCAGTGAACCCAACCCCTTTCTGGAATGGTGGTATCTGCTGCCATCGCTGCGTGCGCTGGATCCGGACCACACCGTCAAACTGCTGTGCGCCGAACTGGACGGCGCGCTTGTGGGCCTGATCCCGGTTCGTACCGAACGTCGCTACTATGGGCGGCCCATCCCGCATCTGGCCAGCTGGCTCCACCCGAACTGCTTTCTGGGCGCGCCGCTGGTCGCCGCCGGGCAGGAACGCGCATTCTGGCGTGGCTTGTTGAACTGGGCTGACCGACATGGTGGCAGTGCGTTGTTCCTGCATCTCGCCCAGCTTCCGCTCGATAGCGCGCTGACCAGCGCGCTGTCGGACGTCCTGGCCGAACAGGACCGCTTCGCCGCAATCGTCCACCGTGAAGAGCGGGCCATGCTGGCGTCGGACCTTGCGCCCGATGCCTATCTCGAAGCCGCGATGTCCGGCAAAAAGCGCAAAGAGCTGCGCCGCCAGTTTGCGCGCCTGTCCGAACTGGGTGACGTCAGGCTTGAACGGCGTACCGATGCCGCAGGGCTGGATCGCTGGATCGTCGATTTCCTGACGCTGGAGCATTCGGGCTGGAAAGGTAGCGCTGGATCCGCCCTCGCATCGCACCACGCCACCACCGAGCTGTTCCGCGAGGCGCTGGCTGGTGCCGCCGCACATCACCGCCTGGAGCGACTGACCCTTACCCTCGATGGCCAACCCCTGGCCATGTTGGCCAGCTTCCTCACTCCGCCCGGCGCATTCAGCTACAAGACCGCCTTCGACGAGCGCTTCTCTCGCTTTTCGCCGGGGGTGCTGCTCCAGCGAGAAAACCTGGCAATGCTGGACCACCCGGCCGTGCGCTGGACCGACAGCTGCGCCGCGGCCGATCACCCGATGATCGACCACATCTGGCGCGAACGCCGCGCCATCGGCCGGATCTCCATCGCCATCGGCGGCCCGCTGCGCCGTCTGGCCTTTCGTCTGATCGCCAAGGCCGAACTCGGCCGCAATCCCGCTGGACTGAAGCCATGACCGTATTCTCACCGGCCGACCGGGCCGCATTTGCCGCAAACTATCCCGAAGTGCCGCACAAGCTGGCGCACCGTCTTGGCCGTCATCCGTTGCTGGAACTGGACGCGCTGGCGAAGCTGGCAGAGGCACTACCGGAAAGCTCGATCGAATATAACAAGGCCGACCTGCCGCTGGGCATTGATGGAAAGCCCGACCCCACCGGCATTCCAATTGGCGAAACCATCCGGCGGATTGAGCAGACCGGCAGCTGGGCTGCGCTCAAAAACATCGAACACGTACCCGAATATGCCGCGCTGCTGGCCGATCTGCTGGCCGAAATCCAGCCAGAGGTCGAAGCAAAGACTGGCCGGATGCTCAAAACCCAGGCCTTCGTGTTCATCACCTCGCCGGGCGGTGTCACGCCCTATCACTTCGATCCGGAGCACAACATCCTGCTCCAGATCCGGGGCAGCAAGGTAATGACGCAGTTTCCGGCAGGGGACTCCGCCTACGCGCCGGATGAAGTCCACGAAACCTATCACACCGGCGGCGGGCGGGAACTGGTCTGGCGGGACGAGTTGCTGGCTGGCGGCCGCGAATTCGTATTGTCGCCCGGCGAAGCCCTGTTCGTGCCGGTCATGGCTCCACATTTCGTCCGCAATGGTCCGGAACCGTCGGTGTCCATGTCCATCACCTGGCGTTCCGAGTGGAGCTTTGCCGAAGCAGACGCGCGCGCGTTCAATTCGGTTCTGCGCCGGATCGGGCTCAAGCCGCAGAGCACCGGCCGCTGGCCGCATGGCAACCGGGCGAAGGCGCTGGGCTGGCGCGTGATCCGCAAGCTGCGCGGACAGGCCTGAACACCGGCAGCAGTTGACGTCCCTTGCCAAGCGCCGCAATGAGTTTGGCCATGGAACAGGCAACTCCCACCCCCGAAGAACTCGTCCGCTGGCTGGTCAAGCTGCTGGATGTGAAGCCCGGCGACGAAGGGCATTACGCTGGCCGCCGCAAGCGTGGCGGCGTTGGCCGGGTGTTTGGCGGGCAAGTGATCGCCCAGGCCCTCGCCGCCGCGGAACGGACGGTTGCCGATGACCGCCCGGTTCATTCGCTCCATGCCTATTTCCTGCGCGGCGGCAGCGAGGACCATGAGATCGATTTCAAGGTGGAGCGTGACCTGGATGGTGGCAGCTTCTCCAACCGCCGGGTCGTGGCCAGCCAGCAGGGCACGCCGATCCTGAATCTGGTCGCCTCGTTCCATCGGCGTGAGCCGGGCGTGCACCATCAGGATGACATGCCCGATGTGCCGCGCCCCGAAGACTTGCCGAGCGAGGCCGAACTGCGGCGCGAGTTCCTGCATCTGGTACCAGAGGACAAGCGGGCGCAGATGATCGCCCCCCGCCCGATCGAGCTGCGCCCGGTGGAAAAGCGCCACTGGATGGGTGCGGAGCCAAGCCCGCCGCGCAGCCACACGTGGTTCCGCGCCTGTGCGCCGCTGCCGAATGATCCCAAGATCCACCGCGCAGTGCTGGCCTATGCCAGCGATATGTCGCTGCTGGGCACTTGCACCCTGCCCCACGGTCTGTCGTGGACCGTAGGCAACGTAATGGGGGTCAGCCTGGACCATGCCGTCTGGTTCCACGACGATTTCCGCGCGGACGAGTGGCTGCTTTATGCCACCGACAGCCCGTGGGCCGGCGGTGCGCGCGGTATGAACCGGGGGCGGATCTACACTGCCGATGGCCGCCTGATCGCCGAAACGGCCCAGGAAGGCCTGATCCGCGAGATCAAGCCCAAAACCTGATCCGCTTCATCCCCCCGGATGGTAGAAATCATAGACTGCCTGCGCCACCGCGGCGCTCACGCCGGGGGCACGCTGCAGGTCTTCCAGTGCCGCCGCGCGAACTTTGCTGGCGGTCCCAAAATGCAGCAGGAGCGCGCGTTTGCGGGCCGGGCCGATGCCGGGAATCTCGTCCAGCGGGCTAGCCGTAATCGCGCGGCTGCGCTTGTCGCGATGCGCCCCGATAACGAACCGGTGCACTTCATCGCGCAGGCGCTGCAAGTGGAACAGCAAGGGTGAATTGACCGGCAGCATCTTTTCCCGGCCGTCGGGGAAGTGAAACACCTCTCGCCCCTCGCGCCCGTGGTGCGGCCCCTTGGCAATGGCGATGAGCGGCACATCCTCGATCCCAAGCTCCTCCAAGGTGTCCCTGACGGCACTCATCTGGCCCTTGCCGCCGTCGATCAGGACCAGATCGGGCCACTGCCCGCCGTCACGATCCGGATCCTCGTCCTGCGCCCGCGCGAACCGTCGCCCCATGACCTCGCGCATCATCGCATAGTCGTCACCCGCCGCTTCGGGGCGCTTGATATTCCACTTGCGGTACTGGCCCTTGATGAACCCTTCCGGCCCAGCCACCACCATCGCGCCAACCGCGTTCGCGCCCTGGATGTGGCTGTTGTCGTAAACCTCGATGCGCTGCGGCGGTTCCGGCAGCTCCAGGAACTCCGCCAGCTCGCGGTTCAGCTTCGCCTTGCTGCCGCTTTCGGCCTGACGCCGCTCCAGCGCTTCCACCGCATTGCGCTCTGCCTGCGCCATCAGCCGGCGGCGATCGCCGCGCTGGGGAACCGAGATTTCGACCTTGCCCCCTGCGGCACCGGCCAGCGCCTCGGCCAGCAGGTCCGCCTCCGGCAAGGCGCGATCGATCAGGATCGTGCGCGGCGGGGGCACTTCCTCATAAAACTGGGCGAGGAAACTGGTCAGCACTTCGGCTTCGTCCAGTCCATCGGTGTGGCTGGGGAAGAAGGCGCGGTGGCCCCAGTTCTGCCCCCCCCGGATGAAAAACGCCTGCACCCCGAACTGGCCATTCACATGGGCAATGGCAAAGACGTCGGCGTTGCCCACCCCCTCGGCATTGATCGCCTGGCTGCCCTGAATGAAAGTCGCGGCGCGCAGCCGATCCCGCAGCATGGCGGCCCGCTCGAAATCGAGCGCCTCGGCCGCCTCCTGCATCTGCGCCTCGATCTTCTTCTGCACGGCCGAACTCTTGCCGCCCAGGAAATCCTTCGCCTCCCCCACCAGTTCGGCATAGGCAGCCATGTCGATCCGCCCGACGCAGGGGGCCGAGCAGCGCTTGATCTGGTAGAGCAGGCACGGGCGATCCCGGCGACTGAAGAAACTGTCGGTGCAGCTGCGCAGCAGGAACAGCTTTTGCAGCGCGTTGATCGTGGTGTTGACGCTGCCCGCGCTGGCAAACGGGCCGTAATAGTTGCCCTTCGCCCGGCGCGCGCCGCGATGCTTGGTAATCCGGGGAAATTCGTGATCGGCGCGCAGCAGGATGAACGGAAAGCTTTTATCGTCGCGCAGCAGCACGTTGTAGGGCGGGCGATAGCGCTTGATCAGCTGCGCTTCCAGCAGCAGCGCCTCCGCCTCGGAATTGGTGGTGACGATGACCATCGAGCGGGTCTGGCTGACCATCCGCTTGATCCGCAGCGGCAACCGCTCGACCTGGGTATAGTTGGTCACCCGGTTCTTCAGCGCCCGCGCCTTGCCGACATAGAGCACGTCGCCCCGCGCATCGAGCATCCGGTAAACGCCCGGATGGGGCTTCAACGTTGCCACCACTTCCCGGATCGCGGCCTGCCCGGCCGCAAGGTCCGGCTGGCTGCCGGTCATGGTATACGTCGCCCGGTCCTCGTTGAAACGGTCGCTGTCCTGCCGGTCAGGAGGGGTGGGATTGCGGGGCATCACCGCCAGATAAGCGCTCACCGCGCCGCGTTAAAGCGGCATGTCGGCAGCTATCCCCTGATGGATTGCATCAGGCTTGCCCCCGGCCTCGCTTGTGTTAGGGTCAGGACCCATTAGCTACGCCTTCGAGGCGGCGGAATGGCGAACACATCGAACGGGAATTCACGCAGGGAAGGCTGGTTGCCTTTCCAAGGGAATTTCCGTTCGAGATGGAAGCCATTCCACCGCCCCGGCGGGGTTTGGCCAAAATGGCCCATTGCTGCGTCAGGAAGCCTTGAAGTATCGACATATTCCTTCGCCTTCCCTCCTTGCACTGAGCCATTTTGACTCAAACCTCGAAGGCGTAGCTAATGGGTCCTGACCCTAGCCATGCCGCCATGACCACGCGCCATCTTGTCGACCCATCGCTGCTGCCCCTGCTGGATCTGATGCCGTCGCGCGCGTTCAGCGCCGAAGCGCTGCCGCAGATCCGCATCGAATCCGAAGCCCGCTTCGCCTTTCTGGGTGAGCCGCCGCTGCTGCCAGAGGTCAAGGTGATCGAGGGGCCGGGCGGACCGCTGGAAATCTATTGGTACGATCCGTCTCCCGGCACGGCGAACCGTGCGGCTCTGTTGCACGTCCACGGTGGCGGCATGATCATCGGATCGGCCCGGTCGATGCGGCACGGTCCCTCCGGGCTGGCAGCGGCGCTGGGTATGCCGGTGGCATCGGTGGAGTATCGCCTGGCCCCGGAACACCCCTTCCCCGCCCCCCAGCAGGATTGCCTTGCCGCCCTGCACTGGCTTGCCGGAAATGCCGCGGCACTGGGCGTCGATCCTGACCGGATCGGGATTACCGGCGAAAGCGCCGGGGGCGGCCTGGCCGCAGCCACGGCGCTGATCGCGCGCGATATGGACGGGCCAAAGCTGGCGGCGCAGTTCCTGACTTATCCGATGCTGGATCACCGCACCGGCGGTGCGGATTGCCCCTATCGCAACCCCATGACCGGGGAATTCGTGTGGACGCGCCCCTCCAACGTGTTTGGCTGGGCGGCGCTGCGCGGGGATTACGATGCCAGCGATGCGCGCAAGGGCTGGTTCTCACCCATGCTGGCCGATGATCTGGGCGGCTTGCCGCCAACCTGGATCGGCACCGGCAGCCTGGACCTGTTCCTCGACGAGAACCTGGATTACGCCCGCCGCCTGGCTGCTGCTGGCGTTCCGGTTGAGCTGCACAGCTATCCCGGCGCCATCCACGCCTTCAACGCGGTGCCGGACAGTCACCTGGCGAAAAGCTATTCGCGCGACCTGCTGTCCGCCATTGCACGGATGCTCTGAAACCACGCCGGGCCGCGCGTAACCCAACGCGCGGCCCGGTTGGCTTGTACGCCTGACCGGTCAGATGGCGCGGCCATCGATATTGACATTGCGGATCCGGCCATCGCCATCCACCGTGCAGCTGAACGCGGCCCCGCCGGTTGCCCGGCCTTCCACCCGCCAGCCATCACCTTCACGCGACACGTTTTCGACGGAATCGATCCGCGTATTGCCGCGTGACACTTCATCGCGGCAGCGATTGACCGCACTGTCGATTCCGCTGCCCTCGCGCCATTCCGGCCGATCATCGGCACCGTAATTCCCGGCACCGCCCGGCCGGTAACCATCGTCGGGATAGCGCGGCTCCGGCTCAACCGGACGCTGGTCCTGTTTTGATTTGTTCGCCGCGCTGGCGATAGCCGCAATCGCGCCAATGATCAGGACGCCCGCGAAGATGTCGCCCGCGTCCACCCGGTCATGCCGATAATGGCGGCCCCAATCGCCCCTGCTCCAGCGATCGCGCGCCAGAGCGGGCGTTGCCGCGATCGAAAATGTTGCGACGGCCGCCAGCGTGGCAGCAATACGCGATACCCTGCGTCCCATTTGCAAGACCCTCCGGCGGCGCCCCGACACTTGCCGGGGACTCGCGACCGCCCGTTGAAACACGCGGCAGCTAGGCGGTTCAGGCTTTCCGATGCCTGAACCGCCCGGCCTGGTTGTCCTTTCTTTCCCCGCCCCCCCCCCCCCGGCCTGGTTATCGGTCAGAGGCCGCGGATGCCGCTGTAGTCGATATCGACCACCCGTCCGCGCTCGACCCGGCACTTGAACGAGCCGCTGTCATAGCCGCGCAAGCTTGAGTTCCACCCGCGGTAGTCCCCACCCCAGCCCCGGCCGTAGTTGCCATCGCTGGCACGCCAGCCGCGAGCGTTGCTGTTGACGGCAATCCGGCCCTTCACCTCATAGCCGAAGCGCGTTTCCTTGACCTGGCGGATGTCGGTAACGTCCGCGCGGCCATAGCTATAGCGGCTGGCGTTGCGTTCAGCGGCGACGACGCACTGTTCAACTGCGGTGCGCGGGCTGCCGCCCCAGCGGGTGTCGCGGTCGTACCCCGCGCGGCCATAGCGGTAATCGTCATAGCGGGCGTCATAGCGATCACCCTTGCCAGCGGAGGCGGCAACTGCGGCAATCCCGCCGATCACCAGCGCGCCGGCGATGATCTCGCCCGCGCTGATCCCGTCGCGATGGCCCCGATCACGGCTGTCAGCGAAGGCCGGGGAGGCCGAAGAAACAGCCATCGCGCCCGCCGCGATGGTGCCGACAAGTGCTTTGGACATGGTCTTCATGGCATTCATCCTGCTTAGGACCGGGCGGGATAGCCCGGCGTTGAGGATGATTTACCGATTCGGCCGTGGCGTGAGCCTGAACTGGCCCGACAGCCAATATTCAGGATTCACGCCACTTTGATGAACATTTATTCGGGAACGGCCAGCCCGCTCCACTGCGCCAGGAACGCCAGGATGTCCGCCCCTTCCTCCACGACCTTGTCCGTCGGCTTGCCCGAACCGTGCCCGGCGCGCGTTTCGATGCGGATCAGGTGCGGCTTCGGCCCGGCCTTGGCCGCCTGCAGCGCGGCAATGTACTTGAACGAATGCCCCGGCACCACGCGGTCGTCCGTGTCGGCGGTGGTGACCAGCATCGCCGGGTAATTCACGCCAACCTTGATGTTGTGATAGGGCGAATAGGCCCGCAGAACACGGAAATCGGCCTCCTTGCCGGGGTAGCCATAATCGTCGACCCAATAGCGACCCGCCGTGAACCGGTCGAACCGCAGCATGTCCATCACGCCGACCGCCGCATTGCCAGCCGCGAACAGGTCCGGACGCTGGTTGACCACCGCACCAATCAATAGCCCGCCGTTGGAACCGCCCTGGACGGTCAGTCCGCCCTGGGGCGTGATCCCCTGCGCGATCAGGTATTCACCGGCGGCGATGAAATCGTCGAACACGTTCTGTTTGTTCGCCAGTCGCCCCGCGTCGTGCCAGGCCTTGCCGTACTCACCGCCGCCGCGCAGGTTGGCCATGGCGAACACCCCGCCTGCTTCCAGCCAGGCCATGCGCACCGCCGAGAAAGACGGGGTCAGCGACACGTCGAACCCACCGTAACCATAGAGCAGGGTCGGTGCCGGACGGTTCGCATCGGTCAGGCCCTTCTTGCGCACGACGAACATCGGCACGCGCGTGCCGTCCTTCGACGTGTAGAAGCGCTGCTCGACCGCATAACTATCCGGCGCAAACGTCAGCTTTGGCAGGGCAAAGGGCGTGCTCTCGCCAGTCCGGCTGTCGAAGCGATAGATCGCGCTGGGCTGGTTGAAGCTGGAAAAGGCATAGAACGTCTCCGGATCGCCCGGCCGCCCGGTAAAGCCGCTGGCTTTGCCAATCGCGCTCAGGACGAT
>JAYRDH010000001.1:0-194859 GCA_041909515.1 Novosphingobium sp. | reverse complement strand
GTTCGAAGGCACGATCTATCTGCCCAAGGGCACCGCGCGGATCAACGGCACGGCCAGCATCGACAGTTCGTGCCTGCAGATCTCTGCCTGGAAGATCAACGTGCTGGGCAACGCCGCGCTGGATACCCGCTGCCCCACGGCCCAGACCAACAGCGCCGGTTCGGCGGCCGCTTCCGTCAAGCTGGTGGCATGATGGCCATGTGGCAGGCCTTTCATCGCACCGTGGCGCGGCTGGCCGGGGATGAGCGGGGCGCGGCCATCGTCGAAACCGCGATCATCGCCCCGGTGCTCGCGCTGCTGGCGCTGGGCAGTTACGACATGAGCCGGATGATCGCGCGCCAGCATGATCTGCAAGGCGGCGCATCCGACGTGGAGGGGATCATCCTTGCCGTTGCGACCGGACCGGGAACCAACGTCCAGAAGATCGAAAACGTGCTGGAACAGTCGCTTGACCTGACGAACAGCGGTTCGGTTACCGTGGTCAAGCGGTTCCGTTGCGGCTTGGCGGACACCCTGGTCAGCGCCGCCAGCGAGTGCGACAAGGATGATACCGTCGCGACCTATGTCGAAGTGACCCTGACCGAAACCTATCGCCCCACCTGGACCAAATTCGGCATCGGCGGCGACATGGACTACAACTTCACGCGAACGATCCAGATCTCATGATGACGCCAGATCTCATGATGACTCCGGGCCGCATGATGCGCACGCTGCGCAAGGACCGGACCGGCGGCGTGCTGGTCGAGTTCGCCATGCTCTCACCCGTGATCTTCGCGTTGCTGTTCGGCGTGATGCAGGTGGGCCTGCAGATGTTCAGCTATAACGCCTTGCGGGCAGTCGCCACGGATACGGCGCGCTACACTTTCGTCGAATACCAGAAAAGCAACCGGGTCACGGCCGAACAGATCGAAGATCAGGCGCGGGCCATCGCGGTTGCCCCCCCTTATGGCCTGCAGTTCGACAATCTGACCGCTGCCGTCACCACCCCGACGTCCACCATCAACGGCACCACCCTGCTGCGGCTGCAACTGACGTACGTGCCGATGAACTTCCTCGATTTCATCGGCGTCGGATCGCCCTCGATCTCTGTCACGCGCGAAATCTACGTCGCGAGTTAGGGTCAGGACCCATTACCTGCGCCTTCGAGGTTTGAGTCAAAATGGCTCAGTGCAAGGAGGGAAGGCGAAGGAGTATGTCGATATTTCAAGGCTTCCTGACGCAGCAATGGGCCATTTTGGCCAAACCCCGCCGGGGCGGCGGAATGGGTCCTGACCCTAGGGCCTGGTTCGCGATGGCTTTGGCCATTCGCTGAATGCGTGAACCCGCTCGATTCAGCCGATCATCCGGCCCCGGCCGTTCGCGCGACCGGCAAATGTGGCCGGGCTTAGCGAAGTCTTCAGCAAAATCGCGGAATCTATGGACGATTTGAGGATTTCGACATGATTCGCAGCCGCACGACCACGGCGCTGAAGTGCTTCCGGCAGGACCAGACCGGCGCGACCATCGTGGAATTCGCGCTGATCACGCCTGCGCTGATGGTCGTGCTGATGGGTTTGTTCGACCTGGCTTATAACATGTACGCCAATGAAATGCTGAACGGCGCGGTCCAGCAGGCCGCGCGGCTCAGCACTATCGAGGGCGCGGCCGGACGGCAGGACCAGATCGACAGCGGGGTAACCGCCGCTGTGCGCGCGGTGGCGCCCGGCGCAACGATGACGTTCGACCGCAAGGCCTATGCAGGATTTTCCGACGTCAACCGCCCGGAAGACTGGGACGATGCCGACAACGACGGTACCTGCGACAATGGCGAGGCGTTCGAGGATGCCAACAGCAACGGGTTCTGGGATGCCAACGCCGGAACCGACGGGATGGGCGGCGCGCGCGATGCGGTGCTGTACAGCGTGACGATCGATTACCCGCGCTTTTTCCCGATCTTTGCCTTCCTGCCGGGGCAGTCGGACACCTTTTCGCTGACCACGAACACCGTGCTGCGCAACCAGCCTTATGATGCGCAGGCGGTCAATCCCAACCCGCCGACCGGGAACTGCACCGAATGACCTTGCGACGCCTCATTCGCCGCCTGCGCGACACGTCGGGCGTCGCCATGACCGAATTCGCGCTGGGCGCGCCGTTGCTGCTGATGGCGGGGCTGTGGGGCGCGGAAAGTGCCAACTATGCGCTGGTCAACATGCGGATGTCGCAGCTGGCGATCCAGTTGGCCGACAACGCTTCGCGCGTGGGCGATACGTCCACGCTGCAAAACCGCAAGATCTATGAAGCCGACATCAACGACGTGCTTTATGGCGCGCAGTTGCAGGCGGGCGAACTGGACCTCTATGGCCGGGGTCGCGTGATCATTTCCAGCCTGCAGGTCGACGAGGAATCCGACAACCAGTTCATCAAGTGGCAGCGCTGCCGGGGGGTGATGGAGGCCGGCTCCAGCTATGGCGACGAGGGCGACGGACTGGACGGTTCACTGACCGGCATGGGACCGGCGGGGGCCGAAGTGTTCGCCCAGCCGAACGACGCGGTGATCTTCGTCGAACTGATCTACAGCTATCGCCCGCTGGTGTCGGACCGGTTCATCGGCAGCCACGAAATCCGGGCCATCGCCTCGTTCACGGTGCGCGACAAGCGCGACCTGACGCAGATCTATCAGCGCGATCCGGATTCGCCCGATCAGGTGCAGACCTGCGACACGTTCCGTGGGCAGGCGGTGCTGTCATCGACCGGCAAGATGAGCTGACACCGCGCGCGGTGCCAGCCCTGCTTGTACATCCTCAGCGATAACAGACCTTGCGCACGGCGGCGACAATCCGCGCGGCGTCGATGATCGCGGCCTTTTCCAGGTTCGCGGCATAAGGCAGCGGCACGTCTTCATCGCACACGCGCAGCACCGGCGCGTCGAGGTGGTCGAACCCGTCTTCCATGCAGATCGCCATGATTTCGGACGAAATCGAGCACTGCGGCCAGCCTTCTTCCGCCACCACCAGCCGGTTGGTCTTGGCCAGTGAGGTCAGCACCGCTTCGCGGTCCAGCGGGCGCAGTGTGCGCAGGTCGAGCACTTCGGCATCGATCCCTTCACCGGCCAGCATCTCCGCCGCTTCCAGCGCCAGCCCGACGCCGATGGAGTAGCTGACGATGGTCACGTCGCTGCCCTCACGCATGATCCGCGCCTTGCCAATGGGCAGGACGTGGTCGTCCAGTTCCGGCAGTTCGAAGCTGCGGCCATAGACCAGCTCGTTTTCGAGGAACACGACCGGGTCTTCACAGCGGATCGCCGCCTTGAGCAGGCCCTTGGCATCCGCCGCGTCATAAGGCGCGATCACCACCAGGCCGGGGACGTTGGCGTACCACGGGCCATAGTTCTGGCTATGCTGGGCGCCGACGCGGCTGGCCGCACCGTTGGGGCCACGGAACACCACCGGGCAGCGCATCTGGCCGCCCGACATGTAGTTGGTCTTGGCCGCCGAATTGATGATGTGGTCAATCGCCTGCATGGCGAAATTGAAGGTCATGAATTCCACGACCGGACGCAGCCCGCCCATCGCCGCGCCGGTGCCGATCCCGGCAAAGCCGTATTCGGTAATCGGGGTGTCGATCACCCGCTTTGGCCCGAATTCTTCGAGCAGGCCCTGCGTGACCTTGTAGGCACCCTGATACTCGGCCACTTCCTCGCCCATCACGAAGACGCGGGGATCGCGGCGCATTTCCTCGGCCATGGCGTCGCGCAGCGCTTCGCGGACGGTCGAGGTTTTCATGTTGGTGCCGGCCGGAATGGCGGGATCGTTCTTGCGCGGCGCGGGGGCCGGACGTTCGGCCGCGACCGGCGCGGGCGCGGGGGCGGCGGCGACAGGAGCGGCGGCAGGCGCCGCCTGAGCCGGGGCGCCATCCGCCCCGATCACCGCGATGACCGTGCCGACCTTCACCCCTTCGGTGCCTTCCGGCACCAGGATTTCGCCGATCACGCCTTCATCGACGGCTTCGAATTCCATCGTCGCCTTGTCGGTCTCGATCTCGGCCAGGATGTCACCCGACTTCACTTCGTCGCCGACCTTGACCAGCCACTTGGCCAGCGTCCCCTCTTCCATGGTGGGGGACAGCGCGGGCATTTTCAGTTCGATCGCCATCAGTAGCTCTCCACCAGGACGTCGGTGTAGAGATCGGACATATCAGGCTCCGGCGAATTTTCTGCAAAGTCGGCGGATTCGGCCACCATGGCGCGGATCCGCTTGTCGATTTCCTTGATCCGCTCCTCGGCCACGCCGCGCGCCAGCAGTTCGGCCTTGGCGCCTTCGATCGGATCGTGATTGTCGCGCATGTCCTGCACTTCCTCGCGGCTGCGATACTTGGCAGGGTCGGACATGGAATGCCCGCGATAGCGATAGGTCTGCAATTCCATCAGCACCGGGCCGTTGCCGCCGCGCACATATTCCAGCGCGATGTTGGCGGCCTGGCGCACTTCCAGCACGTCCATGCCGTTCACGCTCATGCCCGGAATGCGGAACGCGGTGCCCCGGCGATAGAAGTGCGTTTCGGCGCTGCCGCGCTTGACCGCGGTGCCCATTGCATAGCCGTTGTTTTCCACCACGAACACGATCGGCAGGTTCCACAGCGAGGCCATGTTGAACGCCTCGTAAACCTGGCCCTGGTTGGCCGCGCCATCGCCGAAATAGGCCATGCAGACGCCGCCATCCTCGTTGTACTTGTGGGCAAAGGCCAGCCCCGCGCCCAGCGGCACTTGCGCACCCACGATGCCGTGGCCGCCATAGAACTTATGCTCGGTGCTGAACATGTGCATCGAGCCGCCCTTGCCGCGCGAGATGCCCGCAGCGCGGCCCGTGAGTTCCGCCATGATCACCTTGGGATCGATGCCATAGGCCAGCATGTGGCCGTGATCGCGATAGCCGGTAATCACGCTGTCCTTGCCCGGCGCCAGCGCCGATTGCAGGCCCACGGCCACGGCTTCCTGGCCGATGTAGAGGTGGCAGAAGCCCCCGATCAGACCCAGGCCATAAAGCTGGCCCGCGCGTTCCTCGAACCGGCGAATCAGCACCATCTGTTCATAGAAGTGCAGCAGTTCATCATCGCTGGCGGCGTAACGCTTGTCCGCCTCATGCGCGTCCTGCAGGCTGCGCAGGGCGAAGTTTTCTTCGCCAGCGGCAGCTTTCGCGGGTGCGGCCTTGGTGGATTTCGGGCGGCTCGAAACAGGCTTTGCCAAAGTCAGGTCCCCTGGGGAGTGGTCCGGTGGACCGAGCCTATAGGGCCAAGCTGCCGTAAGGGAAACCGTCCCATACGTATTTTGTGATCGATTTGCTGAACAATTGTTGCCGCTCAATCGAGCAGCATCACCACTTCGTCCGGATGCACGACGTTCAGGTTGCTGCGCAGCAATTCCCCGGCGATGTCGGGATCGACATTCTTGGGGTCAAGCAAGGCCACGCGGTTGCGCAGTTCCTGCCGCTCAACCTGCAACTGGGCGAGTTCCTTTTGCCGCTCTGCCAGCAGGCGGTTGTTCTCGCTCCACGCGAGCAGCCCGCTGGGACCGGCAATCGCCAGGCCGCCCATCAACAGCAGGCACGCCAGTGCCAGCCCCTGAGTCAGGCTTTTGCCCACCAATTTCGGATTGTTGTTCCCACCCCGCATGACTTTAAGAATCACAGTTAACGGCGCCTTTCAAGCGATAAATGCACAAAGTGTCACAATCCGATCAAATCAGCGCTGACGGACCGCCCCGGATGCTTCCAGCGCGGCCAGTTCGGCCTCGTCCAGCGCCAGCCAGTCGCCCAGCACCACACGGCTGTGCTCCCCCACGCGGGGCGGGATGTGGCGATAGTCGGCCGGAGTCGCGCCCAGCTTGCCGGGGAACGCCACGGTCGGCACTTCCACCCCGTCCTCGCGCACAAAGCGGTGCACCACCTGCCGCGCGGCGATGAACGGATCGGCGAAGACCTGCGGCACGGTGTTGACCGGCCCGGCGGGCACATTGGCCCGCGCCAGCCGTTCCAGCAGATCATCGCGGCGCAGGGTGCGCACCATGTCGCGCATCGTCTGTTCCAGCACGTCGCGGTTCAGCACCCGGTCCCGCGCCAGCACGAAGCGCGGGTCATCGGCCAGGTCCTGCCGCCCCATCTCAAGGCAGAACGCGCGGAACTGGCTGTCGTTGCCAATCGCGATCAGCGCGGTCCCGTCGGCACATTCGAACGTGGTATAAGGCACCACGGTGGGGTGGCGGTTGCCCATCCGGCGCGGTTCGCTGCCGTCGACCAGATGGGTCGAGCCCTGGTTGGCCAGCATCGCGATTTGCGTGTCGAGCAGCGAGATGTCGATTTGCTGGCCCTCGCCCGTCCGCTCGGCATGGCGCAGCGCCATCAGGATCGAAATCGCCGCCATGTTCCCGGTCGACAGGTCGGCCATCGCCACCCCGGCCTTCAGCGGCCCGCCGCCCTCCTCGCCCGTGATCGCCATGAACCCGCCCATGCCCTGCGCCAGCACGTCATAGCCGGGGCGGCTGGCATAAGGCCCGGTCTGGCCGAACCCGGTGATCGAGCAATAGACCATGCGCGGATTGATCGCGCTGAGCGTTTCGTAATCCAGCCCGTACTTCTTCAGCCCGCCGACCTTGAAGTTCTCGACCACGATGTCGGCTTCCGCCGCCAGCCGCCGGATCAGCGCGGCGCCCGCCGGGTTGGCAAGGTCAATCGCGATCGAGCGCTTGTTGCGGTTGCAGCACAGGTAATAGGCGCTTTCCTGCGGATCGTCGGAGCCATCGGGCAGCTTCAGGAACGGCGGCCCCCAGCCGCGTGTGTCATCGCCCTTGCCCGGCAGTTCGACCTTGATCACGTCCGCGCCGAAATCGGCAAGAATCTGCGTCGCCCACGGCCCGGCCAGCACGCGTGAGAGGTCCAGCACTTTCACCCCGTCCAGCGCCCGCTTGGGCCCAGCTGCGTGCACCGATGCTGCATTGCCTGTCACGCCGTCACTCTCCTGCGTTACTCAATTGCGTTTGCCGATAGCGAGGGTCGCTGGCCGGACAAAGGGAAATCAGGCCGTGGCCCCGCGCGCCCGCACAATCACCGTTGCCTTGGAACGCTTTTGGAACATATAGTGAACATTGTTCTTGTGATTCGGACCCTGTGTGATTGCTGTGCCCCGCCCCGACCTGTCCCTTGCCCTGCCTGACAAAGCCGCGCCACTGCGCTGCCCGACCGGTGTCGCCTCGCTCGATGCGGCGCTGGGCGGCGGGCTGGCGGCGGGGCGGATTCATGAAATCCACGCCGCCGAACCGGATGACGCGGCCAGCGCCGCCGGGTTCGCCGCGCTGCTCGCCGCCGGGGTGCTGGGGCGCGGCAAGCCGCTGGTCTGGCTGCGCGAACGCGGCGCGGTGCGCTCCAGCGGGATCGTTCAGGCCGAAGGCTTGCTGGAACTGTGCGGCACGCTGCCGCGCGATTGCCTGTTCGTGCTGGCCGACGATGCGCCTGCGCTGCTGCGGGCCGGGCACGATGCGCTGCGCTGCGCCGATCTGGGCGCGGTCCTGCTGGAGGCGCGCGGGCCGATGCCCCGGCTCGACCTGACCGCCAGCCGCCGCCTGCTGCTGGCGGCAGAGCGAAGCGGGGTGACGCTGCTGCTGCTGCGGATCGGGGCGCAGCCCGTCCCCAGCGCGGCGGACACCCGCTGGACGGTCAGCGCCGCCCCGTCGCGCGCGCTGCCCGCCAATGCCCCCGGCGCGCCGACTTTCGACCTTGCCCTGCTGCGCCAGCGCGCAGGCCCGTCTGGCCTCAGCTGGCGGCTGGAGTGGAACCGTGACCAACGCATTTTCCAGGACGCGGCGCTATTTGAGCCTGTGGTTTCCGTTCCTGCCGACCGACCGGCTGCGGGCGGAGCCGTCGTCCACCTGCCAAACGCCGCCTGACGCGCCGCTGGTGCTCCACGCCCGGCAGGGCGGCGCGCTGCGGCTGGTCGCGCTCGATGCGGCGGCGGCGCGGCTGGGGCTGGTGGGCGGCATGACGCTGGCCGATGCCCGTGCGCGCCACCCCGATCTGGCCGTGCAGGAGCATGACCCCGCCGCCGATGCCCTCTGGCTGGAACAGCTGGGGCAGGACTGCATCCGCTTCACCCCGCACGTCACGCTGGTGCCGCCGGACGGGATCGGGCTCGACATCACCGGCACCGCGCACTTGTTCGGGGATGAGGCCGCGCTGGCCGAACTGGTGGAGGACCACTGCGCCGCGCTGGGCCTGACCGTGCGCAGCGCCTGCGCCGGAACGCTGGCTGCGGCGCGCGCGCTCGCCCGCCATGCCCCGCTGCCGATCACGGACGAAGCCGCCGCGATCCGCGCGCTGCCGGTCAGCGCGCTGGGGCTGGATGCGGAGGCGACCCGCGCCTGCCTGCGCGCCGGGCTGAAGACCGTGGGCGATCTTGCCGCCCGCCCCGCCGCGAGTATCGCCGCGCGCTTCGGCATGGCCGCCGTCACCGCGCTGCACCGGTTGAGCGGGGAGGAGCAGGCCCCCAGCGTGCCTCTGGCCGCCGAAACGCCGCTGCACTTCACCCGCCGCTTTGCCGAACCCGTTGCCCATCAGGACAGCATCGCCGCCGCGCTGGCCGAATTGCTGGACCGGGCGGTCGCGGCGCTGCGGGAGCGCGGGCACGGCGGACGCGCGTTCCGGCTGGAGCTGCACCGCAGCGACGGCGCGGTCCACGCGCTGGACGTTGCCGCCGCCGCGCCAACCCGCGATCCCGCGCGGATCCAGCGCCTGTTCGCGGAACGGATCGGCGCGCTGGCCGACCCGCTCGATCCCGGCTTCGGCTATGACAGCATCACGCTGGCGATCCCGGCAGCGCAGCGACTGGACGCGGCGCAAGCGGCCTTTGCCGACGCGGGCGCAGGCGATCCCGCGTCGGCGCTGGCTGAACTGGTGGAGCAGCTCAGCACCCGGCTTGGCCCCGGCCGCATCCGGCGGCTGGCGGCGCAGGACAGCCACATTCCGGAACAGGCGCAAGCGGCCCTGCCCGCGCTCACCCACCCCGCCGCGCCGCTGCGCCTGCCCGCGCCCGCGCCGGGCGAGCCGCCGCTGCGCCCGCTGCTGCTGTTCGATCCGCCGCAGCCGGTGGAAGTCATCGCCGAAGTGCCCGACGGCCCGCCCCTACGGTTTCGCTGGCAGCGCAAGTTGCTGGAAGTGCGGCGCTATGAAGGGCCGGAGCGGATCGCGGCGGAATGGTGGCGGCGGCGCGGCGGCGAGGCACCGGGCGGCGGCGGGCTGACCCGCGATTACTACCGCGTGGAGGATCAGCGCGGGCGGCGGTTCTGGATCTTCCGCCACGGGCTTTACGCTGAACGTGCCGATCCGCGCTGGTTCCTGCACGGGCTGTTCGCCTGATGGCCCCGCCAGCGCCCGCATTTGCCGAGCTGATCGCGGCAACCAACTACAGCTTCCTACGCGGGGCTTCGCACCCGGCAGAAATGGTCGCGCGGGCGCATTATCTGAGGCTGGCCGGGATCGGGATCGCGGATCGCAACACGGTCGCCGGAGTGGTCCGCGCCCACACCGCCTGGCGCGAACTGGGCGGCGCGGCAAGCGGCCTCAGGCTGGCGGTCGGCGCGCGGCTGGTGTTTGCCGATGGCACGCCCGATGTGGTCGCCTATCCCGCCACCCGCACCGGCTGGGGGCGGCTGACCCGGCTGCTGACCCTGGGCAACCGCCGCGCCGAGAAGGGCGACTGCATCCTGCATCTGGACGACTTGTGCGAGTATGCGCAAGGCCTGCTGCTGATCGCCACCGGGGGCGATGGTGCGCTGCTGGACCGCCTGCGCGAGGTCTGCCCCGATGCCGTCTGGCTGGCTGCAACGATGCCGCGCCGGGGCCGCGATGCGCGTCTGCTGGTCGCGCGGCAGGCACTGGCAGAAGCGGCGGGCGTGCCGCTGCTTGCCACCACCGACGCGCTCTATGCCAGCCCGGACGCGCGCCAGCTCCACGATATCCTGACCTGCATCCGCGAAGGCACGGCGATCCACACCGCCGGCAAGCGGCTGCAGGCGAACGCCGAACGCCACCTGAAGTCCCCCGCCGAACTCGCCCGCCTGTTCCGCGCCTGCCCCGCCGCACTGTCCGCCAGCACCGACCTGCTGGGGCGGATCGACTTCACGCTCGATCAGCTGCGCTATGAATACCCGCGCGAGCCCGTGCCCGATGGCCGCGATCCGCACGACTGGCTGGAGCAGCTGGCGCTGGATGCCGCCGCGCGCCGCTTTCCCGATGGCTTGCCCCCCGCCTACCGCGCGACGCTGGACGAGGAATTCCGCCTGATCCGCAGTCGCAGCTATGCCAGCTACTTCCTCACCGTCCATGACCTCGTCCGCTATGCCCGCAGCCTTGATCCGCCAATCCTGTGCCAGGGGCGCGGCAGCGCGGCCAATTCGCTGGTCTGCTATCTGCTGGGGATCACTTCGGTCGATCCGGTGCGGGAAAAGCTGCTGTTCTCGCGCTTCCTGTCCGAAGAACGCGACGAGCCGCCCGATATCGACGTCGATTTCGAGCACGAGCGGCGCGAGGAAGTGATCCAGTACATCTATCGCCGCTATGGCCGCGAGCGCGCGGGGATTGCCGCGACGGTGATCCATTACCGCCCGCGCAGCACCGTGCGCGAAGTGGGTAAGGCGCTGGGCCTGACCGAGGACGTCACCGCCCGCCTGACCTCCACCGTCTGGGGCCAGTACGACCGCGCCGTGCGCGCGGAACGCATGGCCGAGGCCGGGTTCGATCCCGCCAACCCGGAAATCGCGCGCCTCTCCGCGCTGGTCGAGCGGCTGCTGTGCTTCCCCCGCCACCTGTCGCAGCACGTCGGCGGATTCGTGCTGACCGAAGGGCGGCTGGACGAACTGGTCCCGATCCACAACGCCGCGATGCCGGAGCGGACGTTCATCGAATGGGACAAGGACGATATCGACGCGCTGGGACTGATGAAAGTCGATGTCCTCGCGCTGGGGATGCTGACCTGCATCCGCAAGAGCTTCGATCTGCTGCGCGCGCAGGGGCTGGGCGACCACGACCTGCAGAACGTGCCGCTGGAGGACCCGGAAACTTACGCCATGCTGCGCCGGGCGGACAGCATCGGCACCTTTCAGGTCGAAAGCCGCGCGCAGATCAACATGCTGCCCCGGATGCGGCCGCGCCGGTTCTATGATCTGGTGATCCAGGTCGCCATCGTCCGCCCCGGCCCCATTCAGGGCGGCATGGTCCACCCCTATCTGCGCCGCCGCAATGGCGAGGAAGTGCCCGATTACCCCTCACCCGCGCCGCCGCACGATCCGCACGAGCTGCGGGACGTGCTGGAAAAGACGCTGGGCGTGCCGCTGTTTCAGGAACAGGCGATGAAGCTGGCGATCGTCGCCGCCGGCTTTACCCCCGCACAGGCCGACGGGCTGCGCCGGGCGATGGCGACGTTCCGCAATGTGGGCACGATGCACCGCTATCAGGAACAGCTGGTCGGCGGGATGACCGCGCGCGGCTATTCTCTCGATTTTGCGGAGCGCTGCTTTGAACAGATCAAGGGCTTCGGCGAATACGGCTTTCCCGAAAGCCACGCGCAGGCCTTTGCCTGGCTGACTTATGTTTCATCCTGGCTGAAGTGCCACCACCCGGCGGTGTTCACGTGCGCGCTGCTCAATTCGCAGCCGATGGGGTTCTATGCCCCGGCGCAGCTGGTCCGCGACCTCAGCGAACACAGCGTGGAAGTGCGCGCGGCCGATGTCTGCGCCAGCGCGTGGGACTGCACGGTGGAACCCAACGGCAACGCGCTCGCGCTGCGGCTGGGGCTGCGCCAGATCGGCGGCTTTCGGGAAAGCTGGGCGGCGGCGATTGCCGAGGCGCGCGCGGCTGGGCCGTTCACCGGAATCGAGGAGCTGGCCCGCCGCGCCGCCCTGCCCCCGCCCGCGCTGCGCAAGCTGGCCGATGCCGACGCGCTGGGTTCGCTGGGCAAATCGCGGCGCGAGGCGCTGTGGGACGTGCGCCGCACTCCGCCGGACCAGCTGCCGCTGTTCGCTTTCGCGCAGGCCGCCGAGCTGGGCGAGGAAGCCGACGCGGCGCTGCCCGCAATGCCGCTGGCCGAGGAAGTCGTGGCCGATTACCAGACCACCCGGCTGTCGCTGAAAGCCCACCCGATGCAGTTCCTGCGCGCGCGGCTGGCGGCGGACGGCGTGCTCAGCTGCGCAGAGGCCAATGCCGCGCCGGATGGGCGCAAGGTGATCGTCGCCGGGATCGTCCTCATCCGCCAGCGCCCCGGCAAGGGCAACGCGGTGTTCATCACGATCGAGGACGAGAGCGGCGTGGTCAACGCCCTGCTCTGGACCCGCGAGCTGGAAAGCCAGCGCGCGGCGGTGATGGGGGCGCGGATGATGCGGATCGAGGGCGAAATCCAGCGCAGCAAGGAGGACGTGGTCCACCTGATGGCGCGGCGGATCACCGATGCCTCCGCGCTGCTCGACCAGCTGGCCGACCCGGAACGCGCCGCCGACCGCGCCCCGCCAGTGCGGACGCGCGGCCATCCCCGCAATGTGCGAGTGCTGCCGCGCTCACGCGATTTTCATTGAGCGCGCGGCTCAGCTTTGTTCGCGCGCCAGACGTTCCTGCCGTTCGATTTCCGTCTCGGTCTGAACGAAGCTGTTCGACGTCACCTTCAGCCACATCAGGATCGGCGCGGCCATGTAGATCGAGCTGTAGGTGCCGACGAAGATCCCCACGGTGATCGCGGCGGTAAAGCCGAAGATCACGTTCGGACCCAGCAGTAGGAGCGACACCAGCGTGATCAGCAACGACACAGTGGTCACGATCGTGCGGCTGAGCGTTTCGTTGACCGACAGGTCGAGCAGTTCCGCCATCGGCATCCGGCGATACTTCTTCAGGTTTTCGCGGATGCGGTCATAGACCACGATGGTATCGTTCAGCGAATAGCCGATCAGCGTCAGGATCGCGGCGACGATGTTGAGGTCGAACTCCATCTGGGTCAGCGCGAACAGCCCCAGCGTCAGCGTCACGTCGTGCAGCAGGCTGAGCAGCGCGCCCACCCCGAACTGCCATTCGAACCGCACCCAGATATAGATCGAGATCGCCAGCATCGCCGCAAACAGCGCCTGCATCCCGGTCTTGAACAACTCGCCCGAAACCTTGCCGGAAACCGAATCCACCCCGTCGATCCGCGCATCGGGATGCTCGGCCTTGATCGTGGCGGTGATCTTGCGGGCCATCGCGTCGGCCAGGCTGGCGTCGGCTTCGGACCCTTCGGGCAGCTTCATCCGCACCGAAATCTCGTTCGGCTTGCCGAATTGCTGGATGATCGGCTCACCGTACCCCAGCTCGGCCACTTGCGTGCGCAACTCGGCCACGGGGGCCTCGGCGCTCTGGGTAAAGGTCACGCGGATCATCTGGCCGCCGACAAAGTCGACCCCCAGATTCAGACCCTTGGTGAATACCAGAAAGATCGACGCCGCCATCAGCAGCGCGCTCATCGCGTAGAACGCGTTGCTCCACCGCAGGAACTTGATGTTGGTGTTGTCAGGGACAAGCTTGAGCAGTTTCATGGGCCGTTTCCCTTACAGCACAAGGTCGTTGGGACGGGTACGGCGCAGCCAGCCCGATACCCACAGGCGGGTCATGGTCACGGCGGTGAACACCGACGTCACGATCCCGATCATCAGCACCACGGCAAAGCCGCGTACCGGGCCAGAGCCGAACAGGAACATCAGCACCGCCGCGATGACGTTGGTGATGTTGGCATCGAAAATTGCGCGGCTGGCTTCGGTATAGCCCATTTCCACCGCCTGGATCACCCGCCGCCCGCGCGCGCGTTCCTCGCGGATGCGCTCGTTGATCAGCACGTTGGCGTCCACCGCCGCACCGATGGTCAGCACGAACCCGGCGATCCCCGGCAGGGTCAGCGTGGTGTTCATGATCGCCATGACGCCCAGGATCATCAGCACGTTCAGCACCAGCGCCGAATTGGCGTAGATGCCAAAGCGGCCATAAGTCGCCATCATGAACACGACCAGCAGGCCGGTGCCGACGCCAAATGCGATCATGCCCTTCTGGATGGAGTCGGCGCCAAGATCCGGCCCGACCGAGCGTTCCTCGACCACCTTGAGGTCCACCGGCAGCGCGCCAGAGCGCAGCGAAATCGCCAGCTGGTTCGCGGATTCCACGTTGAAGCTGCCCGAAATGCGGGCCGTGCCGCCCAGGATCGGCTCTTCGATCACCGGGGCAGACAGCACCTTGCCGTCGAGGATGATGGCGAAGGGCTTGCGCACGTTTTCGGTCGTCAGCTTGGCGAACTTGGCGCCGCCCTGCTGGTCGAACGTGATGTTGACGACGGCCGCGTTGGTCTGGCTGTCGGTGCTCTGCTGCGCATTGGCGAGCTGATCGCCCTTGATCCCGCCCAGCCGCTTCACCGCCAGCGCCGGGGCGCCGCCGCACGAACCGGCATCCAGACACGGCACGATCTCGCTACCGGGAGGGGCAATGCCCTGTGCCACGTCAGCCGGAATGGCGGAACCGTCCACCAGCTTGAATTCCAGCTTGGCGGTCTGGCCCAGCAGGTTCTTCAGCGCGGCGGGGTCTTTCAGCCCCGGCACCTGCACCACGATGCGGTCCGCACCCTGGCGGATGATCGTCGGCTCGCGCGTGCCGAGCGCGTCGATGCGCTTGCGCACGACTTCGGTCGCGGTGTCCATCGCCTGGCTGATCGCCAGGTCGATCCCGGCCTTGGTCGGGGTCAGGACGATGCGGTTGCCATCCAGCACCGCCAGGTCCCAGTCGCGCTGGCCGGTCAGCTGCGCGCCGCTGGTCAGCGTCTGGAGCTGTTCGCGCGCGGAATCGACTTGCGCGGGGTCCGCGACCATGAACGACACCCGGCCGTCCTTGGACGAAATGTCGCCAATGCGGATCTGCGGATCGGCCTGCCGCAGGCGGGCGCGCACGTCCTCTTCCATGCTTTCCAGCCGCTGGCGGCGTACCTGATCGGCGTTGGCTTCCAGCAGGATGTGACTACCCCCGGCAAGGTCCAACCCCAGGTTGATGCGCGGCGCGGGCAGCGCCGCCGGCCAGGACAGGCCCGCCACCGAGAAGATCGACGGCAGCGCCGCCGCCGCCAGCAGCAGCGACAGCGACCACAGCCAGAGCTGTTTCCAACGGGGAAAATCAAGCATCGACAGCGCCTTGCATCAGCGAGAGAGGATCAACCGGACGCGCCGCGCGTCAGTCGTTGGCCGGAGCCGCGCCCGCGGGCGGGATCACGTCGGCAATCGTGGACTTGACCGCCTTGACGCGCACGTTGGCGCCCAGTTCCAGATCGGCATAATGTTCGTCGACCTTGATCACCTTGCCCACCAGGCCGCCGCCGGTCAGCACCTGGTCGCCCTTCTTGATGCTGGCGATCTTGGCGGCCTGTTCCTTCTGGCGCTTCATCTGCGGACGCAGGATCAGGAACCAGAACACCGCGACCATCGCGACCAGCGGCAGGAACTGCACCCAGGCCGGCGGAGCATCGGCGGCAGCGGCGGCGAGCATGTTGAGGATGTGGCTGTTCATGGACAGTCTTGCCTTCTTGCGTAATGCGTTGATCCGGCAATTGCCGGACAGAATTGCGCGCGCCTAGCAGCTAAGCCGCGCCTTCGCAACGCGCCGCCCCCCGGAACGCAGTGGTTAAGTCTTGCGCTAAATGGGGCCTCTCCCGCCCGCTTCAACCCCGCGCGACGAAAAGCGCACAATCCACGCCTGCGCCCTTGCCATCCCGGCCCGTCCTGCATATAGGCCGCCTCCACGGTCGGGACGTAGCGCAGCCTGGTAGCGCATCACACTGGGGGTGTGGGGGTCGGAGGTTCGAATCCTCTCGTCCCGACCAAGATTTTCCAGACAAACCGGAAATCCACAGCGGGCGGCGAAAGCTGCCCGTTTTGCTGTGCGGCCAGAAAGAAGGCGCCGCGGTTACCCGCAGCGCCTCTTCGTGTTGAGCAGTACCGGCGGGCGAGAGCACACCGCCCCCGCCCGCCAACTCCGCTTATTCCAGTTCCAGAATCACCGCGTCCACGGCCAGGCTTTCGCCCTGTTTGGCGTTGACCTTCTTCACCGTCGCGCTCTTTTCGGCGCGGAGGATGTTTTCCATCTTCATCGCTTCGACCACGGCGAGCGGCTGGCCAGCCTCCACCTTGTCGCCTTCGGCCACGTGCAGCGCCACCAGCAGGCCCGGCATCGGGCAGATCAGGAACTTCGAGAGGTCCGGCGGGACCTTTTCGATCATGTGCTGCGTCAGCGGCGCGATGCGCGCGGGCAGGATCTGGACATTGTGGATCGCCCCGCGCGTGGTCATGCGCAGACCGGAGCGGGTGACTTCCACTTTCACGCCGTAAACCGTGTCGCCGATTTCAGCCTGCACCAGCCGGTCGCCGGGGGTGTATTCCAGCGCGAGGTCGATGGCCTCGCCGTTGACGGTCACGTCCTCGTCCAGCGACACTTCAAACGACTGGTCGCCGATCTTGACCGTCCAGTCATAGGGCGGCTCCAGCTCGCCGTTCAGTTGCCCGCTGATCTGGCGGGCGCGGTCGGCGCGGGCGGTGGCGATGAACCCGGCGATGGCCGCGAGATGTGTCTTCACCTCGTCCGAGGCGGCCGCGCCGGTGAACCCGTCGGGGTATTCCTCGGCGATGAAGCCCGTGGTCAGCTCACCCGATCGGAAGCGCGGGTGCTGCATGATCGCGGAGACGAAATCGATGTTGTGGCCCAGCCCCTCGATCTCGAACGCGTCGAGCGCGGCGATCTGGAGGTCGGCGGCTTCGTCGCGGGTTTCACCCCAGGTGATCAGCTTGGCGATCATCGGGTCATAGAACATCGACACTTCGCCGCCTTCATAGACGCCGTCGTCCACCCGCACGCCGTCCACGCCGCGCCGCCCGTTGGCGCTGCCGTCATCGGTCCAGCCTTCCACCGGGGGGTTATAGCGCACCAGACGCCCGGTCGAGGGCAGGAACCCGCGATAGGGATCTTCGGCATAGACGCGGTTTTCAATCGCCCAGCCCTCGATCTTCACATCGTCCTGCGTCATCGCCAGCTTCTCGCCAGCGGCCACGCGGATCATCTGTTCGACCAGATCGATCCCGGTGATGCATTCGGTGACGGGATGCTCCACCTGCAGGCGGGTGTTCATTTCGAGGAAGTAGAAGCTCTCACCGCTGGGGTCCGCGCCCGAAACGATCAGTTCGACCGTGCCCGCGCTGAAATAGCCGACCGCCTTCGACAGCGCGACGCACTGTTCGCCCATCGCCTTGCGCATCTTGGGCGTCACGAACGGCGACGGCGCTTCTTCCACCACCTTCTGGTGGCGGCGCTGAATGGAGCATTCGCGCTCGTTCAGGTACAGCACGTTGCCGTGCTTATCGCCCAGAATCTGGATTTCGATGTGGCGCGGGTTGAGGATGAACTTTTCGATGAACACGCGGTCATCGCCGAACGAATTCAGCCCCTCGCGCTTCACCGCTTCAAAGCCTTCGCGCACGTCCTGTTCGGTATAGGCGAGGCGCATGCCCTTGCCGCCGCCGCCAGCCGAAGCCTTCATCATCACCGGATAGCCGATTTCAGCCGAAATCCGCACGGCGTGTTCGGTATCCTCGATTTCACCCACAAAGCCGGGGACGACGTTCACGCCTGCCGCCTTGGCCAGCTTCTTGGATTCGATCTTGTCACCCATCGCGGCAATCGCGTTCACCGGGGGGCCGATGAACTCGATCCCCTCGGCGGCCAGCTGCTCGGCAAAGCTGGTGCGTTCCGACAGGAAGCCATAGCCCGGATGAACCGCTTCCGCGCCGGTTGCCTTGCACGCGGCGATAATCTTGTCCGCGATCAGGTAAGACTGCGCGGCGGGCGACGGGCCGATGTGCACGGCCTCGTCCGCCATAGCCACGAACGGCGCGCGGGCATCGGCGTCGGAATAGACGGCCACGGTCTGGATACCCATGCGGCGGGCGGTCTTGATTACCCGGCAAGCGATTTCGCCGCGATTGGCGATGAGGATTTTCTTGAACATTTGCGATCCTTAAATCAACTCAGCCACTGCTAAATAAAAGGCAGAAGGTGAGGCCGGAGAGCTTTTATCATTTGCAGAATCAGTGTCTTTAATTGCCCAGTCAGAAGCAAAATTTACATCTGCATTCCCGTTCTTTGAGTCATCGAACGCCTGCATTGCATAACGCATCCCGTTTTTCCTCCCGTAAGCAAGAGAAAAGGCAGTAACTACAGCGTCGAGTAATACCTTATTCGGAATTTCACCAAACTCTTTACGGACGACGGCGATTGCTGTCCCAAGCAGCGCTCCACGAGCCTTGTCGCTTGAAAAAGGTACAACGTAAGGGAATTCACCTTCGGGTTTACCAATTAAATCAAACTGCTTGCTCAACACTAAGTAAAGTGACGCACCAACCCTGACTTCCGGATCATTTAAATCCATTTGAGATGCAGCATGGCTAATAATATTCTTGATAGATTTATCGTCAGCACCCTGCGAGGCACGCCTGCGAAACAAATTCCGAAGGAATCCAAACATAACTCATAAACCCTCCAGCGGCGGCATGTTGTGGCCCAGCAGGCGCAGCATGTCCGCCGCGCATTCGACCACGTTGCTGCCCGGACCATAGATCCCCTGCACCCCGGCTTCGCGCAGGAAGTCATAGTCCTGCGGCGGGATCACGCCGCCCGCGACGACCTTGATGTCGGCGCGGCCAGCGGCTTTCAGGTGGCCGATGAGTTCGGGGATCAGCGTCTTGTGCCCGGCGGCGAGCGACGAGGCGCCCACCGCGTCGACGTCGGCTTCCAGCGCCAGCTTGGCGGCTTCTTCCGGCGTCTGGAACAGCGGCCCGCTGGTGACGTCAAAGCCCATGTCGGAAAAGGCGCTGGCGATCACGTTCGCGCCGCGATCGTGGCCGTCCTGGCCCATCTTGGCGACCAGCATGCGCGGCTTGCGGCCCAGGCGGCGTTCGACTGCCTCTACCCCTTCGGTCACCTGCGCCCAGCGCTGGTCGAATTCATAGGCGCTGCCGTAAATGCCCTTCACCGGCACCGGCTGCGTGCCATAGCGGCCGAACACGGCCTCCATCGCGTCAGAGATTTCGCCCAGCGTGGCGCGTTCGCGCGCGGCATCGACGGCGAGTTCCAGCAGGTTGCCGCTACCCTTGGCGCCTTCAGTCAGCGCGGCCAGCGCGGCGCGGCACTTCGCCTCGTCACGGTTGGCGCGGGTGGTTTTCAGGCGGGCAATCTGCCCCTCGCGCACGGCGTGGTTGTCCACTTCCAGCGTTTCCAGCTGGTCTTCGGATGCGAGGCGGTACTTGTTGACGCCGACGATCACGTCTTCGCCCTTGTCCACCCGCGCCTGACGGGCGGCGGCGGCTTCCTCGATCATCGCCTTGGGCCAGCCAGCGGCCACGGCCTTGGCCATGCCGCCTTCTGCCTCGACCCGTTCGATGATTTCCCAGGCCTTGTCGACCAGTTCGGAGGTCAGGCTTTCGATGTAGTACGACCCGCCCAGCGGATCGACCACGTTGCACATGCCCGTTTCTTCCTGGATCACGATCTGGGTGTTGCGGGCGATGCGGGCCGAGAAATCGGTCGGCAGCGCGATCGCTTCGTCCAGCGCGTTGGTGTGGAGCGACTGGGTGCCGCCCAGCATCGCGGCCATCGCCTCGATCGTGGTGCGGATGACGTTGTTATAGGGGTCCTGCTCCTGCAAGCTGACGCCGCTGGTCTGGCAGTGGGTGCGCAGCATCTTGCTGCGTTCGTCCTGTGCGCCCAGCTTGGTCATCACCCGGTGCCACAGCACGCGCGCGGCGCGCAGCTTGGCCACTTCCATGAAGAAGTTCATGCCGATGGCGAAGAAGAACGACAGGCGGCCCGCGAACTTGTCGATGTCCAGCCCGCTGGCGACACCGTATTTCACGTATTCCATGCCGTCGGCGATGGTGAAGGCCAGTTCCTGCACCTGCGTCGCCCCGGCTTCCTGCATGTGATAGCCGGAAATCGAGATCGAGTTGAACTTCGGCATCTTCGCGCTGGTGTAGGCGAAGATGTCCGAAATGATCCGCATGCTGGGCTCAGGCGGATAGATATAGGTGTTGCGGACCATGAACTCCTTGAGGATGTCGTTCTGGATGGTCCCGTCGAGCTGCTCGGTCGGAACGCCCTGCTCCTCGCCCGCGACGATGAAGAACGCCAGGATCGGGATCACCGCGCCGTTCATGGTCATGGAGACGGACATCTTGTCGAGCGGGATGCCGTCGAACAGAATCTTCATGTCCTCGACGCTGTCGATGGCGACGCCCGCCTTGCCAACGTCGCCCACCACGCGCGGGTGATCGCTGTCATAGCCGCGGTGGGTGGCGAGGTCGAACGCCACTGACAGGCCCTTCTGCCCCGCCGCCAGATTGCGGCGATAGAACGCGTTCGATTCCTCGGCGGTGGAAAAGCCCGCGTACTGGCGGATCGTCCACGGACGGCCCGCATACATCGATGCACGCACGCCGCGCGTGAACGGCGCGAAGCCCGGCAGGCCGGGATCGGCCTTCACGTCATCCGCCGTGTAAAGCGGCTTCACCGCGATGCCTTCGGGGGTATTCCAGGTCAGGTCTTTCCCCTTGACCTCTTTCGCCGCGGCGGCCTGCCAGTCTTCGATCTTTGCCATGTCTCACCTCATTGCCCCTCCCCCACCGGGGAGAGGGTCAGTCATTACTTGCCCTGGAAGTTGGGCTTGCGCTTTTGCAGGAACGAAAGCCCGCCCTCGGCGGCATCCGCGCTCGACCCGGCGATGCGCTGGCCTTCGGCTTCGGCCAGCAGCGTGTCGGACAGGCTGTTTTCAAGAGCGGTCAGGATGTTCTTGCGCATGGTCGCATAGGACAGGGTCGGGCCGGTCGCGAGACGGGCGGCCAGCGCGGCCGTTTCGGCCTCCAGCTCGGCATCCTCGACGCTCTTGTAAATCATGCCCCAGGCTTCGGCCTGATCCGCACCGATCTTTTCGCCCAGCATCATCATGCGGGTGGCGCGGGCCTTGCCGATCAGGCGCGGCAGGATCCACGTGGACCCGCCATCCGGCACCAGCCCGATGTTGACGAACGCCTGAAGGAAGTAGCCGCCCTTGCCCGCCAGCACGAAATCCCCCACCAGCGCGATCGAGCAGCCAACGCCTGCCGCCGCACCGTTCACCGCGGTGATGATCGGCATGTTGAGCCGCGCCAGCTTCATGATCATCGGGTTATACTTCTGGGTGAGCGCGATGTAGCTGCCCTGCCCGCCGGTGACGGGACGATCGCCGCGCGCCTGCAGGTCCGCGCCCGAACAGAACGCCCGGCCCGCCCCCTTGATGACCAGAACGCGCGCATCCTCCAGCCGGTCCAGCGCGTCGGAAATGTCATCGGCCATGTCCAGCGAGCAGGCGTTGAGCCGGTCCGGACGGTTGAGCGTGATCGTGGCGATCTGGTCGGCAATGTCCAGCGTGATCGTTTCGTAGGTCACAGGCGCTTCTCTCCGTTTTCGTCACCCTGAACTTGTTTCAGGGTCCATTTCTCGTCCCGCTCCACCTGCGCCGGATGGCACGATGGATGCTGAATCAAGTTCAGCATGACGGGGGTGATAGGCATCAGTGGCCGCCCTTTGGCGTTTCCATGATTTCGGTCAGCACACCCTGCATGTCGCGCGGGTGGACGAAGAAGATCAGCGTGCCGTGCGCGCCGATCCGGGGTTCACCCAGCACGCGCTTGCCCATGGCTTCGAATTCAGCCTTGGCGGCGTGAATGTCGGGCACTTCATAGCACATGTGATGCTGCCCGCCCGCCGGGTTCTTCTCAAGGAAGCTGGCGATGGAGGCATTGCCGGGCAGCGGCTCGATCAGCTCGATCTGCGTGCCGTTCAGCGCACCATCGGCGCCGGGGGTATCGACGAAGCACACCTTCACGCCCTGATCGGGCAGGTCGAACGGCTCATGGATCTTCGTCGCGCCCATGACGTCGCGGTAAAACACGATGGAGTCCGCGATCGACGGGGTCGCGACCCCGATGTGGTTGAGGCGTCCGAGTTTCATGGTTCGCGTCCAGTCACGTAAACTTCCACTTCGTATAAGTAGTTTTCCAAGGAATTTATATATTCCGTTGCAACAGAAACTGCATCTTTATTTCCAAATTCCGGAAGTATGCACCAAACTCGTCCAATTTCTTCCGGAAGTGAAACGTAAAAGCGACCTTCTTCACCGTCGGGTCCAGCGACAAGCCACCCACTGCCGCCATTCATGTCACCTATAAAAAATCCAAAAGCTCCTGGCGGACGTGGGAATTTATTTAAATCAGCAGGTTGAAATGACTTTACATGAGCAACTGATGCGAGGGGTGTTCGAGCCTGCTTCTCAATTACATTTCTTAAATCATTCATATATTTGCAATTTTCATTGTTGAAATGCCGGGCCTTTGCCCCAACGTCCCAAGCTTGAAAACCGTCAACAATAGATCGAAGGTTGTTGGTCGCAAATGTTGCCATTCGCCCAAAAACTGCGATGTTACGAAGACCAATGCGGGCCTCTCCTTGGCCAGCTTGCAACATCTCCAATCCAAAGTGAGCAACTTTAAAGCGCTCCTTAGCCTCCAGTATGATTTCTTTTGGGCGCGGCATTTGCAGTCATCACAGCGGAATGTTGTCGTGCTTCTTCCACGGGTTCTCAAGGCTCTTGGTCCGCAGCTTGCGCAGCCCCAAGGCAATCCGCCGCCGGGTGGAGTGCGGGTGGATCACCTCGTCGATGAAGCCCTTGCTCGCCGCCACGAAGGGATTGGCGAAGCGGTCTTCGTATTCCTTGGTGCGTTCCGCGATCTTGTCGGGATCGCCGATGTCGGAGCGGAAGATGATTTCCACCGCGCCCTTCGCGCCCATCACCGCGATTTCGGCCGTCGGCCAGGCGTAGTTGAGGTCGCCGCGCAAGTGCTTGGAGGCCATCACGTCATAGGCGCCGCCATAGGCCTTGCGGGTGATGACGGTGATCTTCGGCACGGTCGCCTCGCCATAGGCGAACAGCAGCTTGGCGCCGTGCTTGATGATCCCGCCCATTTCCTGCGCGGTGCCGGGCAGGAAGCCGGGGACGTCGACGAAGGTCAGGATCGGGATGTTGAACGCATCGCAGAACCGCACGAACCGCGCGGCCTTCTTCGACGAGTTGATGTCCAGCACGCCCGCCAGCACCATCGGCTGGTTCGCAACGACGCCGACGGTGCGCCCTTCGATCCGGCCGAACCCGACGAGGATATTGGCCGCGTGGCCGGGCTGGATTTCGAAGAACTCGCCCTCGTCCAGCACCTTCTTGACCACTTCGTGCATGTCATAGGGCTGGTTGGCATTGGCCGGGATCAGCGTGTCGAGGCTTTCCTCCAGCCGGTCCCACGCATCGGCAGTGGGCCGCTCCGGCACGTCTTCGCGGTTGTTGAGCGGCAGGAAATCAAAGAAATCGCGCGCGGTCAGCAGCGCTTCGATATCGTTTTCCAGCGCAAGGTCGGCGACCGAAGTCTTGGTGCTGTGCGTGATCGCGCCGCCGAGTTCTTCCTGCGTCACGATCTCGTTCGTCACCGTCTTGACCACGTCCGGCCCGGTCACGAACATGTAGGAGCTGTCCTTCACCATGAAGATGAAGTCGGTCATGGCGGGCGAGTAAACCGCCCCGCCCGCGCACGGCCCCATGATGAGGCTGAGCTGCGGAACCACGCCGCTGGCCAGCACGTTGCGTTGGAAGATTTCGGCATAGCCGCCAAGGCTGGCCACGCCTTCCTGAATGCGCGCGCCGCCAGAGTCGTTCAGGCCGATGACGGGCGCGCCAACCTTCATGGCGTTGTCCATCACCTTGCAGATCTTCATCGCGTGGCGTTCTGACACGGCCCCGCCGAACACGGTGAAGTCCTGCGCGAAGACATAAACCAGCCGGCCGTTGATCGTGCCGCTGCCGGTGACCACGCCGTCGCCCGGAATGGTGGTTTCAGGCATGCCGAAGTCGACGCAGTTATGCTCAACATACATGTCCATCTCTTCGAAGCTGCCTTCGTCGAGCAGGATTTCCAGCCGTTCGCGCGCGGTCAGCTTGCCCTTGGCGTGCTGCGCATCGATGCGCTTTTGCCCCCCACCCAGACGGGCGGCAGCGCGGCGCTTTTCCATTTCGGCGATATTTGCGGACATGATCTTCCCCGTCCCGGTAATCTTGCAGAGCATTCCCTCTGCGCGTCGGGACCGGCAAAGTCCAATGTGAATTTGCAAAGTTGCGAAGTACTAGTTTGCAAAGTATCATCCCGGCCATGTCACGCCGTATCTTTGCCGGAACCCAGCTGCGCGCCATCCGTGCCGAACGCGCGCTCAAGCAGGCGGACCTCGCCGAGCGGCTGGGGATCAGCCCGTCCTACCTCTCACAGCTGGAAAACGATGACCGCCCGCTGACCCCGGCACTGGTCGAGCGGCTGAGCCAGTCCTTCCCGCTCGACTGGCGCGAGATTGGCGCGGGCGACACCGAAACCCGGCTGGCCGCGCTGCGCGAAGCCAACGCCGATCCGCTGTTTGCCGAGCCGATGGACGCCGCGCAGCTGGCCCGCTTTGCCGAACAGCAACCGCTGCTGGCCGAACGCTTCATTGCCCTGCACGAAGCCTATCGCCGCACCGGCCAGCGGCTGCAGATGGTGGACGAGGCGCTGTCCTCCGAAACCGGCGGGATTGCGCGCCTGCCGTGGGAGGAAGTGCGCGACTGGTTCCACTTCGCGAACAACTATGTCGACAGCCTGGACCGCGCTGCCGAGGCGCTGGCCGGGGCGCTGGCTGGCCGGGCGCTCACCCCCGATACCACCGCGCTGGAAACGCACTTGCGCGATGCGCTGTCCGTCTCGCTGGTCTATGAATATAACCACGGGCTGCGCAGCTTTGACGCGGAAATGGGCCACCTGACCATCGACCCCGGCCAGCCCGCCGAAAGCCGCCGCTTTCAACTGGCGCACCAGCTCGCCGCGCTGGCCCTGAAAGACGAGATTTCCGCCGTGATCGAAGGCGCGCGGCTGAACAGCGCGGCCTCGCGCCAGCTGCTGTTCGTCGGCCTGTGCAACTATGCCGCCGGCGCGCTGCTGATGCCCTATCGCCGGTTCCGGACCGAGGCGCGCAGCGTGCGCCATGACATCGACCGACTGGCACAGGCGTTCGGCACCAGCTTTGAACAGGCCTGCCACCGCCTGTCCACGCTTCAGCGCGAGGACGCGAAGGGCGTGCCGTTCTTCTTCTGCCGGGTCGACATGGCCGGGAACATCACCAAGCGCCACTCCGCCACGCGCCTGCAATTCGCCCGGTTCGGCGGGGCCTGTCCGCTGTGGATCGTGCATGAGGCGGTGGCGATCCCCGACCGCATTCTGGTGCAGCTGGCTGAAACGCCCGACGGGGTGCGCTATGTCTCGATGGCCAAGGGGCTGGTGAAGCCCTCCGGCTCTTACGAACGCGCCCCGCGCCGCTATGCCGTGGCGCTGGGGTGCGAGGCGGAGCATGCCGCCGAGTTCGTCTATGCCGACGGGCTGGACCTCGCCAGCCCCCGCGCCGCCACGCGCATCGGCGTGTCCTGCCGCATCTGCCCTCGCCCGGACTGCGACCAGCGCGCCTTCCCGCCCAGCGACCGGGCGATCACGGTCGATCCGGACAGCCGGGGGGTGGTGCCGTACCGGCTGGCGTGAACAACAACGCACGTCACCCCGGACTTGATCCGGGGTGACGGCGAATGTGCTGAGGCATCCTGCCCTAGCGCATCAGCACCAGTTCTTCCGCCATCGACGGGTGCAGCGCGATGGTATCGTCGAACTGGGCCTTGGTCAGCCCGGCCTTTACTGCAATCGCGGCGGCTTGCAGGATTTCCGGCGCGTCGGGGCCGATCATGTGGATGCCGACGACCTTGTCGGTTTCAGCATCCACGACCAGCTTGTAAAAGCCGCGCTCGGCCTGGGTCGCGAACATGTTCTGCATCGGGCGGAAGTCCGAGGTGTAGACCTTGACCTCGCCCAGTTGCGCGCGCGCATCGGCTTCACTCAACCCGACCGAGGCAATCGGCGGCTGCGAGAACACCGCGCTGGGGATCGCGTCGTAATGGGTGGAGCGCGGCTTGCCGCCGAACACGGTATCGGCAAAGGCGTGGCCCTCGCGGATCGCAATCGGGGTAAGCTGCACCCGGTCGGTCACGTCGCCGACGGCATAGATGCTGTCGCAAGCGGTCTTGCTGTAGGCATCGACCGGGATTTCCCCGCCCTTGCCGAGCGTGATGCCCGCGCTGTCCAGCCCCAGCCCATCGGTCTTGGGGCGGCGGCCGGTGGCGACCAGCACGACGTCGGCGGGGATCGGATCGCCCTCGCCCGCATGGACCAGCAGCGAGCCATCTGGCAGTTTCTCAACCTTGCGGATCGGGCGGTTGAAGCCGAAGTTCACGCCGCGCGCGGCCATGATCGGTTGCAGCCGGGCGGTGAGGTCATGGTCATAGCCGCGCAGGATCACGTCGCTGCGGTTGACCACCGTCACATCGCTGCCCAGCGCGTTGAAGATGCCGGCGAATTCCATCGCAATATAGCCCGCGCCCTGGATCACCACGCGCTTCGGCAATTCAGGCAAGTGGAACACCTCGTTCGAGGTGATGCAGTGCTCCGCCCCGTCGATGTCCGGCATCACCGGCCAGGCGCCGACCGCGATCAGGATGAACTTCGCGGTAATCTCGCGGCCCGATGCCAGCCGCACGGTGTTGGGACCCGCCACCACGGCGCGCTCGGCAAAATGCTCGACGTTGTTGTTGCTGAGCGTGGAGGTATAGGCCCGTTCCAGCCGGTCAACGTCGCTCGCCACGAAATCGCGCAAGGTCGCCCAGTCGAACGTCGCGCCCTCGATGGTCCAGCCATATTGGGCGGCGTCGTGCAGCGAATGGGCAAAGTGCGAGCCGTAAACCAGCAGTTTCTTGGGCACGCAGCCCCGGATCACGCAGGTGCCGCCGACCCGGAACTCCTCGGCCACGGCGACCCGCGCGCCATGCGACGCGGCAATCCGGCTGGCGCGCACGCCGCCCGAACCGGCGCCAATCACGAACAGGTCATAGTCGAACTCAGCCATCATGCGCTCCTTGTGTGGGGCGCGATATGGGGCGGCTGCGCCGGATTCGCCAAACGGTTTTGCTGGTCAGTGTGATAGGCAGGGTGTGTTGAGCGGAAGAGCGCCCCCCTCTCCCAATCGTCACCCGCCCAACACCCTTAGCCGTCACCCTGAACTTGTTTCAGGGTCCAACGTGCCGCCAGCACAGCGGCGGTAGGCATCCGCAACGCTGCCGCCGTGCATAGGCTGAGGGCCTCGGTCTGCGCCGATAGATGGACCCTGAAACAAGTTCAGGGTGACGGAGCGGGTAGGATTGCCCCCCTACTTGATCCCGGCTTCAGCCAGCAGCGCCTCGGTGCTGGGATCGAAGGTGGTGTTCCCGGCCTCGATCGCCTTGGCGATTTCCTTGCCCAGTTCCACGCCGAACTGGTCAAAGCTGTTCACTTCCAGCAGCACACCGTTCGCAAAAGTGCGGTGTTCATGGAACGCGATCAGCGCACCCAGCGTGCCGGGGGTCAGGTCGTCGCACAGGATCGTGGCCGAGGGGCGGTCCCCTGGATAGGCCCGCGCCGGGTCCTTGGCATCCTTGCCCGCCATCAGCGCCGCGCCTTGGGCAAAGCAGTTGGCCAGCAGGTTGCGGTGGTGCGCCGGGTCCAGCGCGTCGCCCGGCGCGATGCTGGCGATGAAGTCCACCGGGACCAGGTTGGTGCCCTGATGCAGCAACTGGAACACCGCGTGCTGCGCGTCCGTCCCCACCCCGCCCCAGGTGATCGGCGCGGTCGGGCCATCGACGGGGGAGCCATCGGCCTTCACCGCCTTGCCGTTCGATTCCATTTCCAGCTGTTGCAGGTAGCTGGGGAACAGCCCCAGCCGCTCGTCATAAGCGAATACCGCGCGGGTCTGGCAGCCCTTCAGGCGGGTATAGAACTGGTCGGCAAAGGCCGCGCGCAGCGGCAGGTTGGCCGCGCCGTCGGTTTCCAGGAAGTGCTGGTCCATCGCCGCCGCGCCGTCCAGAAATTCGGCAAATTCGTCCCAGCCCAGCGCCAGCGCGACCGGGAAGCCGATCGACGACCATAGCGAATAGCGCCCGCCGACGCTTTCCGGGAACGGCAGGACGCGGGTTTCATCGACGCCCCATTCGACCGCCTTGTCGGGATAGGCGGTCAGCGCCACGACCCGGCCATAGGGATCGTCCACCCCGTTTTCGCCCAGCCAGGTCAGCGCGCTGGCGGCGTTGGTCATCGTCTCGGTCGTGGTGAACGTTTTGGAGGCAATGGCGATCAGCGTGGTCGCCGGATCGCACCGGGCGAACGCGGCTTCCAGCGCGCAGCCATCGATGTTGGAGACGACATGGACGTCCACCACCGCCCCGTCGCGGGCCAGCGCGTCAATCGCCAGTGCCGGGCCGAGTGCGCTGCCACCGATGCCGATGTGGATCAGGTGCTTGACCTCACCCAGCGCGCCGCCGTGGATCGCCTGAACCAGGCTGCGCATCCGGGCGTGGAGCGCGCCCGCTTCCTCGACGCTGGTGTCGCGCCCGACGCCGCGCAGGGCGGTATGCTCCACCGCGCGGCCCTCGGTCACGTTGATCACTTCGCCGGCGAACATCGCGCCGCGCTTCGCCTTGAAGCGCACCGCCTCGGCCAGTTCCTCGAACGCGGCGAGGTGCGCGGTATCCAGATGGGTCTTGGACCAGTCGAACCGGATCGCCCCGCCCGGCAGCTCCAGCCGCGCGGAGAGCTGCTCCAGCCGCGCCGGATCGGTGAACAGCGTTTGCAGGGTCGGCTTAGCCAGGGATTCCAGCTTCGCCCATACCACCTTGACCGCTTCGCTCATCTCATCTGCTCCTGCTGCACGTGCGAAGGAGCTATGCCCGCAGAGCGGCCGCCCGCCAAGGCCAGAAATCGTATGCAGGACCGGACATTGCGCCCAAGCTGACTTACCTCTATAACACACCCTAAAGACTTGACGAGCGAGGCCCGGCCCAACATGGACGCAGTGATGCAAGACAACGCCCCAACCCCCGCTGCCCGGAAGCTGGAGAAGAAGGAAGACAGCTTTCCCGTCTTCCTGCTGAAGCTGGTCGTGCTCGTCGCGATTTTCCGCAGCTTCATCTTCTCGCCGTTCAACATTCCCAGCGAATCCATGCTGCCGCGCTTGCAGAACGGGGACTACCTGCTCGCCGCGAAGTGGCCCTATGGCTATTCGCGCCATTCGCTGCCGTTTGGCGTGGGGCTGCTGCCGGAAACGCGGGTCATGGCTTCCACGCCGGAACGCGGGGACGTGGTGATCTTCAAGCAGCCGCCGCTGAATGACATCGACTATATCAAGCGGGTGATCGGCCTGCCGGGCGATACCGTGCAGATGAAGGCGGGCGTGCTCTACCTCAACGGCCAGCCGGTTCCCAAGGAGCGGGTCGAGGACTTTGAAATCGCGGTCAGCCCCAACACGCGCTGCTATTCGGTGCAGTTCGCGGCGAAGCTGGCGGATGGCAGCGACGTCTGCCGCTATCCGCAGTACCAGGAAACCCTGCCCGGCGGGCGGACCTACAACGTGCTGGACCTGGGTCCGCGCGCGCAGGACGATACGCCGCCGGTCGTGGTGCCCGAAGGCCACCTGTTCCTGATGGGCGACAACCGCGACAATTCCGAAGACAGCCGCTTCCCGGCCGAACCGCGCCGCGGCATCGGGCTGGTCCCGCAGGACAACCTGGTGGGCCGCGCTTCGATCATGATGTGGTCGACCGATGGCGGGGCGGAATGGATCAAGCCGTGGACCTGGTTCTCCGCCGCGCGCTGGAACCGGATCGGCGGCGGGTTCTGAGGCCGACCGTGCTGCAACCCGACACCCACCGGTTCCTGTGCCAGATCGCCGGGCGTCCGCCCGTGGACGAGGCGCTGTGGCTGGAAGCGCTGACCCACGGCAGCACCGGCGCCGCGCGCGATTATCAGCGGCTGGAATTCCTGGGCGACCGGGTGCTGGGCATGGTCATCGCTGAATGGCTCTATGCGCTGGAAGGCGGCGCGGAAGGCCGCCTCTCGCAGCGGCTCAACGCGCTGGTCAGCCGCAACACCTGCGCCAAGGTCGCCCGCGCGGTTGGCCTGGGGCCGCACATGCTGCTGGGCAAGCAGGCCCGCGACGACGGCGGACAGGACAGCGATAACATCCTGGGCGACGTGATGGAAGCCCTGATCGGCGCCAGCTTCGTCACCCACGGCTTCGACGCGACGCGCGACATGGTGCGCACGTTGTGGAGCGACCTGGTGGCGGGCAAGACCGGCCAGAAAAAGCACCCCAAGTCCGCCTTGCAGGAATGGGCCGCGGGCAACCGCCGCAAGATGCCCGAATATCGCCTGGTCGACCGGTCCGGCCCGGACCATGCCGCCAAGTTCACCGTCGCGGTGGGCGTGAACGGCGTGGGCGAGGTCGAGGCGACCGGATCGAGCAAGCAGGAAGCCGAAACGCTCGCCGCCGCCGCGTTCATGGAGCGGTTCGGCTAGGCTGATCCCGCGCGCCCCCTCTCGCACCGTCACCCCGGACTTGATCCGGGGGCCAGCTTCTTTCAAAGCGCCATGACAACCGGACCAAGCGGGCCCCCGGATCAAGTCCGGGGTGACGGAATGGGCCAAAGGGACCGCTCCGCCCCTCGTTTGACTCGCGCTCTGCCGCCAGAACCCGTAAAGTGGTGCCACATCCTGCGCGACTGCCCTGACCGGGCGGGCGCTTCACAACTGGAATACAAGCAATGACCCAACACTGCGGCCTCGTCGCCGTCCTCGGCGCCCCGAACGCGGGCAAGTCCACGCTGGTCAACGCGCTGGTCGGCCAGAAAGTCGCCATCGTCAGCGCCAAGGCGCAAACCACCCGCGCGCGACTGATGGGGATCGCGCTGGAAGATGAAACGCAGATCATCCTGGCCGACACCCCCGGCCTGTTCGAGCCGAAGCGGCGGCTGGACCGCGCGATGGTCAACGCCGCGTGGGAAGGCGCGCAGGAAGCCGACGCGATCCTGTTGGTGGTCGATGGCCGCAAGAAGAAGCTGACCTATCTGGAACCGATCCTGGAGAGCCTGAAAGGCCGTCCGGAGCGCAAGATCCTGGTGCTTAACAAGGTTGACGAAACCCCCAAGGAGCCGCTGCTGATTACCGCGCAGGCGCTGGCCGCGCCGGACGAGGACGGCAAAACCGCGTTTGACGAGGTGTTCTTCATCTCCGCTCTCACCGGCGACGGTGTGCCGGAACTGAAGACCCGGCTGGCGCAGCTGATGCCCGAAGGCGCGTGGCACTATCCCGAAGATCAGGTGTCCGACGCATCGGAACGCCTGCTGGCCTGCGAAATCACGCGCGAGCAGCTCTATCGCCAGCTGCACGACGAGTTGCCCTATGACAGCGCCGTGCGCCCCGAAAGCTACACCCATCGCAAGGACGGCTCGGTGGAAATCCACCAGCAGATCGTGATCGCCCGCGGCAGCCAGAAAGGCATCGTGCTGGGCAAGGGCGGGTCGAAGCTGAAATCCATCGGCGAGGCCGCGCGCAAGGAGCTGGCCGAGTTGCTGGGCGTCAAGGTGCACTTGTTCCTGCACGTCAGGGTCGAAGAAAACTGGGCCGACAGCAACAAGGAAATCTACGAAGAGATCGGGCTGGAATGGGTTCGGTAAAGACCCGCTGGTGCCATTTCGGGAAGATTTCTGTCGGTTAGACTGAAGTCCGGTTGTATTTCCGGTGAAATTCTTATTAATTCCGCGCCGGGCATTCTTGGACAGGGCGGGAACGGGCGTTGATTGAAAGTGGTTCGCTGACGCCGGGTATCGACTCCGCCCGGTTCGGCCTCCCTCCCCATACGGCTGTCCGCTATGAGCGTCCCGATCCCGCGCTGGAGCGGATGATCGCGGATTATCACATGTTCGATTCCGAAGAACATGCGGTCAACCGCGCGATCGAATGGATGCTGCCCAATTCCCCGGCGATCCGGATCATCCTGGCCGACCGGCCGATCCGGCTGGCGCTGGCCGGCGCGCGCTATGACCCGCTGCCGACGGCGTGCTTTTTCGGGCCGACATCGCAGGCGATGGAGATCGAGGTCAGCGGTGGCCTGACCATCGGGGCCAGCCTGACCCCGATCGGGTTTGCCCGGCTGTTGCGTACCAGCGCGGCGGAACTGCGCGACAACGTCCTGCCGCTGGAACACGTGATGCCCCGTGAGCAGGTGGCCGTCCTGGTGGAGCGCCTGCGCGACCACGACCGGGGGCGGCGCGTGAAAGCGATCCTCGATGAATTCTTCCTGCCGCTGATGAGCCGCCCTCACCGCGACGAACCGGAACTGATGCGGATCATGGCCGCGCTGCAGGGCGACAACCTCGACAACCTGGGCGACATCGCGGACCAGCTGGGCATCCCCAGCCACCGCCTGCTGCGGCTGTGCCAGCGCCACTTTGGCTTTCCGCCCAAGACCTTGCTGATGCGTGCGCGGCTGCTGCGCTCGATCCTGACGCTGAAGCTGAACGGCGACCGGACCGGCTATGTCGGGATCGACCCGGCCTATTTCGACCATTCGCATTTCGTGCGCGATGCCCGCCGGTTCCTGGGCATGACGCCGCGGCAGTTCCTGCAACTGGAAACGCCCTACCTCAACGCTTCGCTGCGCGCCCGCGCGATGGTGTTCGGCGTCAACGTCGCGGCGCTGCAACCGGCAACCGGCAACAGCCTGGGCGCCTAGGCGCGCTCAGCGCAGCTTGGCAATGCCGATGCCGTCCTGCTTGGCGCGGTCCTTGGTCGATTCCTCGCTGCGGTTCAGGGCTTTGGCGATTTCTTTCAGACCCTTGCCCTTGGCGGCAAGCGTGCGCAGCTTGGCCACTTCATCGGCTTTCCAAGGCTGGCGGTGACGGGTGAAATTTTCGGCCATGGGAGGGCGTTAGCGCAGAAGTACCCCTCCGTCACGCCCTGCGGGCGCGCCACCTCCCCATTTGTGCCTGCGGCAAAAACGGGGAGGAGCTGGTCCTCCCCGTTTTGCGAAGCCAAATGGGGAGGTGGCAGCCCGCCGGGCTGACGGAGGGGCAATCAGCGCCGACAATACCGCACCAACATTTCTGCCACCCGTTCCGGCGACGCGAGAACTTCAGTTGCTGCAATGCGCACGATCTCGATCCCCAGCCCGGCCAGCACCGCATCCCGGTCCAGATCACGCTGCGGATTGCCGCCCATGTCATGCGCGATCCCGTCAATCTCGATCCCGACTTTCGCAGCCGCGCAATAGAAATCGAGCACAAAGTCCCCCACCGGGTGCTGGCGGCGAAACCGCACGCCATCGGGCGATCCGCGCAGCAGGTTCCACAGCAACACTTCGGGCAGAGTCATGGTGGCGCGCAGTTGGCGGGCCTTGGTCAGATTGCGGGGGATGCGTGGGCGCGGCAAGAATGGTCCCCTCCGTCACGCCCTGCGGGCGCGCCACCTCCCCGTTTGCACTTCGTGAAAACGGGGAGGAACAAACCTAACCGATCCTCCCCATTTTGCGAAGCCAAATGGGGAGGTGGCAGTCGCTCCAAGCGACTGACGGAGGGGCAATTTTCCTACACCGCCTCCGCCTGTTATGTTCGCCCCGGCTCTTTCAAACCGTCAATCCGCAAGCGCCCGCGCGAGGCTTCCCAAAAGGTTCCCCCGCGCCTGACTTTCATCAACTAAACCCCCGAATCGGCCGCGAATCAGTCCTTTGCCGCCTTCTTTGCGGGCGCTTTCTTCGCCGGAGCCTTCTTCGCGGCAGCCGCCTTCTTGGGCGCCGCCGCCTTCTTCTTCGGCGCGGCCTTCTTCTTGCCCTTGGCCGGCCCCTTGGCGGCGCGTTCGGTGATCAGCACCACGGCTTCCTCCGCCGTCAGCGTTTCCGGCTGCTTGTCACGCGGCAGGGTGGCGTTGGTGGTTCCGTCGGTGACGTAAGGGCCGTACCGCCCGGCCATCAGCTTCATTTCGCCGCCGCTTTCGGGGTGCGGACCAAAGGTCTTGAGCGGTTCCGCCGCCGCCCGCGCCCCGCGCCCGCCGCCCGCCGCCGCTTCGGCCAGCCGAACGACCGCCGCGTTCATCCCGGTATCGAACACTTCGGCCGTGCTGCGCAGCTTCGCATATTTACCATTGTGCGCCAGATAGGGACCATAGCGGCCAATGCTGGCGGTGATCGGCTCGCCCGTTTCGGGATGGTTGCCAATGGTGCGCGGCAGGTCGATCAGCTTGATCGCCCAGTCGAGCGACAGCTCGCCGATGTCCTTGGGAATGTTGGCGCGCTTGGCTTCCTTGCCCTCGCCCATTTCCAGGTACGGGCCGAAGCGGCCAACCTTGCGGCTGATCGGCAGGCCGGTTTCGGGGTGGTTGCCCAATTCGCCGTCCTCGCCGCCATCAGCGCTGCCGCCGGGCTGCGCGAACTTGCGAGTGAACTTGCACTCCGGATAGTTGGAGCACGCAACGAACGCGCCATAGCGGCCGCCGCGCAGCGAAAGCCGTCCGGCTTCGCACTTGGGGCACTTGCGCGGATCGGTGCCATCCTCGCGCGGGGGGAACAGGTAATCGGACAGGAACTCGTCCAGCGCCTCGGTCACTTCGCTGGGCTTGCGCTCCATGACTTCGTCGGACTTGGGCTTGAAGTCCTTCCAGAAGGCCTCCAGCACAGCCTTCCACGCCGCCCGCCCGCCGGACACGTCGTCCAGCTCGTCCTCCATCCCGGCGGTGAAATCATAGGCGACGTAACGCTCGAAAAACCGCTCCAGGAACGCGGTCAGCAGCCGGCCGGATTCCTCGGCAAAGAACCGGTTCTTCTCGGTCCGGACGTAGTTACGGTCCTTCAGCACCTGCAACGTGGCGGCATACGTCGAAGGGCGGCCAATGCCCAGTTCTTCCAGCCGCTTGACCAGGCTGGCTTCGGAATAGCGCGGCGGCGGCTGGGTGAAGTGCTGGGCCGCATCGACGCCCTTCTTGGCCGGGGTATCGCCAGAGGCGAGCGCGGGCAGCATCGCGCCGTCCTCGTCCTCGCCATCGCGCGACTGGTCGCGCCCTTCCTCGTAAACAGCCAGGAATCCGGGGAACTTCACCACTTGCCCGGTGGCGCGCAATTCGTGCTTCCCGGTGCCGTCACGCAAGGTGACGCTGGTCCGCTCGATATTCGCAGAGGCCATCTGGCTGGCCATCGCCCGCTTGTAGACCAGGTCATAAAGCCGCGCCTCGTCGCCGCTGCCGTACTTGTCCTTGGCAAAGTCGGTCGGGCGGATCGCCTCGTGGGCTTCCTGCGCATTTTTCGCCTTGGTTTCATAATGGCGCGGCTTTTCGGGCAGGTAGTGCCCGCTGTAGCGGTCAGAGATCGCCTTGCGCGCGTCGGAGATCGCGCTGGGGTCCATCTGCACCCCGTCGGTCCGCATGTAGGTAATCGCGCCCGCCTCATACAGGTTCTGCGCAATCCGCATCGTGTGGCTGGCCGAGAAGCCCAGCTTGCGCGCGGCTTCCTGTTGCAGGGTGGAAGTCGTGAACGGCGGATAGGGGTTGCGGCGGGTTGGCTTCGTCTCGACCTCCTCAACCCGGAAGGTCGCCGATTCCACCAGCGCCTTGGCTCGCAGGGCAATGCCTTCCTCGCCCAGGCTCAGCTTGTCGAGCTTTTCGCCCTCGAACCGCACCAGCCGGGCGGGAAACTCGGTCCCGCCCTGCTCCAGCCGGGCGATGACGGACCAGTACTCCTGCGGCCGGAACGCCTCGATCTCGCGCTCGCGCTCGACGATCAGGCGCAGCGCGACCGACTGGACCCGGCCCGCGCTTTTCGCACCGGGCAGCTTGCGCCACAGCACCGGGGACAGCGTGAAGCCGAACAGGTAATCCAACGCGCGGCGGGCGAGGTAGGCGTCGATCAGGTCCTGATCCAGCTCGCGCGGGCGGGTCATCGCCTCGGTAACAGTCTGCTTGGTGATCGCGTTGAACGTCACCCGCTGCACGTCCTTGGGCAGCGCCTTGCGCTTGGCCAGCAGCTCGCGCACGTGCCACGAAATCGCTTCCCCCTCACGGTCAGGGTCAGTTGCGAGGATCAGGCGGTCGGCGGTCTTGGCGGCATCGGTAATCGCCTTCACCTGGCGCTGCTTGTCGCCGTACAGCTCCCAGTCCATCGCAAAGGCTTCGTCCGGGCGGACCGAGCCATCCTTCGGCGGCAGATCGCGAACGTGGCCATAGCTGGCGAGGACCTTGTAGTCCTTGCCGAGATACTTCTCGATGGTTTTGGCCTTGGCGGGGGATTCTACGATGACAAGTTGCATGGCGGTAAAGCGAATTCCTCACGTGTATACGTACGCGCGAGGGTGGGAGGGTTCTGCACCCAAGGTCAAGGGGGGCTGAGGGGCGTCTTTCGCCACGCCATAGATCGCGACCCACCGGAACATCCGCGCCGGAAACCTGCTCATACCCCCGCCACCAATTTCCATTGCCCCCAATTCCCATTGCCCCTGCCCTAGTCGTTGCCAAAGCCGGGGGGAATGACGCAGCGCCCGTTGTCTGGTTGGCCAACGGTGCGGATCACCTCCTGCTCGGCCGGCTCGATCCGGCGGCCGGACAACTGGCTGTCGATCACCCGGCGGATCAGCGCATCCAGCCGCGTGACCTGATAGCAGTCGATCGCGGGCGGCGCGTGCGGGTTGCCGATGCCGCTGTCGTCGGTCAGGAAGGTGTAGCGCGACTGGGTGGCAGCCGCCATCGCCCGCATCACGTATTCGGCCTTGTCGGCCACGCCAGACGCCGCCACGGGCACGATGTGCACGCGGCTGGCGCGCAAGTGTTCCGCCGCCAGCCAGGTCCGGCCAAAGTTCTGGTCATGCGGCGGGGCATCCGCGACCAGCAGCAGCGTCTTGGCGGCATCAGGCCGCCACGCCTGCCGGGCGGCGCGGATCAGGGCCTGGTCCATCGCCTCCGGATAGTCGCCACCGCCACTGGCGCCCTGCTGCTTCAGCGCGGCCTGACCGGCAACGACATCGGCAGAAAGCGGCACCGTGCTGGTGATGTAATCATCGCCCAGATCGCGGTAGAAGACAAAGCCCAGCCGCAGGTCCAGCTGCGGGTGGCGCGCCTTCACCCCGTCAATGATCGCAGCCAGTTCGGACTGGAGGTAGCGGATCTCGTCCCCCATCGATCCGGTGGTGTCGATAACCAGCATCAGGTCCAGCTTGCGCACGGCCTGCGCGGCGCGGTCCACCGTGAAGTCGATGCGCTGCGCCCCGCGCCGGGCCGGGATGCTGACGGTGCGCCATTCCTCACCCCGCGTCCGCACCCAGACACCACGGCCCAGCTGATCGACTTCGGGGAAGAACGTGACCTTGCCATCCGCCGTGGTCGCCAGCGCAATCCGCCCACCGTCGGCACAGGCCAGTTCCACGCTGGCGAAGGGCACCGGCCGTCCAGCCCGGTCGCTGACCGCCACGGTCAGCGTGCGCTGGGTATCGACTCGCGGCAGATCGGGAATTGCCTGGCCCAGGTCGGACCGGCGCACATAATCGGCGTAGAGTTCGGGATTGAGCAGATCGTCATGTTCCCCGGCAGTCAGCTGCCCGGCCTGCGGGAGCGGACGGGGGCGCGGACGGGGAGGCATGACCGCTCCGCCCACCCGCGCATCGGCGGACTTTGCGACACTTTCGGGCAGGCCAACCGCTTCGCTGGCCGAAGCATCCCCCACGCGGGAGCCAGACACGACGACTGCGGATTCGCCGACCATTACCGCTGGCGGCGGCGCAGGCGAAGGCGGCGGCGGTGGCGGTGGCACGCTGGGCGCGTCCACAGCGACGGCAGAGGGCGGATAGAGCTTGCCCCCTGCGCCGACTTTGGGGCGATGCGGCGCTTGCTGACGCGCCGGTGCTTCAGCATCCAGCAGCGGTAGCGCCGCCGGTTTGCGGCACAATCCCTGCCGCCCGGTTGAGCCAGTTGACGCCTTGGACGGGGATGGTGCCGACACGGCGAGGACCGGCCCCTGCGCCAGCACGGCCATAATTGCGATGAATGACAATCCCTTACGCATCTGTTCCCCTCCAACTCCGCAGTTCAATGTGGAAGCCTGCGCCGGATTCGATGAACGGAAAATGACCGCGAGATAATGTTACATGCAAATGGTCGTCAGCCACTCAGCGAAACCCGCCCGCCCGCATGGCGCACCAGCCTTCCGGCCAGTTCAAGTTCCAGCAAGGCCAGTTGCACCGCCGCCGGGCTTTCCCCGCTCTGGCGGATCAGTTCATCCACGGCGACGGGTGCCACCGTCAGAAGCGCGGCGATGTCCGCCGGGTCGGTGTCGGGCGCTTCTGCCTGCTGGGTCCACGCAAAGGTCGCGGGTTCCCGGAACGTCGATCGCGGCGCACCGTCAAAGGCGCTGAGCAGTTCGATCACGTCCATCGCAGATTGCACCAGCACCGCGCCCTCCCGGATCAACTGGTTGCAGCCCTGCGCCCGCGAATCCAGCGGCGATCCGGGGATAGCCATCACCTCCCGGCCAAACTCCCCCGCCAGGCGGGCGGTGATCAGCGAACCGGATTTTGGCGCCGCCTCCACCACGACGGTGCCGCGTGCCAGACCGGCGATAATGCGGTTGCGCGAGGGGAAATGCCGCGCCAGCGGTTCGGTCCCCGGCGGCTGTTCGGCCACCAGCAGCCCCTCTGTCGCCACCGATTCCTGCAAGTCGCGGTGTTCGGGCGGATAGGTCACATCAATCCCGCTGGCGATTACGCCGATGGTCCCACCCGCCAGGCTGGCCTGATGGGCCGCACCGTCAATCCCGCGTGCCAGTCCCGACACGACAGTGAAACCGGCTTGAGCCAGGTCGCCCGCGAAAATTCGAGCCAGCTTGACCGCCGCGGCCGAGGCATTGCGCGCGCCCACAATCGCGACGGTCGGCCGCGCCGCCAGTGTCAGATCACCGCGCACCATCAGGATGGGCGGTGCGCTGTCCACTTCGGTGAGGAGGCGGGGGTAGTCCGGCGAATCGTGAAACACATAGCGCCCACCCGCGCTGCGCAACGCCGCGACTTCAGCGGATACCTGCGCCTCTGACGCGATGCGGTACCCCTTGCCGTCCCGTGCGGCCAGGTCCGGCAATGCGTCCAGCGCCGCTCGCGCCGTTCCGAACCGGGTCAGCAACTGGCGATAGCTGATCGGGCCAATGTTGGGCGAACGCAGCAAGCGGATACGGGCAAACGCCTCATCCTGCGTGAGCGACGGCGCCGGACCGTCCATCAGCCCTTGCTACCGATTTTCGGTTCCGTGCCAGAGCGCAGCCGGGCGATGTTTTCACGGTGCAGCACCAGCACCAGCACCGCGATAGCGGCCAACACCGGCACCAGTTCGACCTGCCCCATCGCCCACGCAACCAGCGGCACGGCAACCGCCGCCGTCATCCCTGCCAGCGACGAAATTCGCGTGATTGCCAGCATGCCCAGCCACGTAACCGCGTAAGCCAGCCCCAGCGGCCAGGCGAGACCCAGCGAAACGCCCATCGTGGTGGCGACCCCCTTGCCGCCCTTGAACTTCAGCCAGACCGGGAAGCAATGCCCCAGTACCGCCCCCAGCGCGGCCATGCCGGGAAATTCGGGAAGCCAGCGCCAGGCCAGCGACACCGCCAGCAGCCCTTTGGCCAGGTCAAGCAGCAGGGTCGCCGCCGCCAGCCCTTTGTTACCGGTGCGCAGCACGTTGGTCGCACCGATGTTGCCCGATCCGATGCTTCGCAAGTCGCCAGCGTTGAACACCTTGGTCAGGATCAGGCCAAAGGGCACCGACCCCAACAGGTAACCCATCCCCAGTGCGGCAAAACTATCCATCGGCGTCCCTTCCCTTAGGTACCCTCTCGTAGCTACAACGCGGGCCGACCGGCAAGTCCGGCAAGGGAGATTGCAACGGATATGGATGCGGATGCCCCGCTGCTGCTGTTTGATTCCGGCGTTGGCGGGCTGTCCGTGCTGGCCGAAGTGCGCAAGGCGCTGCCCGATGCGCCGATGATCTACGCTGCGGACAATGCCGGCCTGCCCTATGGCACGAAGACCGAGGCGGAAATCGCGGCGCGGGTAGCCGGTCTGCTGGGCCGGATGACCGAACGGTTCCGCCCACGCCTGGTCTGCATCGCGTGCAACACCGCGTCGACCATTGCGCTGGGCATGGTCCGGGATGTGCTGGAAGTACCGATCGTCGGAACCGTTCCGGCAATCAAGCCCGCCGCCGAACTCACCCGGACCGGGACGATCGGACTGCTGGGTACGGCGGCTACCGTCCGGCAAGCCTACGTCGACCGGCTGGAGACAGAGTTCGCCACTGGCAAGCGCCTGATCCGCGCCGCCGCCCCGGAACTGGTCGAGGCGGCAGAGCGGAAACTGCGCGGCAAAGCAACCGATCCCGCAGTCTTCGCAAGGGCCGCTGCGGCTTTGCGTCAGCAGCCGGGCGGAGAGCAGATCGACACAGTCGTCCTGGCGTGCACGCATTTTCCGCTGGTCGAAGTAGAACTCGCCGCCGCTTTCGGCCCCGGCGTCCGCTTTGTCCACGGTGCAGCGGGGATCGCCCGGCGGATCATGACCCTTACGGACGGTCAATCGTTCCGTCGCACGCAGCCAGACCTTGCACTTTTCACCCGCGATGGGGCAGAACTTGCCGATCTGGCACCGGCACTCATGCGTTATGGCCTGCTGAAAACCGAGGTTCTGTAAACGATGGCGCGGCGGATAAATCTGTTCTTGCTGGCAATGATCGCCCTGGCTGGCATTCCGTTCTACTGGCTGATGATTGACAATCGCCCTGGCGAGGCCGCAGCCAAGCCCGTGTCGATCGCCCAGTTGCGGCAACTGGCGAACAGCCTGCCCGGCCCGGCACCTGCGGTGGTCGAATATGAAGCGGCCGCCTTGCGCCTGTTGCCGCGCGGATTGTTCGCGGCTGGTCATGGCCTGAAGCGCCACCCCATCTTTGTCCTTGCGTTTCGCCTGCCGGTGAGGGGTGGCAAAGCCATCCTGATCGATTCCGGCCTAAGCCGCGCCGATGCCGAGAACCTGGGCTTCGACATCCGCTTTCCGGACGCGCAGTCGCGGATTGAGCGCGCGATGGAAACAGCCGGGCTGATCCTGTTCACGCACGAACACCCCGATCACATGGGCGCAGCGCTTCGGCTGGGCGGCCCGGTGATGCAATCGGCTCGTTTCAACCGTAACCAGCTGCCGGCGGCCCCCGTTGCCGGGACCTTGGTCTGGCCCACCGGATTTACGCCCAGGGCTGAAATTACCGGGACGGCGCCGCAGGCGGTCGCGCCGGGCGTGGTGGTCATTCCGGCCCCCAGCCATACGCCCGGCTCGCAAATGATCTTCGTCCAGCTCGCGGACGGCAAGGAGTTCCTGTTTGCCGGCGACATCGCCACGCTGGACGCGAGCTGGAAGGAACAGCGCGCGCGTTCCAGGCTGTTGAGCGATTTCATCATCGACGAAGACCGTCCCGAAGTATTTGCCTGGCTGCGCACCATTGCCAGACTCAAATCGGAAGCACCGGGCCTGAACATAGTCCCCGGCCATGACATTGCCGTAGGCCGCCGCGACACCGCCCAGGACGACTTGGGAGGCGGAGAGGATGGCAGCGCACAGCAACCGGTGGATGCGGCTGATCGGGGCTGGGCCGCCGCGGCAAAACGCGGATTCAGCGCGGAGTTTCCGATTTGAGTGATGGAATTAACCGGCTGGCGCAACCGGCGCAGTTGGAGTAAGGCCGCCCGCATCGGCAGGGACGACGGCAATCGCCGCCCGGCGCGGAGGTCAAACGCCAAGTGAACTACGATCAGATTTTCGACCAGGCGATCGAGCGGCTGCATTCGGAAGGCCGCTACCGCGTGTTCATCGACATCCTGCGCAACAAGGGGGCATACCCCAACGCGCGCTGTTTTGCCGGCCACAACGGTCCCAAGGACATTACGGTCTGGTGCTCCAACGATTACCTTGCGATGGGTCAGCACCCCAAGGTCATCGCCGCCATGGAAGAAGCGCTGCATGACGTCGGCGCCGGTTCGGGCGGCACGCGCAATATTGGCGGCAACACCCATTATCACGTTGATCTGGAACACGAACTGGCTGACCTTCACGGCAAGGAAGGCGCGCTGCTGTTCACGTCGGGCTATGTCTCGAACGACGCGACGCTGTCGACCCTGGCCAAGGTGCTGCCCGGCTGCGTGATTTTTTCCGACGAGCTGAACCACGCCAGCATGATCGCGGGCATCCGCAATTCCGGCGCGGAAAAGCGGGTGTGGCGCCACAATGACCTGGAACATCTGGAAGAACTGCTGGCCGCCGAATCCCCGGATGTTCCCAAGCTGATCGCCTTTGAATCCGTCTATTCGATGGAGGGTGACGTCGCACCGATTCACGCGATCTGCGACCTGGCTGACAAGTACAACGCGCTGACCTATATCGACGAAGTCCACGCCGTGGGCATGTACGGGCCGCGCGGCGGCGGTATCACCGATCGTGACGAAGCGGCCCATCGCATCACCATCATCGAAGGTACGCTGGGCAAGGCCTTCGGGGTCATGGGCGGCTATATCGCGGCCGACTCGAAGATCATCGACGTGATCCGCAGCTATGCCCCCGGCTTCATCTTCACCACCTCGCTGTCGCCCGTGCTGGTGGCTGGCGTGTTGGCCAGCGTGCGCCATCTCAAGGCATCGTCGGTGGAGCGTGAGGGCCAGCAGGCGGCAGCCGCAACGCTCAAGCGTCTGTTCCGCGAGGCAGGGCTGCCGGTGATGGATTCCACCACCCATATCGTCCCGCTGATGGTGGGCGACCCGGTGAAGGCCAAGAAGATCAGCGACATTCTGCTGGCCGAATACGGCGTCTATGTTCAGCCGATCAACTATCCCACCGTCCCGCGCGGGACGGAGCGACTGCGCTTTACGCCGGGTCCGGCGCATACCGAGGCGATGATGGAAGCACTGACCAGGGCGCTGGTGGAAATCTGGGACCGGCTGGACCTGCGCCTCGCCGCCTGAGCGGAACGATCCCCCAGCAACGCCCTTTCGGCAAACAAAACGGGCCGGGAACCAGATCAGGTTCCCGGCCCGTTTGCTTTACCCGCCGTGTCGTGCAGATCAGCGCAGCGACACCACGTTGTCGCTGTGGCGCGGATCGCGGCGATCACCACGATACTGGCTTGCCATCGGCTCATCGGTCGATTCGATCGCGACCGCCTGGCCGAAGCCGTTGAAGGCAGTCTTCATCGCCGCGCCATAGGCACCAAGCATGCCGACTTCGATGTAATCGCCCGCCTTGATCCCGGCCGGAAGGGTGAAAGGCCCTTCCATGTAGTCGGCATCGTCACAGGTCGGACCATAGAACGCGAAATCTTCTTCCTGCGCCCCGTCCGCATCGTCTGCCAGGCTGCGCACCGGAAAGCGCCAGCCAACGTGGGCCGCATCGTAGAGCGCGCCGTAGGCGCCGTCATTGATGTACAACTCGTTCCCACGGCGCTTTTCCACGCGCACGATCATCGAGTTGTACTCTGCGCAGAGCGCCCGGCCCGGCTCGCACCACAGTTCCGACGAATAGGACACCGGCAGCGATTCCGCAGCGCGGTGAATCGCGCCGAAGTAATCTTCCAGCGGCGGCGGTTCCATGCCGGGGTAGATCGACGGAAAGCCACCGCCGACGTCGACGATGTCGACCGTGACGGACGCATCGACGATCGCCGCGCGAACGCGTTCCAGCGCCTGCACGTAAGCAAACGGAGTCATCGCCTGCGAACCGACATGGAAACAGATTCCCAGCGCGTCGGCGACCTGCCGCGTGGCCTGAAGCAGCGGCGCGGCATCGACCAGATCAACCCCGAACTTCGAAGCCAGGCTCAGTTCCGAATAATCGGACGACACCCGCAGGCGCACGCAGAGCGACAAGTCACTGGCCAGTTCGCCGGCGTCGCTGGTGGTCGCCGCGACGATCTTCTCCAGTTCCTCGTGCGTGTCGAGGCTGAACGTGCGCACCCCGTGCACGCGATACGCCTCGGCAATCGCCGCGCGGGTCTTGACCGGGTGCATGAAGCACAGCGTCGCTTCGGGCAGCGTAGCCCGAACGAGCCGGACTTCGGCAATGGATGCCACGTCATAGTGCGTCACGCCCGAAGCCCACAGGACCTTGAGCAGTTCAGGCGAGGGATTGGCCTTTACGGCATAAAGCGACTTGCCCGGAAACTTCTCGACAAAGAAGCGGGCAGCGCGCGCAGCGGCGTGCGGGCGATTCAGGATAACGGGTTCGTCAGGCGCAAGCGCGCGAACTACAGCCGATGCGTCAGGATAGCTGTGCAACTCAAGGGACCCCCAAACGGATTGTTTCAAACAAGCTGCCTTGCGGTTTGGAAGTCCCCATGGGGCAGCGGACGGCCCCTATAAAACAGCACGGATGAACTGCAAGTGAAAACGCATCGTTTGCAGCAGGAATCACGGACCAAAAGTCATCCCTGCATCAACCGTTCGGCGATGGCCCGATAGGCCGGCAAAGAAACCGGATCATTGCCCGAACTGGCGGCAATCGGGTGTGAGCCGAAGCGCGCAATGACCATCTCTGCCGTCGGATCGACATAGATGCCCTGCCCGTGAATGCCGCGTGCGGCATAGGCGCCATGGTTGCCGGGCATCGTCCACCACTGACTGCGATAGGAACAGTCCGGCAAATAGACGTATCCCGCCTTGGCGAAGGCCGCGCGGCTTGCGCCGCCGCGAATCGATTCGACCGCGGCCAGCGGGATGGCAGCACCGCCATTGCCAACCCCGTCGCAGCGCATCGCCTCGCCGAACCGGGCCAGGTCGCGCAAAACCGGATTAAGCCCGCCCCCCGCAAAGGGCATACCGGTGGCATCGATCAGGAAATCGGCGTCCTGCTCCATACCCAGCGGCTGCCAGATCCGGTCCGACAGCACCTTGTCGAGTCGTTTGCCCTCGGTCCGGGCGACGATCCAGCCCAGGACTTCCGTATTGCAGGTTCGATACGTGAACCGCTCCCCATGCTCGCCCGCCTTGGCGATCGTGGGCAGGAAAGCATAGACATCGGTCGGTCCGGTGTAGCCTGCCGGACGCGGCGTCAGGCCGAGCGCCAGACTGAATGCTCCGATCCCCGACGCCGAGTCGGTGTAGTCCTCCGAGAAGTCGAGCGCGGTGGTCATGTCCATCACCTGGCGCAATGACGCATCGGCGAACCCGCTGCCGCGCATTTCCGGCAGCAGTTCCCCCACAGGTGCCGCCGGATCGAGCCGTCCTTCGTGAACCAGCATTTCCGCGATGGTTCCGACAAAACTCTTGGTCACGGAAAATGCGATGTGCGGCGTATCGCGCCGGGTCACGCCAAAATAGCGCTCATAGACCACCTTGCCCCGATGCAGCACCAGGATCGCATCGGTAAAATTGGCATACAGCGATTCGCCCCAGCTCAGCTCCCGCCCGTCATCCAGCGTCGTGAAGCGAACCTCATCCAGATCGTCGCGCAGGTCGACCGGCAAGTCCCAGACCGGACCGGGGCCACGCGAAACCCGTGCCGACGGCAGGAATTCACGCATATGGGAAAATGCATGGCGGTGCGTGGGAAAGCGCATGTGCCCCGCACTTGCCGCCAGGATGCGCTTGTCCGGCGCAGGCGGCAGGCCCTGCATCCAGCCCATTTCAACCGGATCGCTGGTGTGGGCATCCAGCACAGTGCGCTGCTCGGTCATGGCAATCCTCTCCAGCCGGGGCCGGTGGCCGGCCCTCTTGCCATCAGGCACGCCCTGCGCGCCGCATCAGTACGGCGCGCAGGGTGCCCCGATCATTCTTTTTCCGTTTTCGGGAACACGTACTTGAGCGCGGATTCCTGAACATCCAGCAGCACGCGAAGGTTCTGGCGCAAGTTGAGCCAGGTGACCCCATCGTCCATCACCACATAGCGGGTGAAGCCGACCGTCTTGTCTTCCTTGTCCCACCAGGTCCCGACCGCGGCTTCTTCCATGTTGGCCTTGTTGACGCCTTCCAGCGTTACCGTTTCATCGTCGTCATAGCGGACCTGCATCATCGCGCCCTGACAGCCCTTGATCTTGCCGATGTCGCAAGCGGTGCCGATCAGCACGAAATACAAGCCGTCCGCTGTCTTGCCGCGTACGCTAGGTGCCTCGAAGGGGTGCATTTCGTCCACTGTGTGCCCTTCAGTCAGCACCAGTTGCTTCAGGTCCTCCTCCGTCACGACCTTGAACAACTTGCCGTCCGCGACCTTGGCTGGCGCGGCCTGCGCCGCCGTGGCCGCGGCCAACGCTAGAGCGGACAACAGAACCGATTGAAATTTCATCATAAACCCCTCAAAACCGGACGCGCGCCCTTACCCTGACGGTATGGGACGGCAATCCGGTTGGCAAGGCGGTTCAACTCAACCGATCACGGAAATCCGCATAGGAAAACCGCCGGACGCACTCCAGCTGATCCGTGGTGCTGTCCCACAGCCAGATCGAGGGCAGCGGCACGCCGTTGAAGGTGGTCGTCTTGACCATCGAATAATGCGCCTGATCCAGAAACGCGAAACGCTGACCGATTTCCAGTCCGGCCGGAAAGCGATAGTCGCCGATCACGTCGCCCGCCAGGCAGGACGGACCGCCCAGCCGAACCGCGCCACCTGCGGTCTCGTCGATCTCGGTATCGATCTGCTCCAATTCGCCCAGCATCGCCGGCCGATAGGGCGCCTCGATCACATCGGGCATGTGGCAGGTCGCGGATATGTCGGTAATCGCCAGCGGCATTCCGTTCCACTGGGTATCCAGAATCGTCCCAACCAGGATGCCCGCATCCAGCGCCACCGCTTCGCCCGGCTCCAGATAGATTTCGCAGCCAGTCTCCGCCTTGACCGCTTTCAGGAACGCGACAAGGTCGTCGCGCTGATAATCGGCGCGGGTGATGTGGTGCCCGCCACCGAAGTTCAGCCACTTCAGTTGGCCCATATACGGCACCAGACATGGCTTCACCGCCTCCCAGGTGCGCTTCAGCGGCTCGAAATCCTGCTCGCACAACGTGTGGAAATGAATGCCGTCAACTCCGGCCATCAGTTCCGGCGTCAACTGGTCGACCGGAAAACCCAGTCGCGAATGCGGTGCGCACGGATCATAACGCGGCACTTCGCCCTCCGCATGCAAGGGATTGATCCGCAGGCCGACGTGGAACTCCTCGCCAGCCGCTCTCGCCGCGGCCACCAACGGCGCAAAGCGTGCGATCTGGGCAGGGGAATTGAAGATCACATGATCCGAAAGCCGCAGGATTTCAGGCAGATCCTCAGCCTTGTAAGCCGCGCAATACGTCGCAACCTCACCCTGGTAATAGTCTGCCGCAAGCCGCGCTTCCCACAGGCCGCTGGTGCACACGCCGTTCAGGTACTCCCCCACGATCGGCGCGACCTTCCACATGGAAAACGCCTTGAGCGCGGCCAGCACCTTGATGCCAGCCCGGTCCCTGATGTCGGCCAGCACCGCCAGATTTTGCCGCAACCGGGCAGCATCGACCACGAACGCCGGGCTATCGACCCGCGAAAGGTCGAAATGGGCAAATGCTCCCGGATCACCGGCGCGGGTTTCCATTGATCTGTTTCCTTCAACCGAACGGGGACTTGAATACGAACCATGCTCCCAGCGCGATCAGCACAAAGCCCATCGCCTGGCTTATCGTGGGGCGAGTATCGAACATTACCCAGGCAACGCCAACGAACGTGACCAGCGAGAGCACTTCCTGAATGGTCTTGAGTTGGGCGAGCGTATAAGTCTGGCTGCCCAGCCGGTTGGCCGGAACTGCCAGACAATACTCAAAGAACGCTATACCCCAACTCGCCAGAACCGCCAGCCAAAGCGCCTTTCCCGGCGCCTTGAGGTGTCCGTACCATGCCAGGTTCATCAGCACGTTTGAACCGGCCAGCAGGCCGATCGGAGCAATCGCGGTCCAGTTCATTCCGGCCAGTTCATTCCGGGTTGATCAGAACGCCAGCGGAGCGGCCAGTTCCTTGACCTGCCAAGGCAGACCGTGCTGGTTCAGCATATCCATGAACGGATCGGGATCGAACTGCTCCATGTTGAACACGCCCTCGCCCGTCCACGCGCCGGTCAGCACCATCGCCGCCCCGATCATGGCCGGAACGCCAGTGGTGTAGCTGACCGCCTGATTGCCGGTTTCGTGGAACGCATCCTCGTGATCGCAGATGTTGTAGATGTAGAACGTCTTTTCACCACTGCCATCCAGCGCCTGTCCGGTCGCAATATCGCCGATGTTGGTCTTGCCCTTGGTCGTCGGCCCCAGGGTTTCCGGCTTGGGCAGCACGGCGGCCAGAAATTGCAGCGGAATGATGTCCTTGCCCTGGAACCGTACCGGCTCGATCCCGGTCATGCCGACGTTCTGCAGCACGGTCAGGTGGGTGATATAGGCGTCGCCGAACGTCATCCAGAACCGGATCCGCTCGATTTCCGGCAGATGAGTTTTCAGGCTCTCGATTTCCTCATGATACATGAGGTACATGTTCTTCGGACCCACGGCTTCGAAGTCGAAGTTCTGGCGGATGGTCAGCGCGGGCGTTTCCACCCATTCGCCGTTCAGCCAGTGCCGCGCCGGAGCGGTCACTTCGCGGATATTGATTTCCGGGTTGAAGTTGGTGGCAAAATGCTGGCCGTGATCGCCGCCGTTGCAATCCAGAATGTCGAGTGTACGGATCGTGCGCAGCTTGTGCTTTCTCAGCCAGGTGGCGAACACGCTGGTGACGCCCGGATCAAAGCCTGAACCCAGCAGCGCCATCAGGCCCGCTTCCTTGAACCGGTCGTGATAGGCCCACTGCCAGTGGTATTCGAACTTGGCCTCGTCCTTGGGCTCATAGTTCGCGGTGTCCATATAGCTGACCCCGGCGGCGAGGCAGGCGTCCATGATCGGCAGGTCCTGATAGGGCAGCGCCAGATTGACGACCAGTTTCGGAGCGATCTGCTGGATCAGCCGGGTCAGCGCGGGCACTTCTTCCGCGTCGATTTCATACGTGTGGACGGTTTCGCCGGTGCGCTCTTTCACCGAGGCGGCGATGGCATCGCACTTCGCCTTGGTCCGGCTGGCGAGGTGGATCTCGCTGAAAATGCCGGCATTCATCGCCATCTTGTGGACGCAGACCGAGCTGACGCCGCCCGCACCGATCACCAGAACCTTGCTCACCTGCGAATCTCCTTTGGCCCGACACTTCCTATGGGGCGATGCCGCGCATATAGGATTGTTTCATGACAGCACAACAAATGCGCAGCCCCACACCGGAAGGCGTCGCCCGTGCGGCGGCAAAGATAGCCGAACTTTTGCCACGAACGCCACTACTGGAAACCGAAATCCACGGCCATCCCGTCTGGATAAAGGCGGAGAGCCTGCAACCGATTGGCGCATTCAAGATTCGCGGCGCGTGGCATCGCCTGTCGGACCTGACCGACGAAGAGCGTGTGCGCGGTGTCGTGGGGGTATCCAGCGGCAATCATGCGCAGGGGGTGGCCTGGGCCGCACGCAAGCTTGGGATTGCAGCAACCATTGTCATGCCGGTCGATGCCCCGGTCGTAAAGCTGGCCGCAACCCGCGCGCTGGGGGCCGAAGTGGTGCTATATGACCGCCCCGGTGGGGAAGACCGCGATGCCCTGGCACAACGGCTCTGTGCCGAACGCGGCGCCACGCTGGTCCATGCCTATGCCGACCCGTGGGTGATCGAGGGACAAGGTAGTGCAGGGACCGAAATCATCGCCCAGATGCTTGAGCGAGGATATGGCCCGCCAACGCGCATTATCGCCTGTTGTGGCGGAGGTGGTTTGGCGGCAGGGCTGGCGCTCGCCTGCCCCGATGCCGAAATCATACCGGTCGAGCCTGAGGGCTGGGACGACGTCTGTCGCAGCCTTGCCAGTGGAGAAATTCAGCGCGTGGCTGCCGGTGCGCCACCCACAGAGTGTGATGCCCTTCAGACCCCGGCAACATTTCCGATCAATTTTGCCATTCTGAAACAACGCTGCGCTTATGGCGTGGCGGTTACACCGGCCGAAGTTCGTGCGGCGCAACGCTTCGCCTTCAGCAACTTGCACCTGGTGGTCGAACCGGGCGGCGCAGCGGCACTGGCCGCAGCTTTGGCAGGCAAGGTGCCAGTCGATGGCCGCACAGCAATTCTTGTCACCGGCAGCAACACCGATCCCGCCAGCTTTGCGACAGTGCTGAACAGCAACGCTTAGTTACGTTTGACAATCGGTTGTGGTCTGCCAACTTTCCCTCAACCGTGAAAGCGGGGAAAATGGGGGGAAACGATGCAAGCGCAAATTCTCGCACCCGGCGCCGTACTGGTGCTGTGGACGATCATGATGTTGTTCTGGATGGCGGTGACCCGCCTGCCGGCGATTGCAAGGAACGGCGGTCTGGGATCCGCCAAACCCGGTGGCCGTGGCCAGGATCTGGAAGGGGTGCTGCCCGATCAGATCAACTGGAAATCGCACAACTACTCTCACCTGCTGGAGCAGCCAACGCTGTTCTATGCAACGCTGGCCACGCTGGCGATCGTGGGAGCTCAAGCACACGACGTGCTGCTCGCGTGGGGTTACGTCGCGCTGCGTGTTGCCCATTCGGTGTGGCAGGCGACTGTGAATACCATCCCGGTCCGCTTCACGCTGTTCAATCTATCAACGCTTTGCCTGCTGGTGCTGGCCGTCCGTTCGGCAATGCTCACGCTTGGGGCGAACTGAGAAAAGACTAGGAGATACTGTCATGATTGGAATGGAAATCCTGCAACCGCTGGCGGTCCTGGCTGGCTGGACAATGCTGATGTGGCTGTGGATGTATGCCACCCGCATCCCGGCGATGAACGCCGCCAAGGTCGATGCCAAGAACATGGTTGGAGGCACCGGCAAGGACCTGGATGCCGTCCTGCCTGGCAAGGTGCAGTGGGTCTCTCATAACTACAACCACCTCCACGAAGCGCCGACGGTATTCTATGCCGTCGCTCTTGCGCTGGCGATGATTGGCCAGGGCGATGGGCTGAATGCGACGCTGGGCTGGGCCTATGCCGGGCTTCGGATCGCGCACTCATTGGTGCAGGCGACTGTCAACAAGGTCATGCTCCGCTTTCTGCTGTTCGCCTTGTCCAGCTTCGCGCTGATGGGGCTTACCCTGCATCTGATCATCGCTGTGTTCCACGACGCCGCCTGATCGAGCCAAAAATGGATCGGCCAGTGCACGACTGACCGATCCATGTGTCTCGCCATAGGCCAGATCAGAACATCTTGCGGAATTCCACCTCGATCACACGGCCACGCGGGTCGAGGTAATCGGGTTGATAGCTCAGCGGCACAGTCCCACTCGCATCAGTCACTTTCTGGCGCGAATCCAGCAGGTTCTCGAACCGTAGCGAAACCCGGCTACCCTTGAAGAACGGCGCCGCCTTCACCAGACCGGCGCGCGCGCCAAGATCAGCAAACATAGAGACGCCAACCTTGGTGACACTGCCAAAGCGCAGATTGCTTGATCCGGGAGTTCCCGTAGCGCGGACAGTGGTCGGCGCGACCCAGCTGCCGTTCATGAACATGCCAAATCCATTCTTGAACAGGCCGCCGTTGAATTCCAGCGCGTGCCGCGGCGTTCCGCCAGACGACAATGCATCGCCAGCAAGCAGGTCAAGCGTGGGGCCATCGGGCGCGATCAGCACGGTACTGTCGAACTGGACGGTATGATAGATCCCAAGGTTCCATCGTCCCTGACCGGCGCCAGGCCCGCCCATCATCGCCATCATACCGCGGCCCCCACCGCCGCCGGCCCCCGTGGGACGTCCCCCCGGACCAGTTGGCCGAGCACCACCCATCATCATCGGTCCCCCTGCCCCGCCGCCCGGTGCCTTGCCCAGTGAGCCAGACAGGTTGAGACCCCAGCGCAGGCGAGAGCTGTTCTGTGCTTCGAACGTAACCGGTCGCTGATCGACCGCAACGATCCTCCCGCTGGCATCGCGCACGACCCGGCCCGGAAAAGCTGCCTCGATCTCAGGCGTTAGCAGCGGGAAAGATGCCGTGACATCATTGGAGCGATTGCGAAAATACTCGACCAACAGGTTGGAATTGTTGAGAAACGGCAACTTCCAGTTTGCACCAAACTTCAGGTCGCGCTGGCGCTCCTTGCGCAAAGCCGGGTTGCCGCCCCCTGTCACCGTGGCCAGGACGGTTTCACCACGGGTGAAATCGTAAACCGGTACGTTGAACGTTACTGTCTGCGGATTGCCCAACTGCGCCAAGGCCGGAGCGGCTTCATTAACCAGATAGCTGGCTTGCAAGCCCAGCCCTTCGACCGGTGACCAGGTAAGCCCCGCGCTCCAGTCTGCGATGGAGCCGAAATCCGACAAGTGATTGAACCCGGCACTGAAATTCAGCGAAATATCGCCCAGCCCTGCCCCAAACCCTTCCCGACGACTTGTGATCGGAACGCCAAGGTTGATGCCTGCCGACGCATCGCCGCGCGTCAGCGAGACCAACCCCACCGCACTGCGCGTATCGCTGCTGTCAATGTTGGACCAGGCAAAGCCGCCCTTGACCGTCGCAGTCACCTCACCCCCAGGCAAGCGCAAGGGGCGCCCGACCAGTGTGACCAGGCTGTTGACCGTTTCGGTATTGCTTTGCACGGTATCCTGTCCTGGGTCCGCCAGCGCGGGCAAGCTGCCTGTTATCGGCAGAGAGCCTGCCGCGGCAGCCGCAACCAGCCCGGCTGTATTGGCGCGGCGATCGATCAGCGTACGGCTTTCGGCATGACTGCCATCAACAGTGGCGTTGAACTGCCAGTTGCCCAGAAACGTGTTGAAACCTGCCCCGAACTGGAGCGTGGTCGTACGGCCGATCCGCTCCAACGGATCGCCCAGAGTGCGCGTTGCACGAGTGCCGTCCGGCGCGACCAAAGTGACGACATTCAAGCCGGACAAGCTGCGACTATCGCTGCGGGTGACGTTCCCACTGAGCGAAAATTGCCCACCCAGCCCATCCTTGCCCAGCCCGCGCGACCAGGCGGTGTTGAGCGACAGCTCGCGCGAATCCGCAATCAGCGTCCGTGCCGCCGCCGGATCCGGATCGGTACCGAGAGTGGGTGCCGACGACTGAAGCACGCCACGCTCCGCCTCGGTCAGCGGCGAGAGATCCTCAAGCTTTGCGGTCACGCTAAAGCGTTGCTTGCCCGCAATGCGCAGGGCGGTGGCTTCCAGTTCATGGGCCTCAAAACCGCCACGCGTCGGAACAGCCGTTTCCGCCTCGATTGTCTTGCTTGAGAAATTGTCCTTCAGGATAAAGTTCACGACCCGCGCATCTGCCGGAAAACCAAATCGCAAGGCAACTTCCTCCGGCAGGATCTCAACCCGCCGCACGGCTTCGGGTGGGAAGTTGCGCATCTCCCGGAAGCTGGTGATCCGTTGCCCGTTGACCAGCACCACAGGCATGCCCCCGCCACGTCCGCGACCCGACGTGGTTTGCGGACTGATGCGCGCCAGGACATCGGTCAGGTTGGCCGCGCCCAGCGACTGCAGATCCTTTTCGTCCAGAGTCGCGATTGGCGGCTGGGGCGCCTCAACCTGGCCCGCAACGCGGGTCGCCATGACCACAATGTCACCGCCAGGGTCGAGCGGCACCTCTTCCTCATCGACTTGCGCGGCACCTGGGATCGTCTCCGGAATTGACGGATCTTCCAGTGCAAGCGCCGGCTGCGCGAGCAGCGCGACGGCCAGAGCGGAAAGCGAAAGTGAGTGTCTGTGGCTGGGCATGGCATCCAAAATGCTTGAGAAATTTCCACGCCTTGTACAGGCGGCCCCTATCCCCGCGGCGTCAGTTGGGGTCTGCCACCGAACTTGGCAAGTCGCACTGCGTAACAATTTGTCGCGCGCGCGAAATAGTGCTGCAAACGTGCCACACGCCAAAGGCTTCCCTTTTGCCCCGCACGGGGCTATGGGGCGCGCAATAGCACCGAAAAATATGGATTTTGATCGCGGATGGCGAAAGAAGAACTGCTCGAAATGCGTGGCCAGGTAGTGGAACTGCTGCCCAACGCCATGTTCCGTGTCCGGCTGGAAAATGACCACGAAATCCTTGGCCACACGGCGGGCAAGATGCGCAAGAACCGCATCCGCGTTCTGGTGGGCGACGAAGTGCTGGTCGAATTGACCCCGTATGACCTGACCAAGGGACGCATCACCTATCGCTTCATGCCGGGCCGTGGCGGCCCTGGGCAATATTGAGCGAGTTACGGTTGAACCTGCCGCTGGGGGCGAGTGCACCCTCGCTGATCCTTGGCTCTGCCAGTCCGCGCCGCCGAGAACTGCTCGCGCGGCTGGGGGTTGAGCTGTCTGGCATTGCCGCTGCCGACATTGACGAAACTCCGCAGCGCAGCGAACTGCCCCGTCCCTATGCCCTGCGCATGGCTCACGAAAAGGCCGCCGCAGTGGACGGTGGGGCCTCGTTCGTGCTGGCTGGTGACACGGTCGTCGCGTGCGGGCGGCGTATTCTTCCCAAGGCGGAAGATGAGGCGACAGCGCGAGAATGCCTGGAACTGCTGTCCGGACGACGCCACCGGGTCCTCTCGGCAATTGCGCTGAAGTATTCGGACGGGACGCAGCACGAGCGCCTGTCCGAGACAATCGTGCGCTTCAAGCGTTTGTCCGGTGCGGAGATCGAAGCCTACCTCGCGAGCGGGGAATGGCGCGGCAAGGCTGGTGGCTATGCCATCCAGGGTAGCGCCGAGGGGCTGATCGCCTGGATTCAGGGCAGTCACTCCGGCGTCATGGGTCTGCCCCTGTTCGAAACGCGTGCCTTGCTCAAGGCGGCAGGATTTGCCCTTGGCTGAGTGGCTGGTTGAACACGGAATCGGCGAGGAACGTGCGATTCTGTGGGATGGCGGCGAGGTGCTGGCGGCGCGGCTGCGGTGGCCGGGAGGCCTGGAAGCAGGGCTGGTCGAGGACGCGGTGCTGATCGCCAGAACAACCGGGGCAAGGCGGGGAACCGCCCGGTTTCCGGGGGGTGAAGAAGCCCTGGTCGAAAACCTGCCACGCGAGGCGAGCGAGGGCGCGCCCATACGCCTGATCGTGACCCGCGCCGCGATTGCCGAACGCGGGCGACTGAAGCGCGCACAGGCCCGCCCGACAACGGCACAAGGCCGTGCCGCCCCTGATCTGGCGGACCAACTGGGGGCAAAAGTCGTCCACCGTTTCCCACCCGGCACCTGGGAGGATGTATTCGGCGATGCCTGGACGGGCACGACAGACTTCGCGGGCGGTTCCTTGGCCATCAGTCCAACCCCAGCCATGACCTTGATCGACATCGACGGTGTGCTTCCCGCCCCGGCCCTGGCGCTCGCCGCCGTTCCTGCGCTGGCCGCAGCGATCGGCCGGATGGATCTGGCCGGTTCGATCGGCATCGATTTCCCGACCTTGTCCGACAAGGCTGAGCGGCGGGCGGTTGACGAGGCGCTGAGCGCCGCGCTGGACCACTGGCCGCATGAGCGCACCGGGATGAACGGCTTTGGCTTTGTCCAGTTGGTCGCCCGACTGGAGCGACCGTCGATCCTTTCCCTGATCGGACGCAACCGGGCGGCAGCGGCAGCCCGGCTTTTGCTGCGGCGGGCGGAAGGGGTTGGCGAGGCCGGAGCAATCCTGCTGACCTGCCATCCAGCAGTAAAAGCCGCGGTGTTGCCCGAATGGGCAGCAGAGCTGGCCCGGCGCACCGGACGCACGATTCATTGGGTGGAGGACAGCACGCTTGCACTGGATGGTGGTTTCGCGCAGGCGGTCACACCATGAAGACGAGCACTCGCAAATGCCCGATCTGCGGCAAGCCCCGCAGCGCCGAACATGCCCCGTTCTGCTCAAATCGCTGCCGCGACCGCGACCTGGTGCGCTGGCTGGACGATGGCTATGCCCTGCCCGGTCCCGTTGCCGGACGCGAAGAAGGCGACGACTGAAAATTCATGCTTGCCAAGCGCCGCGCGCTTCGCCATAGGCGCGCTTCCAGCCGCTGGCGGGACCATTTCAGGCCTCGCCGCAGCATTGCCCGGATAGCTCAGTTGGTAGAGCAGCGGATTGAAAATCCGCGTGTCGGTGGTTCGAATCCGCCTCCGGGCACCACTTCCCTAAGTTGAAACAGCATCGTTTCCCGCTTGCGGGAAGAGGTGAACTTACGTGCACTCAACGCGGCCTAAAGCGACCGACCGGAACCGGTCGGCCGCCTGGGCAGGGTTTTTCCTGGTCGCCGCGCTTACAGCGTCAACGGTCCATGCGGGATGTGCGGCAGGACATGGCGCGCGAACATGTCGGCTTCCTGCATGTGCGGATAGCCCGACAGGATAAACGCCTCGATCCCCTCCGCCTGATAGGCCCTGAGCTTGGCCAGCACCTGATCGGGCGTACCGACGATGGCCGCCCCGCAGCCAGAGCGAGCGCGGCCGATACCGGTCCACAAGTTGTCCTCGACAAACCCGTCACCGCCCGCCGCGCCGCGCAGTTCCTGCTGGCGCTGCACGCCATAATTTTTCGCATCAAGCGACTGCTCGCGAATCGCCTTGCCCGCGTCCTCGTCCAGCTTGGACAGCAGCCGGTCGGCATAGGCCCGCGCTTCATCTTCGGTCTCCCGCACGATCACATGGGCGCGGTAGCCAAACTTCAGTGTCCGGCCAAAGCGGGCGGCGCGCTGCTTCATGTCGGCAATTGTTTCGCGCACCTTGTCCATCGTGTCCGGCCACATCAGGTACACATCGCACCCTTCCGCCGCGCATTCGCGCGCTTCGTGGCTCAGCCCGCCAAAGTAGAACGCCGGGCACCGGCTCGACAGCGTGGTGATCCGCGGCGGGTCCAGCTTGAACTTGTAGAACTCGCCCTCGTGGTCCAGCGATTCGCCGTTGAGCAGCGTGCGCACGATCTTCATCACCTCGGTCGCGCGGGCGTAGCGCGGCCCCGACGCGATCGTTTCGCCCGGCATGTCGGACGAGATGATGTTGACGTTAAGCCGCCCACCCGTGCCGGCCGCATTGGGGCCAAGAATCCGGTCAAGCGTGGCGATGCGGCGGGCCAGCTGCGGCGGCCAGTCCTCCCCAATGCGGGTCGCCCAGAGCAGCTTGATCCGCCGCACCTGGGTAGCGACGGCCGCGGCAAAGGCGGTCGTATCAAGCCCCAGCTGATAGCCAGACGGCAGCAGGATATTGTCGAATCCGCCCTCTTCCGCGCGCAGCACGATGTTGCGGCAATGCTCCCAGCTGGATTTCAGGTAGGGGTCCGACACCCCCAGGAATTCGTAGTCGTCATCGCAGAGGGCAGAAAACCAGGCGATCTCACACTGTTGGTCGGTCATGTAGCGCTCCTCTCAAGCTCTGGACGCAAGACCGCGCGCGACGCGGCCACGTGGGCGTCGTTGAATCCTTCATTCGCTGATCGCCAGCCCGCCACCACCCGGCGCCACTGGCGGTTATATCTCTGCTGCGGATGGCCAGTTCCGGACAGCGCCGTCAGGGCAGCCGCTCACCGCGCGCCGCGACGAGTACGGCGTACCAGTCCTCGCGGGTCCAGCGCACCTGCAGGGCCGCCATCCCCTCGGCAATCCGGCCGGCCTGCTGCGAGCCGATGATCGGCACGATGCCTGCAGGGTGCGCCATCAGCCAGCTATAGGCGGCCACCGTGCGCGAGACGCCCTGCGCCCCGGCCACGCGATCAAGTTCCGCCGCAACGGCCTTGTCCCGCGCGGTTTCCGGCTTGGCCAGGCGGCCACCGCCCAGCGGCGACCACGCCAGCGGGGTCAGCCCCAGCATCATGGCCTGATCCAGTTCGCCGTTTTCAAAGCAGGTGATCCGCAGCGGACTGATTTCCGGCTGGGTCGAAACCAGCTTATGGTCCAGGAACTGGTTGAGCGCGGCGGTCTGGTGAATGGTGAAGTTCGATACCCCCAGCGTGCGGATCTTGCCCGCCGTCACGGCATCGTCGAGCACCCGCGCCACTTCCTGCGGGTGGGACAGAATATCCGGACGGTGGATCTGCCACAGGTCGACACTGTCCACCTTCAGGCGGCGCAGCGAAGCCTCGATCGCGTTGCGCAGGTAATCCGCGCTCTGGTCATAGGGCAGCGGCGGCATGATTCCGCCCTTGGTGGCCAGCACCATGCGGCCGCGCAGCCCCGGTTCAGCGGCCAGCACTTCACCCAGCAGCGCCTCCGCATCGCCAAACCCGCTGGCGCCGTCGAAGCCATAGATATCCGCTGTGTCGAGCAGGGTGATCCCGGCATCGAGCGCAGCATGAACCAGTGCGGCCGCTTCGGCCACGGTCCGGCCATCTTCGGCCAGGCGCCACATCCCCCAGGCAATGGGCGAAATCGCGATATCGCTGGAGCCCAGCTGGCGGGACGACGGAGGTGCGGGCAGTTCGCTCATCATGGTTTCCTGTATGGGGGCGCGACCGATGCGCGCTCGACTAGGGAATGGGGCAGGCGGCGATGCGATATATCGCCGCCCGCAATCAGGATTTCCGTCGCCGTGCGGGCCAGTTCCGCCATGGGCTGATGGATAGTCGTCAGCGGCGGCCAGACCGTGCGCGCCAGCGTGGTATCGTCAAACCCGGCGACCGAAAGCTGCCCCGGCAATTCGATGCCCCGATCGTGGGCAACGGCCAGTACGCCAGCGGCCATGTCGTCGTTCGACGCGAAGATCGCGCTGGGCCGGTCAGCCATGTCGAGCAGGCGCTGGGCCGCGCGCACGCCGCTTTCGAAATCGAACTCGCCCTCGCACACCAGTTCCGGCTCATAAGCGATCCCCGCGCGGTCCAGCGCCCGGCGGTAGCCAAACAGGCGATCGTCCGACGCCATGTGGTTGGGATGCCCCTTGATGAACCCGATCCGCCGATGCCCGGCATTGATCAGGTAAGTCGTCATGTCGTCTGCCGCCTGGGCATCGTCCATGAACACCGAACTGGTCAGGGCATGATTGGTGCCGGGCGAGATCCGCACGAACGGCACGTCCATCGCCTCCAGCGCACGCAGCACCGGCGCGCAATCGGTTACCGGCGAGGACAGGATGATCCCGTCCACCTGCGTTTCCGACACCAGCCCCCGCACCTGCTCGCCCACTTGCGGGTCGGCCACATCAACCGGCTGGGCCAGCAGGCGGATGGCGTGTTCCTTGCAGAATTCCCAGCATCCCGTCTGGATCTGGAACATGTAGTAAGGGCTGTGATTATCGTAAATCAGCGCAATCTGGTTTGATTTCGCGCCGGACAGGATCCGTGCCGCGACGCTGGGGCGGAAATCGAGTTCCCGCATCGCCCCCTCCACCCGCGCGCGTGTGTCGGCGCTGACATAAGGGTGGCCGTTCAGCACGCGGCTGACGGTTTTCACCGCGACCCCCGCCTTGGCCGCCACGTCGCGGATGTTGGACCTCTCGCTCATCCTTCCAGTACCCCAGTCAGGCCCGCGAACAGCGCCGCAAAGGCGCTATCGGGGCGATAGAATACTGGTGGCTGACCGATCGGAGCGGGCACGTCATGCACGCCGGGGGCATAGTCCCGTCCCGTCCAGCAATGCCGCCACTCCCCCTCGCCCGGCAGGATCACCCGGCGGGACAGCGCGCCCTCCTCGATCACTGGCGCCACCAGCAGGTCGGCACCGTAAAGGTATTGGTCCTGCACCGTAAAGAGCGCCGGATCATCGGCATGGTGCAGGAACAGCGGGCGCTGCGCCGGCAGGCCGCGTGCGGTGGCCTCATCGCAAAGGTGCCGCACATAGGGCGCCAGGTGCGCATGCACACGGCTCCAGCGGGCGAAGCAGGCCAGCAGCTCGGCGCTGGAATCGTATTGCAGGTTGTCATCCGGGCGGTTGCCTTCGTGACTGCGCATGACCGGCGCGAACGCCGCCAGTTCGCACCAGCGTTCCATCAGCTCCACCGTTCGCACATTGCCATGGAGCGAGGTGTAGCCGCCGCAGTCCGAATGACTGTAGGCATTGCCGACCAGCCCGGCAGACAGCGCGCCGGTGATGACCGTGCCGATCCCGTCATGCCGGGTAAAATCGACCGACTGGTCCCCCGCCCACAACAGCGGGCAATGCCCCTGCACCCCGGAATACCCGGCGCGCATGAAGAACACCGTGTCACCAGTCTTGCCGCGGCTGGCGACCGCCTGGGCGTTAACCTCGGCCCACAGCACCGGCCAACGGTTGTGCGCTTCCATCGGGTCAGAACCGTCAGCCAGCCTGACATCGGTGGGCAGATACTCGCCAAAGTCGGCCATCCAGCCGGAAATCCCGATGTCGAGCATTTCACGGCCCAGCACCTTTTCGGCAAACCAGTCGCGTGTTTCGGCGCGGGTGAAATCGAGGACGCCGCAGTCGAACTCACCGAAGTCCACCAGGTACACGTCGTCGCTGTCCTGACGCCGGCAGAAGTGGCCACCTTCCGCCGCTTCCTCATACAGGATGCCGTCAACCGCCAGATAGGGATTGGCGTAAGCCAGGAACCGGATGCCGCGCGCTTCGAGCGCCGCAATCCGTTCGGGCAGGTCGGCATAGCGCTGCCGGTCGCGCCGCCAGTCCCAGAACAGGCGGCGGCCAAAGCTGGTTTCGCGAATGCCGGCCCAATCCTCGCACCACAGGCCGGATACGGCGGCCCCGGCGTGGATGAAGCGCTCCAGCCGCTCGAAACTGCGTAGGCCGTCCTTCAGGCCAACGATGGCCCCGCCAATCGCCCAATCGGGCAGCGGCGGCTGGCGGCCAAACCGCGCGGAGAGCGCGCCCACCAGTTCCTGCGGGCCGTCCGCCGCATAGAGTTCAAACGTGGTGCGCGGTGACCACACGTCCACCGCGTGGCGCGCCGGATCGGTGAAATCCAGCACACTGTAGCATTCCGCGGTGCAGTGCACCGCCAGCCAGCGCGAGGTCAGGAACGTCGGCTGCGGGTAATTGGTGTTCCAGTAATCGCCCCCGGCCATGCCGGTTTCGTCCATCAGCTGCGTCAGCGCGGTTGACTTGTCGCGCCCCACCCCCGGTTCGCTGGTCCACATCGGGAACGCGCGGCCGTTGAGCGCGAGGTAGCTCATCTGCTCCCCCCCGCCCCAGACCGCCTCGCCCGGCTCGGCATGAAAATTCAGAGTGATGCGATCATACCCGTCGCGCAGCAGTTGCACCGTCAGGCGGCCGTCTGCCAGCGACAGTCGCGCCGCAGGTTCGCCGCCGTCCAGCAGGATCACGGCATCGTCTTCAACCAGGCAATCCACCGGAACGATCCGGCCGGTCGGCGCGTCCGCAATCCGGAAATTGCCCCGATACATCTGCACACTGGCGGCGCCACGCGCCATGGCCAGCGCGGGACTCCCCGCCCGGTGCGACAGCACCAGTCGGCCCGCGAAATGCAGGTCGAACCCATCATCCTGCTGCGTAAACCGGTCCTGCACGCCGATTTGCCCCCTCTCCCGCCGAAGCTGTGACGTGAATGCCACTGCCCGGCCTTGTCCATATGACACCGCTTGACATATCCAGCGTTGCAACGCAATTCAAGCCACACAAGTGGCAGGGCATTCGTATGAGATGATGCCTGAGCCACGGAACGCAGTGCCGGGCAAACCAACGCAACTGCCCGGCTTTCGAGGGAGGAATTTCTCATGAAATCTATGCTTCGCGCTTCAGCCGCCGTGCTGGCGCTGTCCGTTTTCGCCGCTCCGGCGCTGGCCCAGGATGCTACCGACGATACTGATGCCCAGGCACCGGGCGAAATCGTCGTAACCGCGCAAAAGCGCTCGGAAAGCCTGCAATCGGTGCCGGTCGCCGTGTCCGTGCTCAGCGGCGAATCGCTGTCCGAAGCCGCTCGCCCCAGCATCGAGAGCGCGTCCCAGATGGTCCCCTCGCTCAACTTCCTGAAGTCGGGCACCACGCTGAACCAGACGATCTTCCTGCGCGGCGTCGGCACGGCCACGTTCTCGATCGCGGGTGAACCGTCGGTTTCCACCGTGGTTGACGGCGTCGTCTATGCCCGTTCGGGTGAAGCGTTCAGCGATCTGGTCGACGCGGCCCAGATCGAAGTGCTGCGCGGCCCGCAAGGCACGTTGTTCGGCAAGAACGCTTCGGCGGGCGTGATCAACATCACCACCCAGATGCCGAAGAACGAGCTGGGCGGCACTGTCGAAGCCAGCTATTTCGACCGCAACGAAGTGCGCGTGAAGGGCTCGATCAACCTGCCGATGGGCGAAAGCCTGGCCGGCCGGTTCAGTGCCTTCTATGGCTCGTATGACGGCAACATCCGCAACGTGACGACCAATGAATGGGTCAACGGCTACAAGCATTGGGGCGCCCGCGCCCAGTTCCTGTACGATCCCAGCGACGACCTGCGCCTTTATGTCGCCGCCGATTACTACAAGAACGACGACGATTGCTGCGCCGACATCATCGCCACCGTCCCCCTGACCGGCGCGGGCGTACCGACCACCAGTCTGGCCTCTGCCGTGCTGCCGCTGCCGCAGGGCGCGGAGACGCGCGCCGTGGCGCAAAATCTGGTCACCGCGACCAAGGAAGAAGGCTGGGGCGTTTCGGCGCAGGCCGACATCGGCTTGGGCGATCACACGCTGACCTCGATCACCGCCTATCGCGGCTGGGACAACACCGAAATCCGCGATGGCGACTGGCTGGACAAGGCCTATGTCGGCTTCGCGCAGCTGCATGACAGTGGCCCGCAAACGTCGAACACCTTCAGCCAGGAACTGCGCATCACCTCGCCCGGCGACACCGCGCTGTCGTATGTCGTGGGTGCCTATTACTCGCGCGCCTATTCGGAGCGGACCTTCACCCGCGATGTGACGCAGTGCACCGCCGTCACGGGTGCGCCGACCAACGTGCTGATCCCCTGCGGCAGCGTTAACGCCAACCCGTCAACCTTCCCGTCGGGCACGGCCACGTTCGGCTCCACCTTCAACAACTTCGCGCTGTTCGGGCAGGCGACGTTCAAGCTGAGCGATACGACCCGCATCGTCGGCGGTCTGCGCTATACGCACGACAAGCTGTCGGTCTTCCACAGCCGCAACACCACGCTGGCGGGTCCGGGCATCCAGCCCAGCTTCCCGGTGACCACCACGGGCGCCGGCGCCCCGGCGGCTCCGTTCACGGCTGAAACCAGCAACGACAACCTGTCGGGCAAGTCCGTATTCCAGATGGACTTCAACGACGACGTGATGGCCTATGCCAGCTATGCGCGCGGCTATAAGGGGCCAGCCTACAACATCTTCTACAACCTGACCGCCACCGGCACGAACGTGATCGAACCGGAAACGTCGGATTCGTTTGAAGTTGGCCTGAAGAACACCCTGCTGGACGGCGCGATGACGCTGAACATCGCGGGCTTCTATGCCAAGTACAAGAACTTCCAGGCCAACAACCCCGACCTGGTGGCTGGCGTGGTGGTGACCCGCTTCACCAACGCCGGCACCGTTTCGACCCGCGGGATCGAAATGGACCTCAACTGGCGCGTTGGCCCCAACACCAATGTCATGGCCGGCGTGGCCCTGACCGACGCCCATGTCGACCAGTTCAAGGTCGCGCCGGGCGCGGCGGCAACCGCCGTCATCCCAGCTGGTACCAAGCTGGGCTATGCGCCGACCTGGAAGGGTTCGATGGGGATCGATCACCGCATCGAAACCGGCAGCTTCGCCGACATCACGCTGGGCACCACGATGAACTTCCAGAGCAAGCAGCTCTCGCTGTTCTCGCCCAACGATGTGCAGCGCCTGCTGGGCACGATCCCGGCCTATGCGCTGGTCAACCTGTCGGTCGGGCTGGTTTCGCCGGACGACAAGTGGAAGATCACCGCACAGGTCCGCAACCTGTTCGACAAGGCCTATCCGGCCGCGATCATCAACGGCGGCGTCAGCGGCTCCTACCGCTACCAGATCCCGCGCGATGCCGACCGCTACTGGGGCGTGAACGCCCGCTACAGCTTCTGAACCACCCACCGTACGCGGTGAACCTTGAAGGGCCCCGGATTGCGATCCGGGGCCCTTTTTTGTTTGGGTTTGCGGAAGTGACACGATCTCCGGATCGTCATGCTGAACTCGTTTCAGCATCCATCGTGCCCCACTGCGAGAGTCGAGCGGGACGAGAGATGGACCCTGAACCAAGTTCAGGGTGACGAATTTGTAGATTTCAGTTCAGGCAATCACACGACAAAAGCGGTTCCGCATTGAAGCGGCCAGTTCGTCAATCATTTGCCAATGCATCGCGGATGGCGCTCAGCGCAGCTACCAACCAGAGCCCGCACCAGCCAACGATTGCACCAAGACTGTACCAGTTAGCCAAATCGCTCTGACCAGCCAGTTCAACACCGATGCACAACGCGCCAGCAAGTGCGACCGAAACCGCCATGCGTGCCATGCCTTGCTTGCGGCAGTAAAGGTTCTTCTCAATGGCCCGCCAGTCCGCTGGGTAGCTTGCATGGGGCGTCAAACCGGGCAGAATACGAGTTCCCAGACACCCGTCCAGCACAAGCAGCACACCCCAAAGATAGAATGCGGATTCAATGGATTGCCGCGCTCCGATCGTGCTGGCCGCAATGAGAGACCCCAGGCCAGCGCAGAGAGCCCACCAAGGCAGACGAAATGCGATCATCAACCGATGATGTCACGCCCGTTGAGCGAGCACAATCAGAGCGTCCCCCCTACTGCGCCTTCGCCTTGCCCAGATCCGGCACCACCAGGTGAATGAACAGCAGCGCCGCCAGATACGCCCCGCCGCAGATCGCGAACATCGGGGTATAGCCGTGGTCGTTCTGGAGCGACCAGCCCGCCAGCTCGATGATCCCCATGCCCGACAGGTTGCCCGCGACCGCCCCCATCGCGATGACGCTGGCGATGCGGACGGTGGGGACGATGTCGGTGCTCATGCCGAAGATGTTGGTCGAAAAGCCCTGATGCGCGAACAGGCCCATGCCGATCAGCACGGCGGCAATCCACGGATTTTGCGTGAACAGCGCCAGCGGCATGAACAGCACCGCGATGGCATAGAACAGCATAGAGGATTTGCGCGCCCGGTTCATCGACCAGCCGCGTGACAACAAGATGGGGTACAGCCCGCCCGAAGTGATCGCGCCCAGCGCGGCCAGCGAGAAAATGATGGCGATCGGCCAGCCCAGGTCACCCTGGCCCAACTTGAACACCCGGTTGAAGAAATCCGGCATCCAGAACAGCACGAACCACCAGACGCAGTCGGTCAGGAACTTGGCTCCGATGATGGCCCAGCTGCGGCGGTCAGAGAACAGCTCACCCCAGTTGACCGGCGCGCGTTCCGGCGCGGCGGTTACCGGCTTGAGATTGCGGGTGCCCATCCACCAGCCGACCAGCCAGACCGCCCCCAACGCGCCCGTCACCACGAACGCGGCCTTCCAGCCAAACGCCAGCGCAAACGGCGGGATCAGCAGCGGGGTCAGAATCGCGCCGATATTGGGCGCGGTATTGATCAGCCCGATCGCCATGTTACGCCGCTTTTCCGGGATATAGAGCGCGGCGGACTTCATGCCCGCCGGGGTGCTGACCGTCTCGCCAATGGCCAGCACGACGCGGGCCGTCACGAACTGTTGCACGGTGGTGGCAAGGGCGTGGGCCGCCCCGGCGGCGCTCCACACCGCAACGGCAATGGCATAGGACCAGCGCACGCCCAGCCGGTCGATGAACCAGCCTACCCCCAGCAACGCGGCGGCAGCGGCCAGCTGGAACGCGGAGCCGAGGTGCGCGTAATCATCGTCGCTCCACCCGAATTCAGCCTCAAGCGTGGGCTTGAGCAGTGCCAGCACCTGCCGGTCGACGTAGTTGAGCGCGTTGCCGAAGAACAGCATCACGATCAGCAACATGATTGCCCGTTCGCTCACCCCATCGGTCCGGGTGCCATTCATCCGCGCATCTCCCACAGCATTGGCGCTTGTTTCGCGCCGTTCCAGCTTGCAGACTAACGCCTTCGGGGAATAAGGAAAGCGGGATATGACACCGCAGGACATAAAATGGGGCAGGACCTGAGAATGGCGCGGGACGGCAATCCGGAGCGCAGGCCCGGCAGCATGGCAGAGGTCGACTGGGATGCCCTGCCCTATGGCGGTGACCTCTATGGCGAAATGCACCTGGCCGAAACGGTCAGTGCGGCCGCCCTGCCCAAGGACACCCTGTTTCCCGGCCTGGCGATCTGCGGCGTCGCGGCAGCGGCGGCCGCCTGGCTGTCCGAGCATTACGGCTTCCCGATCATCCTGCTGGGCTTGCTGGTCGGCCTTTCGCTGAATTTCATCGCCCGCGATCCGCGCACGCATCTGGGGCTGGATTTCGCCTCGCGCACCTGTCTGCGCGTCGGGATCGTCATGCTGGGGCTGCAAGTCACATTCGCCCAGATCGGCGCGCTGGGGGCCGCCCCGTTCGGCGCGCTGGTGGTGGTCATGGCGGCCACCATGCTGGCCGGCGTGGTGGGCAGCCGGATTGGCGGGCAATCGACGTACGCCGGGATGCTGGCTGGCGGCGCCACCGCGATTTGCGGGGCCAGTGCGGCGCTCGCCCTCTATGGCGTGATTGGCAAGCACCGGCTCAGCCAGGCCCAGTTCGCGTTGACGCTGGTCGGCATTTCGCTCGCCAGCGCGTTCGCGATGTCGGTCTATCCCGTACTGGCCGAGGAGTTCGCCCTGTCGGACCGGCAGGCCGGATTCCTGATCGGCGCGTCGATCCACGACGTCGCCCAGGCCATCGGCGGCGGCTATGCCTTTTCCGACGCGGCGGGAAGCTATGCCACCATCGTCAAGCTGGCGCGGGTGGCGCTGCTGGCGCCGGTCGTCGCGCTGGTTTCGCTGGCGCTCACCCCGGCGGACGGATCGGTCGGCCAACCGCTGTGGAAGCGGCTGGCGCTGCCCTGGTTCATCACCGCGTTCCTGGCCACGGTCGCGCTGAACAGCGTGGTGACCATGCCGCCGGTCCTGTCGCACTATGCGTTGGTCGGATCGAAAGCGCTGCTGCTGCTGGCAGTTACCGCTACCGCGATGCGCAGCCGCATGGACCTGCTGATGGACATGGGCTGGCGCGCAACGGTGCCGGTGCTCGCAGCCACCGGCGTCAGCTTTGCCATCGCCCTGGGGTTCGCCCTGTTACTGCTGTGACCGCGATCTGCATTTGCCACGCCCGTTCATATATGCGAATGTTTCACAAATTCGTTTGAGCGAGAGGACGTCGCATGACCCACATCAAGACCACTCACGTCGGCAGCCTGCCGCGCGGGGATGAGCTGACCCCGCTGTTGCTGGCGCGCGATGCGGGCAAACCCTATGATGCGGCCGAATTCGACCGGGTGGTGAGCGCGGCCGTTGCCGATGCGGTGCAACAGCAGGTTGCCGCCGGAGTGAGCATCGTCTCCGACGGGGAACTGGGCAAGGTCGGCTATTCGACCTACATGATCGAGCGGCTGTCCGGCTTTGGCGGCCATACCGACCGCAAGCCCGCCGCCGACCTGGCCGAAGTGCCGGACCTCGCCAAGAAGCTGTCCGCGATCATGGGCAGCCAGGAATTCGTTCGTGCCAGCTGCATTGACGAGGTCAAGCTGATCACGCTGGAGCCGCTCCACGACGACATCCGCCGCTTCCGCGCCGCACTCGATGCCCATGCAGCGCCGGATACCGAAGCGTTCATGAACGCCGCGTCGCCGGGGCTGATTACCGCGTTCCAGGTGAACCGGTTCTACCCCAGTCACGAAGCCTACCTCGCCGCGCTGGTCGACGCGATGCGCGAGGAGTACGAAACGATCGTGGATGCGGGCTTCTACCTCCAACTGGATTGCCCGGACCTGGCGATGAGTCGCCACACCGGCTATCAGGACGCAACCGAGGAAGAGTTCCTCAAGATCGCCGCCGCCAATGTCGAAGCGCTGAACGCCGCCACCGCCAACATTCCGCCCGAACGGATGCGGATGCACGTGTGCTGGGGCAACTATGAAGGCCCGCACGATCACGACATCGCGCTGGAAAAAGTGATCGACATCGTCATCAAGGCCCGCCCCGCCACCGTCCTGTTCGAAGCCGCCAACCCGCGCCACGAACACGAATGGAAGGTGTGGAAGGATGCCAAGCTGCCCGACTGGAAGATCCTGGCCCCCGGCATGATCGATACCTGCTCCAACTATGTCGAGCATCCGGAACTGATCGCGCAGCGGATCGAGCGCTTCGCCGACATCGTCGGGGCGGACCGCGTGGTTGCCAGCACGGACTGCGGGTTCGGCACCTTCGCGGGCTATGGCAAGATCGATCCCATCGTGACCTGGCGCAAGCTGCGCAACTTGCGCGAAGGCGCGGACATCGCCGCGAGTCGCCTGTGAAACAGCGCGCCATCCCTGCGGAGGAGCGCCGCGCCATCGAAGCCGATTGCGCGCGGCTTATCGCGCTCTACGCCAACCTCAATGACCAGGCGCGCTGGGACGAAGTCGCGGCGCTTTACACGGAGGGCGGGTTGATGACCCGCCCGACGGCTCCCGATGCGCCGATCGTTGGCCGATCCGCCATTTTAGCCGCTTTCCAGAGCCGCCCCCCGCGCAAGACCCGGCACGTCTGCTCGAATGTCGTGATCGACGTCGACAGCCCGACGTCCGCGCGCGGCACCAGCGCGATGATCCTCTTTACGGAAACCGGTAACCCGTTAGCCGGATCGTTCCATGACCGCTTCGAGCTGACCCCCGATGGCTGGCGCTTTTCGGAACGACGCGGAAGTCTGGCCTGGTAATGCCGCAATCTCAGGCCACCCAGGCACCATCCAACACTGTCAAGTCGGCGATGCGCACGCTCGACATCATCGAGTTCGTGGTCGCGCACCCGCAAGGGCCAATCGCGCAGGACATTGCCGCGGCCCTGGATATTCCGGTATCCAGCCTGTCCTATCTCCTGGGCACTCTGGCGGAACGGGAATATCTGGTTCGCGACGGACGGCGCTATCGTCCGGGGCCGGGGCTGCACCGGTTGATCGTACCGCGCACCAGCCTGACCCTGGCCGACCGGGTCGAGCCGCTGGTCAAGGTGCTGCGCAGCGAACTGGACGAAACCGCCAGCTTCATGGTTCGCACCGACTGGGAAGTGGAAGCACTGGTGACCGAGGCCAGCGGCCAGGCCCTGCGCTATGCGATCGAACCGGGCCACCGCAAGCCGCTGCATGCATTGGCGGCAGGCAAGGCGATTCTGGCCGCGCTGCCCGAACAGGAACTGGCGCGCTATTTCGCGGAATGCCCCCGCCCTCGCTATACCGCCCATACGCTGGTCGATGAAGCGGACTTGCGCCCGGCGCTGGAACTGATCCGGCGCGAGGGTGTGGCCGAGGCGCACGAGGAAAATACCCTGGGCATCTGCGGCCTTGGCGCGGCGGCATGGCTTAAGGGGGAAGTCGTCGGCGCGTTTGCCGTCGCGATCCCGGAAGTGCGCTTCAACGCACAAGTTGCGGCGAAGGCCCGCGCCGCACTGTCACGTGCGGCAGCGAGCCTTGCCGGAGCCTAGGGCCTGACCCTCAGGCTCCCTTCGTCCGCCAGCCATCGGCATAGTTGTCACGGGCGGCTTCCACGTAAGGAACCGCAGCGACAACGGCCTTGATTGCAGTCTGGACGTGCGGTTCGACGGTCGGCTTGGACGTGCCGCCATTGGGTTCACCCCAGATCAGTGAGACCTTGGTGCCCGGTTCGGCATACTTGGCATCCAGCATTGCCAGCGTCAGGAACTTGCCCTCGTTCGCGGTGTAGCCGATCCAGGTCGACAGGCCCACCAAGCTGCCATCTTCGGCGCGCACTTCGTCGAACGGGTGCATTGCATAGACCGCGCTGGGGTATTCCATGAACTTCGCGCGGTCACCCTTTGACAGCGCCGACGATTGCACGCGCATCACGTCTTCGTTGTCGAGCGCCAGCGTCACCTTCTTGCGGTGCGGCCCAGCTGCGATCTTTTCCAACGCCTCACGCCCGATGAAGTCATGGTCGAACTTCACGAACGGACCATAGCCCAGATCCCACGGCGTCAGGTAGTAACCCTCGATGCTGTCCGGCACATAGGAACCGCCGATCGAGCACTTGCCGGCGTACGAATTGGCCGAGAGCCATTCGCGGAACGGCTTGAGATCATCGCCGGTATAGATTGCGGGAAGCGGCGACGGAATCCAGCCCGATTCCAGCGTGTTCGACGAATAGGCCCGGCCGCCGACCAGTGCCATGCCGTATTCCTTGCCCGCTTCAACCAGCGCGGCGTGAACCGCGCCGTAATCTTCCCACGGGCCATAGAGTTCCCAGCCCGGCTGCCCGGCCATCCCGTGGCGCAGCGCGTGCACGGTCTTGCCCGCGATGGTCAGGTGGGTGATGTTGAAGAACTTGAGGTCCGGCGGGGTAATCCCGGTGGCCTTTTCGATGATTTTCATCGCGTTCGGCCCCTGGACCTGGAAGCGATAGTTCTTGCGCTTGCCATCGGTGCGCATCGCCCAGCGCTCGTCACGCTCAACCTCGACATTCCACTTACCTGACGCGGCATGGAATTCGACCCACTCGATCGACGGTGCACGGCCGACCAGGTTGAACCGCTCCTCCTCAAGATAGAACAGGATAACGTCGCCGATCACGTGCCCGGCAGGGGTGCACGGCACGAACTGCTTGGCCTTGTCCGGCACGAAGCCCTTGAAGCTATTGATCGCCAGATAGTTCAGCATGGCGAACGCATCCGGCCCGCGCACTTCCAGATCCACCATGTGATAGCTCTGGTTGTAAAGCACGGCGGTGTGCTGCCAGGCCCACTGCTCGCTGCGCCAGTTGGAATATTCCGCAGGCACGCCCGGATAAACGTTCGGCCCGACCTGCTGGTTGCGCAACAGGTCAACGATATCGCCCGTCCCGGCGAGCATGGATTCAAGCGATTCTGCCATGATGCATCCTTTTCTCACATTTCATCGGGACGCAGCCCAGCGCCCGCTCCCGAATCCTTGTGACACATTTTCGTGTGCGTGAAAAGTTCGCAATTGTGAATTTAGTTGCGAGACGAACCGGTCACCCCAGCGCCCACCGCAGCAGGTAAGGCAGGCCAGCCACGCTCGTCCAACCCAGCTTCCCCCAGAATGCCAGCCGGGGGTTCTGATGGTTCCACAGCCCCAGCGCGCCGCTGGCGCCGATCGCCCCTGCCCCCGGAACCCAGAAGCCGATCAGGCCGGCCAACCCCAGCAACCCCAGCATACGGATACCGCCACCGGGGCGGGATTTGTTGACCGGCAGCTTGATCCCGGCAAGGCCGGCAAATCCGATCAGGCCAATCAGCCCGACAAACGGGGCAAGAGTATCGAGCATAAGTAGTGGTCCCTCTCCTGTTTGGCCGATCATGCCCGATGGGCGCGCGCGGTCAAATGAATTGGACCAACTTCTACCGCCCCACCCCGTGGCCGGGGCGGAATCACAGCATGGGTTTCAGGTACTGCCCGGTAAAGCTGCGCGGATTGGCTGCCACTTGTTCTGGCGTGCCCTCCGCCACGATCTCTCCCCCACGCACCCCACCTTCGGGACCAAGATCAATGATCCAGTCGGCCGTCTTGATGACGTCCAGGTTGTGCTCGATCACCACCACGCTGTTGCCCTGGTCGACCAGCCGGTGCAGCACTTCCAGCAGTTTGCGCACGTCCTCGAAATGCAGGCCGGTGGTCGGCTCGTCCAGGATATAGAGCGTTTGCCCGGTTGAGCGGCGGCTAAGCTCCTTGGCCAGTTTCACGCGCTGCGCCTCACCACCCGACAGCGTGGTGGCCTGTTGGCCGACCTTGACATAGCCCAGGCCAACCTCGTTCAGCATCGCCATCTTGTCGCGGATCGGCGGGACAGCCTTGAAGAACTCTTCCGCGTCCTCGATCGTCATGTCGAGCACGTCGGCAATCGAGTAGCCTTTGAACTTCACTTCAAGCGTTTCACGGTTGTAGCGCTTGCCGTTGCACTCCTCGCAAGTGACATAGACGTCGGGCAGGAAGTGCATCTCGATCTTGATCAGCCCGTCGCCCTGGCACTTTTCGCAGCGCCCGCCCTTGACGTTGAAGCTGAACCGTCCGGCCTTGTAACCGCGCGCCGCGGATTCCGGCAGCCCCGCGAACCAGTCGCGGATCTGGGTGAACGCACCGGTGTATGTCGCCGGGTTAGAACGCGGGGTGCGGCCGATGGGGGACTGGTCAATCTCGATCACCTTGTCGCACAGTTCCAGGCCCGTAATCTTGTCATGCGCGCCCGCGATCACCCGCGCGCCGTTGAGCGCCCGCGCCGCGCCGGCGTGCAGCGTATCGAGCGTCAGGCTGGACTTGCCGCTGCCCGACACCCCCGTCACGCAGCAGAACGTGCCGAGCGGGAAATTGGCCGTCACCCCGGTCAGGTTGTTGGCCCGCGCATTGTGCACGGTGATGTAGTGACCGTTGCCCTTGCGCCGCTGCGTGGGCACATCGATCTTGCGCACGCCCGACAGGTACTGCCCGGTCAGGCTGGTCTTGGATTTCAGGATGTCCTTCAGCGTGCCCTGCGCCACGATCTCGCCCCCGTGGACGCCCGCGCCAGGGCCAAGGTCGACGATATGGTCAGCGGTTCGGATCGCATCCTCATCATGCTCAACCACGATCACGGTGTTGCCCAGGTCACGCAGGCGGCGCAGCGTTTCCAGCAGCCGATCGTTGTCACGCTGGTGCAGGCCGATGCTGGGCTCGTCCAGCACATAGAGCACGCCCGACAGCCCGCTGCCGATCTGGCTGGCAAGGCGGATGCGCTGGCTTTCCCCACCCGACAGCGTTCCGCTGGTCCGGTCGAGATTGAGGTAATCCAGCCCGACGTTGTTGAGGAAACCCAGACGCTCGTTGATTTCCTTGAGGATGGCCTTGGCGATCTTCTGCTGCTGGCTGGTCAGGTGGTCATTCAGCCCGGAAAACCACGCCAGCGCATCCGCCACCGACAGCCGCGTGCGCGACGAGATGTGCTGGCCCGCGACTTTCACCGCCAGCGCCTCTGGCTTCAAGCGCGCGCCGTCGCAGGTTTCGCAGGGTTGCGCGGTCTGGAACTTGCCCAGTTCCTCACGCATCCATGCGCTTTCGGTTTGCAGCATCCGGCGGTTGAGGTTGCCGATCACGCCTTCGAAGGCCTTGTTCACGGTATAGCTCTTCTTGCCGTCGATGAAGGTCAACGGCACGGCCTTGCCGCCGGTGCCGAACAGGATCACCAGCTGCACTTCGCCGGGCAAGTCCTGCCACGGCGTGTCCAGGCTGAACCCGAATTCAGCCGCCAGACTGGCCAGCACCTGCATATAATAGGGCGACGGCGGGTTGGATTTCGCCCACGGGACGATCGCCCCCTGCTTCAAACTGAGCGTTTCATTCGGCACAACCAGCTGCGGATCGAACAGCAGCTTTTCGCCCAGCCCGTCACAGGCCGGACAGGCCCCCTGCGGGGCGTTGAACGAGAACAGGCGCGGTTCGATGGATTCGATGGTGAAACCGGACACCGGGCAGGCGAACTTTTCGCTGAACACGATCCGGTTGGGCGGCAGGCCCGCGCCTTTCATGGCGCCCCCCTTCTCCTCCTCGCGGCCCGGCACCACCCCATCTGCCAGATCGACAAACGTCAGCCCGTCGGCCAGTTTCAGCGCCTGTTCGAAACTGTCGGCCAGCCGGGTCTGGATGCCGTCGCGCACCGCGATCCGGTCCACCACGACCTCGATGTCGTGCTTGTACTTCTTGTCGAGCGCGGGGGCGTCCTCGATGGCGTAAAACTCGCCATCGATGCGCACGCGGGTGTATCCAGCGCGCTGCCATTCGGCCAGTTCCTTGCGGTATTCCCCCTTGCGGGCGCGGACCACGGGGGCAAGCAGATAGGCCCGCGTCCCTTCCGGCAGGGCCATGACCCGGTCGACCATCTGGCTGACGGTCTGCGCCGCAATCGGCTCGCCTGTGGCGGGGGAATAGGGCACCCCCACCCGCGCCCACAGCAGGCGCATGTAATCGTAAATTTCGGTCACCGTCGCCACCGTGGAGCGCGGGTTGCGGCTGGTGGTCTTCTGCTCGATCGAGATTGCCGGGCTGAGGCCGTCGATGTGCTCCACATCCGGCTTCTGCATCATTTCCAGGAACTGGCGGGCATAGGCGCTCAGGCTCTCGACATAGCGCCGCTGCCCTTCGGCATAGATCGTGTCGAACGCCAGGCTCGACTTGCCGGAGCCCGACAGGCCGGTGATCACGATCAGGCTGTCGCGCGGAAGCTCGACGTCAAAGCCCTTGAGGTTGTGCTCGCGCGCGCCGCGCACCACGATTTTGTTTAGCGACATGGGTCGCGTCTGTTCCATATCTGTTCACAGGAGGCAAGAGGCACGGGACCGCACCTTGTGGGCAAAGTGCGATCATCCGGCCCCTTGCGCAATGCGGTATTTCGCCCCCCTGCCCCACCAGCACCGGCTCCCGCGCCGACCAACGCGCCATCCTGTTCGGCCAACGACATTGACTTGCACGCCCGCGCGCGCGACCCAAGCGGCAGCATGGCCGGGGCGGATGGGCGCTTCTGGCTGATCTGTTCTGAGGGGAACACGCACCATGAAGACCCGCCTTTTGCTCACCGTCGCCGCGCTGGCACTGGGGGCAGCACCCGCACTGGCCCAGACCGAACCGACCGCCCCGGTTGAGGCACCAGCCGCCGCCAAGCCCCACTTCGGCACCTGGGGGGTTGACCTTTCGGCCATGGACACGGCGGTCAAGCCGGGTGACGATTTCCAGCGCTACACCAGCGGCAAGTGGCTCGACGCAACCGAGATTCCGGCCGACCGGCCCAGCGTGGGCGCCTTCAACGATTTGCGTGAGACGACCCAGGAACAGCTGCAGAAGCTGATCACCGAAGGCCCGGCTGACGCCAAGTATCGCGCGTTCTATGGCAGCTACATGGACGAAGCCGGGGTTGAGAAACTGGGGCTGGCTCCGCTCAAGGCCGATCTGGCCGTGCTGGACGCGATTGCCACCAAGCGTGACTTCAGCCGGTTCATGGGCGCCACCGCGGGCCAGTTCGGCATCTCGCTGGTCGATGCCGGCCCTTATGCCGACTCCGCCGATCCGACCATGAACGTGCTGTGGATGAGCCAGGGCGGCATCGGCCTGCCGGAACGCGAATATTACTTCTCGGACCAGTTCAAGGCCCAGCGCACCGCCTATGTCGCTTATATCGAGCGCACGATGAAGGCCATCGGCCATGCCAACCCCAAGGCTGCGGCCAAGACGATCATGGCATTTGAAACGGCCATCGCCGAGGTCAGCTGGAAAGTGGCCGACCGGCGCGACATCGACAAGGTCAACAACCCGATGAGCAGCGCGCAGCTGATGAGCTATGCGCCGGGCATCGAATGGGGGGCGCTGATGGAGGGCGCAGGGATCGGGCCGCAGCAGCGGATCATCGTCAACGAGAATACCGCGATCCGCGACATCGCCTCGCTCTATGACAAAACCCCGCTGGCAACGCTGAAGCTGTGGCAGGCGTTCCACATCGCCGATCAGGCCGCGCCCTATCTGACCAAGGCGATGGTCGACAGCCGGTTCGAATACGTCAAGACGCTGAGCGGCCAGACCCAGCAGCGCCCACGCTGGCGGCGCGCGGTGGGGCAGGTCGATGGGGCACTGGGCGAACTGGTCGGGCAGGACTATGTCGCGCGCTACTTCCCGGCTTCATCGAAGGCCAAAATGGAAGCACTGGTGGCCAACCTGAACCTGGCCATGGCCGACCGGATCAAGGCGAATGACTGGATGAGCGAGCCGACCAAGGCCGCCGCGCTGGAAAAGCTGGCCCGGATGGACGTGATGGTCGGCTATCCCGACAAGTTCCGCAATTACGACGCGCTGGAAGTGAAGGCGGATGACCTTTACGGAAACGTCAAGCGCGCGGGCAAGTTCAACTATGCCTACATGATGGCGGACCTGGGCCAGAAGGTGGACCGCAAGAAGTGGGGCATGAACCCGCAGACGGTGAACGCCTACAACGGCGGGCTGGAAAACAAGATCGTGTTCCCTGCGGGCATTTTGCAGGCGCCGTTCTTCGATCCGGCAGCGGACGATGCGGTCAATTACGGCGCGATCGGCGCGGTGATCGGACACGAGATCATCCACGGCTTCGACGATCAGGGCCGCAAGATCGACGCCAATGGCGCGGTGCGCGACTGGTGGGGTGCGGACGATGGCAAGCGGTTCGAGGAACGCGCCAAAGTCTTCGGCGACCAGTACGCCAAGTATGAGGCCGCCCCCGGCGCGTTCGTCAATCCGGACCTGACGATGGGCGAAAACATCGCCGATCTGGCCGGGCTGCTGGTCACGCTCGATGCCTATCGCAAGTCGCTGAACGGCAAGGATGCGCCGGTAATCGACGGGCTGACCGGTGAACAGCGGCTGTTCCTGGCGTTTGCGCAAGTCTGGCGCGGCAAGGCCCGCGAGGACGCGATCCGCAACCAGGTGGCGACCGATCCGCACAGCCCGCAGCGCTTCCGCCTGCTTGGCCCGACGCGCAATATCGAGGCATGGTATCAGGCGTTCGGGGTGAAGCCGGGCGATGCGATGTACATTGCCCCTGAACAGCGGGCAAAGATCTGGTAATCAGACCTATCCAACCTGTCCGGGGCGGCCATTGCGCTGCCCCGGCATGGTCATTTCAAGGACTATCCATGCACAAGCTCGCCCTCGTTTCGCTCTCCGCGCTCGCCATGGCCGGTTGTTCCGGTCAGGTGGATTCGGTCGCTTCGGTCCCGCCGGTCGAAGCGGCCCCCGCTCCGGCGCCCTATGCCCCGGTCATCCCGGAAGGCACCGGCGTCTTCGCCCAGCCCTCTACCCTGCCGTTCCAGACGCCGGACTTCAGCAAGATCAAGGACAGCGATTTCCAGCCCGCGATCGAGCAGGGCATCGCCATCAACGAGGCGGAAATCAACGCCATCGCCAACAACCCGGCCGCGCCGACGTTCGAAAACACGATGGTCGCGATGGAAAAGTCGGGCCAGATGCTGACCCGCGCCTATTACGTGTTCAGCGCGCTGACCTCTGCCAACACCAACGACACGCTGGACAAGGTGGACAGCGCGACCGCGCCGAAACTGGCCGCGCTGCGCGATGCCATCTATCTCAACGAAAAGCTGTTCGCGCGGGTCAAGGCGCTCTACGATCAGCGCGACAGTCTGGGCCTTGCCGCAGATGAGCAGCGCCTGCTCAAGCTGACCTATGACCGCTTCGTCCAGAACGGCGCGATGCTGCAAGGCGCGGACAAGGAAAAGCTGAAGACGCTCAACGGGCGGATTTCAACGCTCCAGACCGACTTCGGGCAGAAGTTGACCGCCGGCACGCGCGATGCGGCGCTGGTAGTGAACACCAAGGCGGAACTGGCCGGCCTGTCCGAGGCGGAAATCGCCACGGCGGCCAAGGCGGCGGCGGACCGGGGCATGAAGGGCAAGTTCCTCCTGCCACTCCAGAACACCACCCAGCAACCGCTGCTCGTCAAGCTGAGCAACCGCGCCACCCGCAAGGCGCTGTTCGACGCGAGCTGGAACCGCACCGAGCGCGGCGGCGCGAACGACACCCGCGCGCTGATTTCCGAACTGGCGCAGTTGCGCGCCGAAAAGGCTCAGCTGCTGGGCTTTGCCGACTATGCCAGCTTCACCATGTCGGACCAGATGGCCAAGAACCCCGGCAACGCGCTGAAGTTCATGGAAGGCCTGGTCCCCGCCCTTGCCGCTGCGCAACAGCGCGAAGCGGACGAGATCGACGCGTTGATCAAGCGCAGCGGCGGCAAGTTCAGCGTCGAGCCGTGGGACTGGGATTTCTATGCCGAGCGCCTGCGCAAGGAAAAGTACGCCTTCGATGAAAGCCAGGTGAAGCCGTACTTCGAAATCACCAACGTGCTGGAAAACGGCGTATTCTTCGCCGCGAACCAGCTTTACGGGCTGACCTTCAAGAAGCGCGATGATCTGCCGGTCTATCACCCGGACGTCACCGTCTATACCGTCTATGACAAGGACGGCAGCGAAATGGCGCTGTTCTATTTCGACCCGTGGAAGCGCGACAACAAGCAGGGCGGCGCGTGGATGTCGAACTTTGTCGACCAGTCGCACCTGATGGGCACCAAGCCGGTCGTGTTCAACGTCCAGAACTCGCCCAAGCCCGCACCGGGCCAGCCGCTGCTGATCAGCTTCACCGATGCGGAAACGATGTTCCACGAATTCGGCCATGCGCTGCACGGCATCCTGTCAAACCAGCGCTATCCGTCGATTTCGGGCGCCAGCACCGCCCGCGACTTCGTGGAATTCCCCAGCCAGTTCAATGAGAACTGGATGACCGAACCGCGCGTGTTCGCCAACTTTGCCAAGCATTACCAAACCGGTGCACCGATGCCGAAGGATCTGGTCGCCAAGGTGGAACGCGCTGCGCGGTTCAACCAGGGCTATGCGCTGGGCGAGGCACTGACCGCCGCGATCCTCGACCAGAAGTGGCACGCCCTGCCCGCCAGCGCGGGCCGGCAGGACGTCAACGCGTTCGAAAACCAGGCGCTCGGCTCGCTCGGCCTGCTGACCACCAAGGTTCCGCCGCGCTATCGAACCAGCTATTTCCGCCACATCTGGGGCGGCGGCTATGCGGCGGGCTATTACGCCTATCAGTGGACCGAAATGCTGAACCACGACGCCTATCAGTGGTTCGTCGAGAACGGCGGGATGACCCGCGAGAACGGCCAGCGCTTCCGCGACATGGTACTGAGCCAGGGCAACAGCAAGGACTACGCCGAAATGTACCGCGCCTTTGCGGGCCGCGATCCCGGCGTCGAACCGATGCTGAAGGCCCGCGGCCTGAAGTAATTCAGCCGGGAAGCAATGCCCGCGCGCCCGGCTGTCCCAGCCAGCGCGCGGGTACACCCCACACCACGCGGATCAGGTCTTCGGTCAGCACCGCTTCGGGCGGGCCATCGGCCACCAATGCCCCCAGATCGAGCACCAGCACGCGATCGGCATAGTTCATCGCCTGCGCCAGATCGTGCAGCACCAGCACCACGCCCAGCCCGCGATCGCGCGCCAGCTTGCGCATCCGTTCCAGCAGCGCGAGCTGATGCGCCAGATCCAGGTTGGCGAGCGGCTCATCCGCCAGCAACCAGCGCGGTTCCCCGGCCAGCACCCGCGCCAGCAGCGCGCGGGCGCGTTCGCCGCCGGATAGCTGCGATACCGGACGGTCGCGCAAGGAATCCAGCTGCAGCGCTGCCAGCGCCGCGTTCACGGCCGTCGCATCGGTTGCCGCACTGCTGCGCCAGGGCAAGCGGCCCAGCACTGCCAATGTCTCGACCGTGACGTCCCAGGCGACATCGGCGCTTTGCGGCAGAAAGCCGATGGCCTGCGCACGAGCAGTGGCGGGCAGTCGGGATAGCGGCGTTTCGTCCAGTGTGACGGCGCCGTGATCGGGAATAATCAGCCCGGCAAGCGCCGCCAGCAGCGAGGATTTTCCTGCGCCATTGGGGCCGCAAATGACGGTAACCTCGCCGGGGTTGAGACTGACTGACACATCGTTCAGTCGCCCTGACAGCGTCAGGTTTGCACCAACCAGCATCATGCCAGCTCCCTCCGCAGCCGCAGCAGCAAGTGCAGGAAAAACGGCGCGCCGAGCAGTGACAGCGCGATACCGAGGCGCAGTTCACCACCCGCCAGCGGCACAATCCGGCACAGACCGTCCGCCACCAGCAGCAACAAGGCACCGGCCAGCGCGCTCGGCACAATCAGGCTCGACGGGCGGCGATCGGTCAGCGGGCGGACGAAGTGCGGCACCATCAGGCCAACGAAGCCGATGATCCCCGCGACGGCCACGCCCGCGCCCACGGTCAGCCCGATCCCGGCAATCATCAGCACCTGCAAACGCCGCGGATCGATCCCCAGCGACCGCGCGGCGACCTCGCCCAGGGTCAGCGCATCAAGGCTGCGTCCGGCGCGCAGCAGCACGGCGATCCCGACCAGCGTCAGCGGCGCGGCAATCCACACATCGGCCCAACCGCGATCGACCAGCGCGCCCATCAGCCAGGTGACGATCTCGCTCATCGCGAAGGGGGTGGGCGAGAGGCTGATCGCGAGGCTCATCAGTGCGCCCGCGAGGCTGGCGATCATCATCCCCGCCAGCGTGAACAGCAGTACCCCGCCGCTGCGCCCCGCAATCGCGCCGAGCAGCGCCATCGCCCCGCCCGCCCCCGCCAGCGCGAACAGCGGCAGCGCCCAGCCGCTGGAGGCCCAGCCGGTCCAGAAGCTCAGCACCGCGCCCAGCGCCGCGCCGGGGGCAATCCCGAACAGGCCCGGATCGGCCAGCGGATTGCGCAAGTATCCCTGCATCGCCGCACCCGCCGCACCCAGCCCTGCCCCCAGCACCAGCGCCAGCACCGCGCGCGGCAGGCGCAGTTCGATAAAGATCACGGCGGCATTGGGCAGCTGCGGATCGAACGGGTCGATCCACACCCGGCCAGTCAGCAAGGACAGCGTCACGGCAATTGTCAGCGCGAGCAGCAGCCATGCGTTGAGTCGGGTCACAGCGCCCGCCGCACTTCGGACAGCCGCCCGGCGGCACGGATGATCGTCGGGCCGCCGCACCACAGCAGGTTGGCGTCGAGCGGGGCGCGAGTGGTCTGGTCACCCAACGCATCAAGCGACGGATGCCGCAGCAACCGGTCCTCGTTGCCATGCAGGCTACCCGCGGTGAGGATCACGCGCGGCGGATCGGCCAGCACTTGTTCCAGCGGCAAGAGGTCCGCCTGCCCCAGTCCGCGCGCGGCGGCGGCGTTGGTGAAACCGGTGCGGGCCAGCAGGTCCGCGATCAGGGTATCCGGCCCCGGCACCATCCCGCCCGATTGCCAGACCAGCGCGGGAACCGGCGCGCCGCCAGTGGGCCGCGCCGTCGCCAGTGCCGCATCGATCCGTGCAATCAACGCCTCACCGCGTTGCGGATGGCCGGCCAGCACCGCAATCCGGCGCACTTGCGCGCGGCTGTCGGCCACCGTCTGGGCAATAGGCAACAGTTCCAGCCGGGCGCCCAGCCGCTCCAGCGCGCCGCGCGTGGCGGGGGCCATGAAGTTGCCCGACAGGACAACATCGGGCCGCAGCGCCGCAACTTCCTCCACCGTCCCGCCTACCGCGCGAAAGCGTCGGGCAGTGGCAATGTCCATCGAACTGGACGCGGGATCGTGGCTGTAGCTGGACAGCGCCAGCACTTGGCCCGGATCGGCCACTTCGGCCAGGATGGCATCGGTGCAGGGGTTCAGACTGACGATGCGGGGCAACGGCGGCGGCGCCTCTCGCGCCGGGGCCGCGGTGCAAGCACCCAGCGCCAGCGCGATCACGCCCACCCAGATCCTCCCCGGCCAGAGGAGGGGGACCGCCGCAAGCGGTGGAGGGGCAAGTGCCGCAAGCGCCGCCCCGCGAGGGCAAGAACGCCCGCGCGCGCCCCTCCACCATCCTGCGGATGGTCCCCCTCCCCGGTTCGGGGAGGAAGGGTGACGAATTACCACCGCGCGCGGACCCCGGCGTAGGCCGAGCGGCCATAAGTGCCGTAACCGGCGACCGTCTGGTACTGCTTGTTGCCTAGGTTCTCGACCCGGCCGAACAGTTCCACCTGCTCCGTCACCGGCAGGCTAGCCCGCACCGTCACCAGTGCAAAGCCGTCCAGCCGGGTGAAGTTTCCGCCATCGTCAAAACTATCCGACACGACGCGCAAGTCCGCGCCCAGCTTCAACTCGGCCAGCGGCGTGGTCCAGTCCAGCCCGGTGCTGAATGCATGGCGCGGGCGGCGGGCCAGGTCTTTGCCGGTCTGACGATTGACGGACTTGGTATAGCTGTAGCTGGCATAACCGCGCAGCCCATCGGTCAACTCGCCGGTCAGTTCCGCCTCAACCCCTTCGGACCGGGTGCGGCCGGTGTTGAAATAGCCGCTGGGCGAGACGTAATCGATCAGGTTACGGCTGTCGCGGCGGAACAGCGTGACCGCGAAGTGGCGATAGCCGCCCCGGTCGCCCAGCTCGATCCCGGCATCGAACGCGGTGGAGGTTTCCGGCCGCAGCGCCACGTTCCCGCCGTAACCATACAGCTGATAGAGCGTCGGGGCCTTGAACCCCTCACCAAAGCTGGCGCGCAGGCGCAGCTCGTCGCCCAGATCCACCGCGCCGTTGGCCCCGAAAGTCCAGTGCGAGCCGAACCGGTCATGGTCGTCCAGCCGCACCCCGCCGGTCAGGTGAATGTTACCGCCGTGATAGCCCAGCAGCGCGTGACCACTGGACAGGCGGGCCTCCTGCCGCGCGTCGAACGTGGTCGAAAACCGCGTCCATTCGCTGTCCGCGCCGAAATCGAACACGACGGCGTCGCTGAGGTCGGCCCGGCCCTTCACGTCCGCACGCCAGCTGCGCCCGGTGGTGTCAAAGCTGGATGCGGCGCCATACGTCGGGTCGAAGTAGGACCGGCGCGTGTCGGAGAGTGCCAGCCCCGCCGCCAGTTTCAGGCCTTTGCCGGAATAATCCAGCCCGACCCGGCCCGAACCCTGCCGGGTGGTCTGGTATTCGGGCGTATCGGCAAAAGCATAGTTCGGCGCGGGATAGCCGTCGAAATCCACCTTGCTGTCAGCATAGCGACCAACCGCGCGCAGCCACAGGTTCGATACCAGTTCCGCCCCGCCCTGCACCGTGCCATGCCACTGGCGGAATCCATCCGGCTCCGTCCCGCCAGCATAGGCGGAGATCCCGTCGGTCCGGGCAAAGCCACCGCTGACGGCAAGGTTATAGCCATTGCCCGCAGTCCCGGCGCTGGCCCCGGCGGTGAGGCTGTCATGCGCGCCATATTCCAGCGATCCCGTCACGCCATCCGGCACCCTGGTGGTCACCGCCAGCACCCCGCCCATGGCATCGCTGCCCCAGGCCACGCTGTTCGATCCGCGCAGCAGTTCCAGCTTGGCCACGCTGCCGGTCAGCAGCGTGCCCAGGTCTAACCCGCCACTGGGCGAGGCGACATCGGCCATGCGCACGCCGTCAATCGTCACCAGCAGATGCTGCGAATTGGCGCCGCGCACGAACAGGCTGGTCTGGCTGCCCAGCCCGCCGCTGCGCGCGGTGGTGACGCCGGGCAGGCGTTCCAGCACGCGGGTCAGGTCTGGCCCCTGCACCGCCTCGATCTCGTCCCGGCCGACCACGCTGATCGACTGGCCAGAGCGCACCAGCGGTTCCACCTGACCGGTGGCGACCACGGTGATGTAGGTATCGCGGTAAGGGTGATAGAGGATGATCTGCTCGCCCGACTCATCGTCGGCAGCACTATCCTGCGCCAGCGCCGGAGCGGTGGACAGCAGCGAACAACCCAGCAAAAACAGATATTTCAAGCGCAATACTCCCGTTATGAACGAATGCCGTTCATGGCGAGAGGACCCGCACGAATTCGCGGGACCACGCTGCATTCCGGTACACCCCGCCCGGCGCGGAACGACCGTCATCGGCAGGTCTCCTGGCTCCCGGATCAACGCTGGCCGCCTGCCTTCCCGGTTGCCCAGTGGCGTAAATGGCGGTTCGCTCCCCGGTCACAGTTGCGGGGGCAGCGCGGGCATTCAACCCGCTTCCCTCTTAGGCCAGCTGGCGCTGGCAACCCATGACGTGGGGTGGCCTTTAGGCCGGGTTGCCGCCCTGCGCAAGGCCATGTCCGGGAGGCGCGATTTCTTAACCGCTTAACGGATAGAGGCTGGGCCGTCCCGCAACGGCACGGCGCAGACTTCGCGGATGCGCGCACGGCCAAAGCGGGTTACGCGCCACGCGCGTAGTGCCGCAACCGAAAGTGCCGATGATCCACGCCGCCGCCCTGCCCCTGGAAACCCGCCCGCGCGATTTCACCGCGCGGCTCGGTCGGTCGCGGGCGCGCACGCTGGCGATGCGGCTGCGGCGGCGGCACCTGGGGCGGCGGGCGCTGGTCCTGCTGGTGGCGGTCGCGGTTCCGGCGCTCGCGGCGCCCGACCAATGGACCCGCTTCGACATCGGCAATGCCGGGCGCCGCACCGTCACCGTCGAACCGATGCCGTTCGAAAAATCGGGCGAAAGCTTTCCCGGCTCCGCCTTCTACTATCTGGCGGCGGAAGACCCGCTGCCTGTGCTGGGCGATGGCATCACGTCGGACGCGGGCGGCCCGATCGGGGCCGGGGCCGTGGCCCGCGCGATGCGGATCGACAATTCGGGCGTAGACCGGACCCGCGCGCTCGAATGCCTGACCGCCGCGATCTATTACGAAGCCGCCAGCGAATCCGATCAGGGCCAGCGCGCGGTGGCGCAAGTGGTGCTGAACCGGGTGGCCCACCCCAGCTATCCCAATACCGTCTGCGGCGTGGTCTATCAGGGGTCGGAGCGGGTGACCGGCTGCCAGTTCAGCTTTACCTGCGATGGCGCGCTGGGGCGGCGGCCCAGCCAGATGTTCTGGCTGCGCGCGATGGATACCGCGCGCGCGGCACTGTCCGGCTATGTCGAACGCAGCGTCGGCCTGGCCACGCACTATCACACCATCGCGGTGCACCCCTATTGGGCGCCGTCGCTGTTCCACATCACCACGATCGGCGCTCACCGGTTCTATCGTTTCAACGGGGCGGCCGGTCAGCCGGCGGCGTTCCGCTTTGCCTATGCCGGGGGTGAACCATTGCCCGCCCCCCATCCGCGCAGCATGGCGGCCGACCGGCAGCCCGATCCCGCGCTGGATCCGCTGGCCGTTCAAAAGGCCTTCGAAGCGGGCCTGAAAGCGGCGCAGGCAGGAGGCGCCACCACGGCGGCTTCCTCCAGCACACGGCCAGGCCCGGCGCCGGCCTATTCCGCCGAGATCGAAGGGCGCGGGGGCGATGCGATCTATCGCGGCGAAAAGCTGCCCGACAGCACCCAGGTCCGCCCGGAATACCAGAACTCCGGCCGGTGGATCAGCCAGCCCGGAACCTGACGCGGACGAAGGTTAAAGTCCGGCAACCATGTTGCTACACGCATACCTTACCGCGTTCGGCCTAGGGAACTCGCCCAGAAAACAACATCCGGGCGATTGTCATGACTATCCGTTTCGCGTCTGCCAACACCGCCGCCAGTGCCTTTGTAACGATGGCGCACGCGGCTGATGTTACGGGCCTTGCCGCCAACGATAACGCCCCTGCCCTGACCCGTTCCGGTCACGACGATGTGCTGCGCGATGCACTCAAGCATTTTGCCCGGCACGGCCTGCGGGCAGCCGAAGTCGCCCGCCAGAATGCCGAACGCGCCTTTTTCGCGGACGACCGCGCGGCCTATCGCCACTGGCTGGACATCTGCCGCGCGCTTGACCGGCGCATGGCGATGGCCTGCCACGCCCGGATCGAAGCCCGCCGGGGCTGATCGCCGCCCGGAACCGACCAGAGCGCTGCCGGCAACACGGTAATCGCCCCATTAACCATTCAGTGACATGCCGCCGCTAAGGCATGGTGGTCGAAGAACGGAGCGCGCTATCAAACGTTGGCGAACCATGTTGCGAGTGCTGCTGCGCACCAACGCACTGGACGACCGGGTCAGGAAGACCTTGGTCGAGACGCTCTATACCCAGCCCGCCAACCTTGCGATCGGCGCGATCACCGGCGTGTTGTGCAGCCTGGTGGCGGCCAGTTACTCGCCCGACCGCATCTTTCTCGAAATCGCCCTGCTGCTGACCACGATCGCGATTGCGCGGATCGTGATGGCCGTGCTGCTCCCGCGCGTGCGCAATCGCGATGCCCGGCGGATGGAACTGCTCTACGAATTCGGCGCCTTCACCTATTCGGCCGTGCTGGGCGTGTTCGCGGCGATGACGGTGGGGTACAAGCTGCCAGCCACCGCCCAGTTGCTGATGGTGGCCTATGCGATCGGTTACGGCACCGGCATCGCGGCGCGCAACGCCGGGCGGCCGTCGATCTCGATCGGGCAGATGATCCTGATCTTCACGCCGATCAACATCGCGCTGTGGCGCGGAGAGGATCTGGCGCACCGCGCGCTGGCCGTGGCCATCGTGCTGCTGTGGGTCGGGATGATCTCGATCACGATGAAAGTGTTCAACACGCTGCGCGATTCGGTCGCGGCGGCGGAAACAAGCGCCCGGCTGGCGGAAAAGATGCAGCATCTGGCCCGGACCGATGTGGTGACCGGCCTGCACAACCGCGCGGGCCTGAACCATTATCTGGTCGAATACATGTCGCGTCGCCGCGCAACGCCAAACCTGGCGCTGTTCTGGCTGGACCTCGACAAGTTCAAGGACATCAACGATGCGCTTGGCCACCAGGTCGGTGACCGCGTGCTGTCCGAAGTCGGTCAGCGGTTGCGCGCCCAGGCCAAACCGGATGCGGTGATCGGCCGGTTCGGGGGGGACGAATTCATCCTCGCCTGCGACGTGCGCGACCGGCGTGAGGCCGAGACGATTGCGCTGGCCGTGCTGGCAGACGTGACCCGCCCGATCCGGATCGACGATGACCGGCTGGAAATCGCCTGCTCGATGGGGATCGCGCTGCAACCCGACGACGGCGAGGATCTGGAAACGCTGTTTCAGGGCGCGGACCTTGCGCTCTATCACGCCAAGGTCAACGGGCGGAACCAGATCAGCTTCTACGATCCGTCGATGTCGCGCAATCTGGTCCGCCGCCGCGAGATCGAGGCCGAACTGCGCCTGGCCCTGCAACGCGACGAGCTGTCGATTTTCTTCCAGCCCATCGTCGATCTGGCCACCGGCCGGATCCGCGCGTTCGAGGCGCTGGTGCGCTGGTTCCACCCGGTCAAGGGCGAGCTGCGCCCGGACGAGTTCATTCCCGTGGCCGAGGAAACCGGCGCGATCATCACGCTGGGCAACTGGATTACCGCGCAAGCCGCCCGCGCCGCCGCGCAGTGGCCGGACGACGTGACCGTGGCCGTCAACCTGTCCCCGCTCCAGATCAAGGCGCCCGGCGCGGCGATGGGCATCCTCAACGCCCTGCGCGAAGCCCGCCTGCCCGCGCACCGGCTTGAACTGGAAATCACCGAAACGGTCCTGCTCGACCATTCCAAGCAGACCGAGGATTTCATGGCCGAACTGTCCGCCGCTGGCGTGCGCTTTGCCCTCGACGATTTCGGCACCGGCTATTCCTCGCTCGGCTATCTCAACAAGTATCCGTTCGGGAAGATCAAGGTTGACCGCAGCTTCGTCTCCGGCGTCAACGCCGGCAAGAAGAGCGACGCGATCATCCGCGCGGTTTCGGGCATGGCCTCCACGCTCGACATGCAGATCGTGGCGGAAGGGCTGGAAACGATCGAGCAGGTCCAGGCCGTCCAGGCGGCTGGCTGTACGCTGGGCCAGGGCTATTACTTCAGCCGCGCCGTGCCGGACTATCTGGCGGGCATGCTGCTGGCGCGCGAGCGCGAACGGCTGGACGGACCAAAGCGCGTCGCTGGCTGATGGCCGCTTGGCAATTTTGCTTTACGCTACGGCAGGGCGCGTCCCTGCCGTTCTCATATGCCGAGAACCGCGAAATCCGCCCTTATTTGCAATTGCGAACTATTATCATAAAATAGTTGGCCAACGCGGTTTTTATCGGGTTGCATTCGTATCCGCGCGAGCTTAGGGCGACTGACATTCGCCGGTTGGCCCGGATTCCAGCGGGATGGTATGGGCCGGCCGTTTTGCCAGACGTGATCCCGCATTCAGGGAAGGACATCGTCGGATTATGGCCAAGACCACTTCGCGCAAGAAGATTGCCCTCATTGGTGCCGGCAACATCGGTGGCACGCTTGCCCACCTCGCCGCGCAGAAGGAACTGGGCGACATCGTCCTGTTCGACATCATGGAAGGCGTGCCCCAGGGCAAGGCGCTCGACCTGTCGCAGTGCGGCCCGGTCGAAGGCTTTGACGCGAAGATCACCGGCTCGAACGACTATGCCGACATCGCGGGCGCAGACGTCATCATCGTCACCGCCGGCGTCGCCCGCAAGCCGGGGATGAGCCGCGACGACCTGTTGGGCATCAACCTCAAGGTGATGAAGTCGGTCGGCGAAGGCATCAAGAACAACGCCCCGAACGCTTTCGTCATCTGCATCACCAACCCGCTCGACGCGATGGTCTGGGCGCTGCGCGAATTTTCGGGCCTGCCGCACAACAAGGTCGTCGGCATGGCCGGCGTGCTGGATTCGGCCCGCTTCAGCCACTTCATCGCCGATGAATTCGACGTGTCGGTGCGCGATGTGAACACCTTCGTGCTGGGCGGCCACGGCGACACGATGGTCCCGGTGGTGCGCTATTCCACCGTCAACGGCATTCCCGTCCCTGATCTGGTCAAGATGGGCCTGTCCAGCCAGGAAAAGATCGACGCCATCGTCAAGCGCACGCGCGGCGGCGGCGGCGAGATCGTCGCCCTGCTCGGCACCGGTTCAGCGTTCTACGCCCCGGCCGCTTCGGGCATCGCGATGGCGGAAGCCTACCTCAACGATCAGAAGCGCATCCTGCCCTGCGCGGCCTATGTTGATGGCCAGTACGGTGTGGACGGCCTCTACGTCGGCGTGCCGGTGATGATCGGCGCGGACGGCGTTGAAAAGGTCATCGAAATCGAACTGGACGAAGCCGACAAGGCCGGCCTGCAGATCTCGGTCGACGCGGTCAAGGAACTGCTGGTGGCCTGCAAGGGCATCGACCCCTCGCTCGCCTGATCCGCGCCCGTGGCGATCTTCACCCTGCTTGCTGCCTCGGCAGCCGCGGCAGCGCCCCTCCCCGCAGCCGGGGACCGGGCGCTGTTCGCGGGTTTCAAGCAGGTGTGCAGCCAGGTGCGTGACATCGCCAAGATGGAACGGGCCGCCCGCAAGGGCAAATGGCAGGCTGTCGGTGAAGGCGCCGATCCCCGGCTGGCGCAGCTGGTCCGCACCGGGCGCGAAGCCGCGCTCAAGGATGAACCGGAAGCCACCGTCAGCGGGGCACAGTTCACCCGGCAACTGGGTGGCCGTACGCTCTGGCTGGTGACATCGCGCTATCAGGACAAGGAAGGGTATTGGGGCAACGGCTGCCGGATCTATGATTTCGATGCCGCCACCCCCTTGCCGCTGGATCAACTGGTAACCCTGATGGGCAAGCCGAACACCGGTTCGGTTCCACTGCCCGACGGCAATATCAAGCATCTGTGGGAACCCGGCTGGAAGTCGGGCCACAGCGTTGAAGTGGTCTATATTTCTGGGACCGATCCGGTCTCGAAAAAATTTGGCCTCAAAGGCCAGGTACTTATGGCGCAAGCCATCGGAGGATTTTGAAAATGTCGATTCTCGTCAACAAGAATACCAAGGTCATCACGCAAGGGATGACCGGCAAGACCGGTGAATTCCACACCCAGGCCGCACTCGATTACGGCACGCAGATGGTCGCGGGCGTGACCCCCGGCAAGGGCGGGATCACCCACATCGGGCTGCCGCAGTTCGACACCGTGGCCGAAGCCAAGGCGGCGACCGGCGCGACCGCCAGCTGCATCTACGTGCCGCCTCCGGGCGCGGCGGACGCGATCCTCGAAGCGATCGACGCCGAAATGGAACTGATCGTGTGCATCACCGAAGGCATTCCGGTACTCGACATGGTCCGGGTGAAGCGCGCGCTGCAGGGCAGCAAGAGCCGCCTGATCGGCCCGAACTGCCCCGGCGTGCTGACGCCCAACGAATGCAAGATCGGCATCATGCCGGGTTCGATCTTCAAGAAGGGCTCGGTCGGCGTCGTCTCGCGCTCTGGCACGCTGACCTATGAAGCGGTGTTCCAGACCACCAACATCGGCCTGGGCCAGACCACCGCGGTCGGCATCGGCGGCGACCCGGTGAACGGCACCAACTTCATCGACGTGCTGGAACTGTTCCTGGCCGACGACGAAACCCAGTCGATCATCATGATCGGTGAAATCGGCGGCAGCGCGGAAGAAGAAGCCGCGCAGTTCCTGAAGGACGAAGCCAAGCGCGGGCGCAAGAAGCCGATGGTCGGCTTCATCGCGGGCCGCACGGCGCCTCCGGGCCGCCGCATGGGCCACGCCGGCGCGATCGTGTCGGGCGGCCAGGGCGGCGCCGAAGACAAGATCGCGGCGATGGAAGAAGCCGGCATCCGCGTCAGCCCCTCGCCCAGCCTCCTGGGTGAAACGCTGGCCGGGCTGCTTAAGGACCTGGCCTGAGCCAGTGCCTGATCAGCGGTTAAGCTGGTAACGGGTATGGCCGCACCCGGTGCGGGTGCGGCCTGTCCCTGATTTTGAAATGCATGCAACGGGTGGCCGCGCGGTCACCGCCAAAGGGTCTGTTCCGATGGGCAACGAAAGCCACGATTTCCTCCCCGACGATCCGCAACCCGGCCCCAGCTGGGCGCAGTCGAACTGGCCCGCTGTTGGCGGCGCGTTCGAAGATGACCTGACCCAGGCGCTGGACCCCACCGCCATGCAGGCGCGGATCAAGGCGGCGACCAAGGGCGGCCCCGCCCCCGATGGCCGCGCGATCGAGGAAGCGGCGGCGGATTCGATTCGCGCCATGATGCTCATCCGCACGTTCCGCGTGCGTGGGCACCTGGCCGCCGATCTCGACCCGCTGGGCCTGGCGCGGCAGGACCTGCCGGCGGACCTTTCGCCCGAATACCACGGCTTCGTCGGCGCGGCACTGGACCGCAAGGTCTATCTGGGCGGCACGCTGGGCCTGCAATGGGCCACGGTGCGCGAACTGGTCGACATCCTGCGCGCCAATTACTGCGGCAAGGTCGGCCTGGAATACATGCACATCTCGGACGTGGAGGAACGCCGGTTCCTGCAGGACCGGATCGAAGGCGGCGACAAGCACATCGACTTCACGCCCGAAGGCAAGAAGGCCATTCTGGCGGCCGTGATCCGGGGTGAGCAGTACGAGAAGTTCCTGGGCCGCAAGTATGTCGGCACCAAGCGTTTCGGCCTCGACGGCGGGGAATCGATGATCCCGGCGCTGGAAGCCGTCATCAAGTACGGCGGCCAGATGGGCGTGCGCGAGATCGTCTATGGCATGGCCCACCGCGGCCGCCTGAACGTGCTCGCCAACGTGATGTCCAAGCCCTATCGCGTGATCTTCCACGAATTTTCCGGCGGCACGGCCAACCCGGAAGACGTCGGCGGTTCGGGCGACGTGAAGTATCACCTCGGCACCTCGGCAGACCGCGAATTCGACGGCATCAAGGTGCACATGAGCCTGGTACCCAACCCGTCGCACCTGGAAACGGTCGATCCGGTCGTGCTGGGCAAGGTCCGCGCCAACCAGGCGTTCCGCGACGATCTGGGCGAAGGCAAGCACAAGCAGGTGCTGCCGGTGCTGATCCACGGCGACGCGGCCTTCGCCGGCCAGGGCATCGTCTGGGAATGCTTCGGCTTCTCCGGCGTGAAGGGCTACAACACCGGCGGCTGCATCCACTTCATCATCAACAACCAGATCGGCTTCACCACCAGCCCGCAGTTCTCGCGCGGGTCCCCCTATCCGTCCGACGTGGCGAAGGGCGTGCAGGCGCCGATCATTCACGTGAACGGCGACGATCCGGAAGCCGTGACTTTCGCGTGCAAGCTGGCCATCGACTATCGCCAGACCTTCGGCCGCGACATCGTGGTCGACATGTGGTGCTATCGCCGCTTCGGCCACAACGAGGGCGACGAACCGGGCTTCACCCAGCCACTGATGTACGCCAAGATTCGCCAGCATCCCGGCGTCAGCAAGATCTACTCCGAACGGCTCATCCGCGACGGCGTGATCGACGGCAACTACGCGGGCGAAGTGGAAACCCATTTCGTCGCCACGCTGGAACAGGAATTCGAAGCGGCCAAGAGCTACAAGGCCAACCAGGCCGACTGGTTCGCCGGTCGCTGGACCGGGCTGCACGCCCCGGCCGACCCGGAAACCGCGCGCCGCAACGTGCCGACCGGGATCGAAACCAAGCTGTTCGAAAGCCTTGGCCGCACGCTGACGACCATCCCGGCCGACCTGACCGTCCACAAGACGCTGGCCCGCGTGCTCGACGCCAAGCGCGAGATGTTCGCATCCGGCAAGGGGTTTGACTGGGCCACGGGCGAAGCGCTGGCCTATGGCAGCCTGTGCAGCGAAGGCTTCAACGTGCGCCTGTCCGGTCAGGATTCGGGCCGCGGCACGTTCAGCCAGCGCCACGCCGTGTGGGTCGACCAGACGGACGAGCACAAGTACATCCCGCTCTCGACCGTGCCGCACGGCAAGTTCGAAGTGCATGACAGCCCGCTGTCGGAATACGGCGTCCTCGGCTTCGAATACGGCTATGCCAGCGCCGACCCCAAGACGCTGGTGCTGTGGGAAGCGCAGTTCGGCGATTTCGCCAATGGCGCGCAGATCATGATCGACCAGTACGTCGCCGCATCCGAGGCCAAGTGGCTGCGCGCCAACGGTCTGGTCATGCTGCTGCCGCACGGGTTCGAAGGTCAGGGTCCGGAACACTCGTCCGCACGTCTGGAACGTTTCCTGCAACTCTGCGCGCAGGACAATATCCAGGTCTGCAACATCACCACCCCGGCCAACTACTTCCACGTGCTGCGCCGGCAGATGCATCGCCCGTTCCGCAAGCCGCTGATCATCATGACGCCCAAGTCGCTGCTGCGCCACCCGCTGGCCAAAAGCGAGGCGAGCGAGTTCATCGGCGAGGCGCACTTCATGCGCATCCTGTCGGACACGAACGGCGCGGCGGATGTGAAAACCAAGCGGGTTGTGCTATGTTCGGGCAAGGTCGCCTATGACCTGATGGAGGCCCGCAACGCGGCCGAGATGGACGACACGCAGATCATCCGGCTGGAACAGCTCTATCCCTTCCCCGGCGAACCGCTGGCGCTGCGCCTGTCGCGCATGCCCAACCTGGAAGACGTCGTGTGGTGCCAGGAAGAGCCGAAGAACAACGGCGCCTGGTTCTTCGTCGAACCCTTCATCGAAGAAGCGCTCGCCGCCGCCAAGAGCAACGTCGCCCGCGCCCGCTATGCCGGTCGCGTCGCCAGCGCCTCGCCCGCCACGGGCCTGGCCAAGCGCCATGAAAGCGAACAGGGCGCGCTGATCAGCCATGCACTGGGCCTGTCGGTCCGTTCCGAAATCCGTCGCCGCAAGAAGGCCTGAGGAAAGTCACCATGTCCACCGAAGTCAAAGTCCCGACGCTGGGCGAATCCGTTGCCGAAGCCACCATCGGCGAATGGCTGAAGAAGCCGGGTGAACCGGTCGCGCTCGATGAGCCGATCGCCAGCCTGGAAACCGACAAGGTCGCCGTCGAAGTCGGCGCGCCGGTCGCGGGGGTAATGGGCCAGTACATCGCGCAGGTGGGTGACAACGTCGCCGTCGGCGCGGTGATCGCCACGATTGAGGCCGGTTCCGGCGCAGCCGCTGCCCCGGCGGCAGCTCCCGCTGCGGCACCTGCCCCGGCCCCGGTGGCAGCTCCTGCCGCCGCCGCTCCCACTGCCAGCAACGAAGCCGCCGTGCTTTCCCCCGCCGTGCGCCGCGCGGTACTGGAACACGGGATTGACCCGGCCACGATCAAGGGCAGCGGCAAGGACGGCCGGATCACCAAGGAAGACGTGATCGCCGCCGCGCAGGCGAAAAGCGCTGCCCCTGCTCCGGCTGCTGCCGCCGCTCCGGCCGCCGCAACCGCTGGCGACCGGGGTGAGGAACGCGTCAAGATGACGCGCCTGCGCCAGACCATCGCCCGCCGCCTGAAGGACGCGCAGGACACCGCCGCGCTGCTCACCACCTTCAACGACGTCGATATGTCGGCCGTGATGAAGGCGCGCGAAACGTTCCGCGACAGCTTTGAAAAGAAGCATGGCGTGCGTCTCGGCTTCATGTCGTTCTTCGCCAAGGCCGCCTGTCTGGCACTGAAGGACATCCCGGCAGTCAACGCCCGGATCGAGGGCGACGAGATCGTCTATCACCCCTACGTCGACCTCTCGGTTGCGGTTTCGGCTCCGAACGGGCTGGTCGTGCCGGTGGTCCGCAATGTCGATCAGATGGGCTTTGCCGACATCGAAAAGGCCATCGCCAACCTGGGCAAGCGCGCCAAGGAAGGCACGCTGACCATGGCTGATATGCAGGGCGGTACGTTCACCATTTCCAATGGCGGTGTATTCGGCGGCCTGATGTCGACCCCGATCATCAACCCCCCGCAGAGCGCCGTGCTGGGCCTGCACCGGATTGAGGACCGCCCGGTGGTCCGCGACGGCCAGATCGTGATCCGCCCGATGATGTATATCGCGCTGTCCTATGACCACCGCCTGATCGACGGGCGTGAAGCCGTGACCGCGCTGAAGACCATCAAGGAAGCGATCGAGGATCCCACCCGTCTGCTGATCGACCTGTAAGGGGCTTGCGCAGCATCCTTCGCCTGGCTCAGGATGGGGGATGCCTGCGTTTATGTCTGGAATACCACTCCCGCTCAGGCTGAGCTTGTCAAAGCCCGCGCACCAAGGAGGCCACCATGGCTGACTATGATTACGACGTTCTGTTCATTGGCGCCGGTCCCGGCGGTTATGTCGGCGCGATCCGCGCGGCGCAGGCCGGGCTGAAGACGGCTTGTGTCGAAGGGCGCGAGACGCTTGGCGGCACCTGCCTCAACGTTGGCTGCATCCCCAGCAAGGCGCTGCTACACGGCTCCGAGTTGTTCGAGGAAGCTGCCCACGGCGTGCTGGCCAAGTATGGCATCAAGACCGGCAAGGTCGAACTGGACCTGGCCACCATGCAGGCTGAAAAGGCGGCCTCGGTCAAGGGGCTGACCGGGGGGATCGAGTACCTGTTCAAGAAGAACAAGGTCGACTGGATCAAGGGCTATGCCACCTTCAAGGATTCCAGCACCGTCGAAGTGGCTGGCAAGACCTATACCGCGCGCGACATCGTGATCGCCACGGGATCGTCCGTCACCCCGCTGCCGGGTGTGGAAGTGGACAATGACAAGGGCGTGATCGTCGATTCCACCGGCGCGCTGGCGCTGGACCGCGTTCCTGAACACCTGGTGGTGATCGGCGGCGGCGTGATCGGGCTGGAACTCGGCTCGGTCTGGCGGCGCCTGGGCGCGAAGGTCACGGTGGTCGAATTCCTCGACCAGCTGCTGCCCGGTATGGACGGCGACATCCGCAAGGAAGCCGGCAAGATCTTCAAGAAGCAGGGCATGGAACTGCGGCTGTCGACCAAGGTTACCGGCGTGTCGGTCAAGGGCAAGCAGGCCACGCTGACGGTCGAACCGTCTGCTGGCGGCGCGGCCGAGACGATCGAGGCGGACTGCGTGCTGGTGGCGATCGGTCGCCGCCCGAACACGGCGGGGCTGGGGCTTGAGGCCATCGGCCTTGAAGTCAACGCGCGCGGCCAGATCGAAACCGACCACGATTTTGCCACCAAGGTGGACGGCGTGTGGGCCATCGGTGACGTCATTCCGGGTCCGATGCTGGCCCACAAGGCCGAGGACGAAGGCATTGCCGTGGCCGAAAATATCGCCGGGCTGACGGGCATCGTCAATCACGCGGTCATTCCGGGCGTGGTCTATACCATGCCGGAATTCGCGGGTGTCGGCCTGACCGAGGAAGCGGCGAAGGACGCAGGGCTGGACATCAAGGTCGGCAAGTTCCCGATGATGGCCAACAGCCGCGCCAAGACCAACGGTGAACCGGACGGCTTCGTGAAGGTCATTGCCGATGCGAAGACCGACAAGGTGCTGGGCGCGTGGATGATTGCCAGCGTCGCCGGAACCATGGTCGCGCAAGTCGCGCAGGCGATGGAATTCGGCGGGACGAGCGAAGACATCGCCTATACCTGCCACGCGCACCCGACCCATTCGGAAGCCGTGAAGGAAGCCGCGATGGCCGTGCAGGGTAAGCCCATCCACATCTAGGCCCATCCGCATCGGATCGACATTCGATCACCGATTAATCACTTTCGGGGCCGTCCGGCTGGTTCGGGCGGCCCTGACCTTTCCAACAGGACAATTCCCGTGACCAAACCGCTCACCGTCAAGCTGACCCCCGACGAAATCGAAATGATCATCGATGCCCTCGAAGTCGACATGGAAGGCTATGTCGATTCCGCCAAGGAAGCGCGCGGCAATAACAACCGCGCCGATGTGGCAACTTTCACCGAAGCGGCAACCCGCATCCAGACTCTGATGGCGCGGCTGCGCGATCTGGTTGGCGACGACGACTGATTTGCCCCGCGTCGCGGCAGTCGCTAAACTGATCGCGATGACAGTTCGCGCAACTCAGGGCAGAAGAATGCGGCGGTTCGCACTCTGGCACATCATGGATCCGGTGGTCCGCGAAGACACCAGTCACCCGCTGCTGTTCCGCCGCCGGGCACTGCACCGATGATCCCGGTCATCCCCGCTCCGCTCGACCTGCTCGGCACGGCGGTGTTCGCGTTGACCGGCGCGTTGCTGGCCGCGCGGCTGCGGCAGACGTTCGTGACCATGGCCTTTTTCGCGCTGATCACCGGGGTCGGTGGCGGTTCCGTGCGCGACCTGTTGATTGGCGCACCGGTGTTCTGGGTGCGCGATCCGTGGGTTGCGCCAGTCTGCCTGACAGTCGCGCTGGTGGCGTGGTTCACGCCGCGCAAATGGTGGGAGGGCAGCCTGCTGGAATGGGCCGATGCCGCCGGTCTTGCCGCCTATGCCGTGCTGGGAACGGCCAAGTCGCTGGCGCTGGGCGTCGCGCCGGTTCCCGCTGTGCTGATGGGGATCATTACCGGCTGCGTGGGCGGGATCATCCGCGACGTGCTGGCGGGTCGCCCCTCGATCCTGATGCGCCCGGAACTCTATGTCACCGCAGCCGCGCTCAGCGCCGGGCTTTGCGCACTGGGTGATGTGTTGGCACTACCGCGCGAACTGGCGTGGAGCGTGGCCGCACTGGCCGGATTTGCGCTGCGCGGGGTGGCGATCCGCTATGGGATCCACCTCCCCGCCTATCAGCGCGCGGGCGATTAGGCGCGCGGTAGTTCCTTCAGCGGGCGCGTGGCATCCGCCAAGTCCTCCGGTGCGATCACTGCGCCTTCTTCCACCAGCTTGCGGGCCTGGACGTAATCCTTCATCGCGTTGACCGCGTCGATCGCGATCAGCTTGCCCTGCTTGAGGTAGAGCACCGAGAAGCTGCGCGTGGCCGGGTCGCCGCGCAGCACGGTCGTGTCATGGCCGCCAGACAGGCCGACCGTCTGCAGCTTCAGGTCATACTGGTTCGACCAGAACCACGGCGTCGCCTTGTAAGGCTGCGGATCGCCCAGAATTGCCTTCACCGCAACTGCCGCCTGATCGTTGGCATTCTGGACCGATTCCAGGCGGATCACCGCGCCGCCGGCAAACCCGTTGGCATGGGCCGCACAGTCGCCGATGGCATAGACATCGGGCAGGCTCGTGCGGCAGAATTCGTCCACGTCCACGCCGTTTCCACCCGCCGCGCCAGCCGCCAACAGCGGCCCGACCGCCGGAATGATGCCGATGCCGACGATCACCAGCTGGCATTCGATCACACTGCCGTCGGCCAGCTTCACGCCGGTCACGCGGGCATCGCCCAGGATTTCGTCCACGCCGGTTTCCGTGCGCAGGTCAACGCCGTGGGTGCGGTGTTCGGCCTCGTAGAATGCCGAGAGCTGCGGCCCGGCCACGCGGGCCAGCACGCGCGGCAGCACTTCCAGCAAGGTCACGTCCTTGCCCAGCTTGCGCAGCACCGCAGCGGCTTCCAGGCCGATGTACCCCCCGCCGATGACGACCACACGCGACACATCGCCCAGTTCGCCCAGGATCGCATCGGCATCATCCCGCGTGCGCACACCGTGGACGCCGGGCAATTGCGCACCCGGAATGGTCAACTGGCGCGGATCGCCGCCCGTGGCCCAGATCGCGCTGCCATAGGTGCAGGTCCGCCCATCCGACAGAGCGACCGACTTTGCCGCCGGATCGATGGCCGTCACTTCCACGCCCAGCACCAGGTCGATGCCCTTGCCGTCCCAGAAATCGGGCTGGCGGATGTAGAGCCGGTCGAACGTCTTGTCGCCCAGCATGTATTCCTTCGACAGGGGCGGGCGTTCATAGGGCGGTTCGTGCTCGCGCCCGATCATCCCGACCGAACCTTCGAACCCCTGCTGGCGCAGCTGGATCGCGGCCCCGGCCCCGCCCTGCCCCGCGCCGACAATAAGAACATCATAGTGCATTGCAAGAACCCCTCGTCCAGAGCCATCCGCCTAGGCTGGGCGGGCTGCGCCGACAAGGGTGAACCGCTACATTTTCGGCCATGGGTGCGCAACAAACGAAAACCCCTCCCCGCAAGGGGGAGGGGCATTCTTGCGTGCGGCCCGTAGACCGGACAGCGGTAGAGCGATCAGATCCGTTCGATGATGATCGCCGGGGCCATGCCGCCAGCGGCGCACATGGTGATCAGGCCGTAACGACCGCCCGTACGCTCCAGTTCGTCCAGCGCGGTGCCGATCAGCATCGAGCCGGTCGCACCGATCGGGTGGCCCAGCGCCATCGCGCCGCCGTTCGGGTTAACCTTGGTGCGATCAAGGTCGAGATCGCGGATGAACTTTTCGGCGACGACGGCGAAAGCTTCGTTGATTTCGAAGACGTCGATGTCTTCTACCTTGAGTCCAGCCTTTTCGAGCACCTTCTTCGCCGCCGGAACCGGGGCGTTGAGCATCAGCGTGGGGTCATCCCCGCAGTTGACGTAAGCCACCACGCGGCCACGCGGCTTCAACCCGTGCTTGTCGGCATAGGCCTTGCTGGCCAGCAGCACGGCGCCCGCGCCATCAACCACGCCTGAGCTGTTGCCGGCGTGATGCACACCCTTCCAGTTGAGGTCCGGATAGCGGCGCTGAATCTGCTTGCGGAAGGTCACCCCGCCGCCCAGATCAAAATCGGCGATACCATCAAAGCTGGCCTTGAGGCTGGCGAGACCTTCGGCAGTGGTTTCGGGACGCGGGAATTCTTCGCGGTCCAGCGCCACAGTGCCATCCGGGTTGTAAACGGTGATCAGCGACTTGTCGAAGCGGCCTTCGCGGATCGCGCGGTCGGCGCGCTCTTGCGAAACCAGCGCCAGCGCGTCGAGCGCCTCACGCGGGATGCCTTCCATTGCCGCAATCGCATCGCCGCACACGCCCTGGTGCGACTGCGGGTGCAGCGCGTCGAGTTCGGGATTGCCCGAACCCATGCCCATCGGCTTCAGCCCGGCGTTGGCTTCTTCCGCGCCCAGTTGGGCGGTGTAGCTCATCATTTCGGTGCCGCCCGCGATCACGCAGTCTTCCATGCCCGACATGACCGCCGCCGTGGCGAGGTTGACCGAAGTGATGCCGCCGCCGCAGAAGCGGTCCAGCGTCATCCCCGACGCGCCGATGTCATACCCGGCGGCCAGCGCGGCCATGCGGCCAAGGTCGCCGCCCTGCTTGCCCTTCTGGGTCGAGGTCGACCAGATCACGTCGTCCACGGTCGAGGTGTCGAGGTTGTTGCGATCCTTGAGCGCCTTCAGCACAGTCGCGGCGAGATGCTGCGGGTGGAGGTGCGAGAGCGCGCCCTTGCCCGGCTTGCCGATGCCGCGCGGGGTGCGGCAGGCGTCGATGATATAAGCTTCGGCCATTGGTGTTCTCCTCTATGGCGTAATGGACGCGAAGGTCAGCCCAGCATGCTGCTGAGGCGGCTCCGCATGATCGTTTCGGCATCGGCAACGATGCGGCTGACAAGCTCCTGGCAGGTAGGAATATCATGGATCAGGCCCTGAATCATGCCTGCCGTCCAGATGCCGTGCTCGGTATCGCCCGAATCCAGCCCTTCCTTGCCGCGCACACCCTTGACCAGGTGGGCGACTTCCTCGAACGGCTTGCCTTCGGCCTCGGCCGCGACAACCGCCTGCGCGATGTTGTTCTTCGCCACGCGCGCGGTGTTGCGGAACGTGCGGAAGATCAGTGCGGTGGCGCGCTCATCGTTGTCGACCATCGCCTGCTTGAAGTTCTGGTGGATCGGCGCTTCGACCGTCGCGCAGAACCGGGTGCCCATGTTGATGCCCTCGGCCCCCAGCGCCAGCGCCGCCGCAAGACCGCGCCCATCGCCGAACCCGCCAGAGGCGAGCAGCGGAATCTTGACCTTGTCGGCTGCCGCCGGGATCAGGATCAGGCCGGGAATGTCATCTTCACCGGGGTGACCCGCGCATTCGAACCCGTCGATGCTGATCACGTCCACGCCGGCCTTTTCAGCCGACAGTGCGTGACGCACCGCCGTGCACTTGTGCAGGATCTTGATGCCCGCAGGCTTCATCATTTCCCACAACTCGCGCACCGCTGGGGTGCCGGCGGTTTCCACCACCTTGACGCCGCTGTCGATGATCGCCTGGGTATAGGCCTTGTAATCGGGCGGGTTGATCGTCGGGAACACGGTCATGTTCACGCCGAAGGGCTTGGACGTCATGCCCTTGCACCGCTCGATCTCGTCACGCAGCGCCTGCGCGCTGGGCTGGGTCAGGCCAGTGATGATCCCCAGCCCGCCCGCATTGGACACGGCAGAGGCCATTTCGGCGGTCCCCACCCACTGCATCCCGCCCTGAACGATGGGATGCTCGATACCGAGCAGCTCGGTAATCCGGGTCTTGATAGCCATTGTGTTGCCCTCCTCAGGCTGGAATCTGGTTGAACGGCACGCCCTTGTCCGGACGGTGATCCTGCGGCAGGCCCAGGATGCGTTCGGCAATGGTGTTGAGCAGCACTTCGTCCGACCCGCCCGCGATGCGGCCCGTCGGCGCGTTCAGCCAGCTCGCGCCCCAGTCTTCCTTGACATAGGCATGGGGGTCGAAGTGCAGGGAGAGGTTGCCCTGCAAATCCATCGCCAGTTCCGACAGCTTTTGCCGGCTGCGTACCGCAACCAGCTTTTGCAGCGAACCTTCCGGCCCCGGTTCCATCCCGGCCTGCATCATCTGGAATGCCCGCTTGGTGATCGAATCCAGCCCACCGCGCATGGCGTGATTGCGGGCAATGGCGGACCGCACGCGGCCATCGGCCAACGCGGGCTTGCCGTTGACGTCCAGACCCTTCACCAGATCGGTGAACACGTCCAGATGCGGACCGAACCCGCCGCTGTCGGTCGCGATGTAGCGTTCGATCATCAGCGTGGTCAGCGCCACGCCAAAACCGCCGCCCACCGGGCTCATCCGCTGGGAATCTTCCAGGCGGACATCATCGAAGAACACTTCGTTGACGTGGCTGTCCCCGCCCGCGAGCTTGATCGGGCGCACATCGACGCCCTTGGCCTTCATGTCGACCCAGAAATAGGTCAGGCCCTTGTGCTTTTCGACCGTTGGATCGGTGCGGACCACGATCACGCCATAGTCGCAATACTGCGCCCAGCTGGTCCAGACCTTTTGCCCGTTCATCTTCCAGCCGTTGCCATCCGGTTCCGCGCGGGTGCGCAGGCCGGCCAAGTCAGACCCGCCCGCCGGCTCGGAGAACAGCTGGCACCAGATTTCCTCACCGCGCAGCGCCTTGACCACGCGTTCCTTGACCCAGGCGGCGTGTTCGTTGTTCGCGCCCAGTCCGAAGCGCATCAGGATCGGCACCGGCATCCCCAGCGAGATTCCGAAAAACACGGTCGGCATGCCGAACTGCATTTCTTCCGAATCGTAGGTGATCTTTTCGAGGTGGCCGAGGCCCTGACCGCCCATGGCCTTGGGCCAGTTGATGCCGGCATAGCCCGCTTCATACTTCAGCGCCTGAAATTCGCGCCCCAGCGCCAGTTCTTCCTCAACCGTCATGCCCCGGCGCGCATCGCGGCCATACTTGGGGTTCATGCTTTCCAGCCAGGCGCGCGCCTTGGCCCGATAGGCTTCCAGATCGCTCATGCCGCCACTCCCGTCAGCTGTTCGACCATCAGGTCTTCCCAGAAATACAGATTGCCCGTTTCCACCGCCAGGCTGCGCGCGCGGCGCATGTGCAGGTGCAGGCCCTGCTCCCACGTCACGCCGATGCCGCCGTGGATCTGGATGCAGTCGCGGGCGTTGGTGTCATAGGCCTCCGTCGCGGAAATCCGCGCATCGGCGGCGGCGACCAGGAAATCGTCCTGACCTTCGCGTGCGGCCGCATGGATGCAGTTGGCGCGGGCGATTTCCACCAACCCGTACATTTCCGCAATGCGGTGCTTGATCGACTGGAACGCGCCGATCAGCTGGCCAAACGCCCGGCGCGTGACCGCATAGTCACGGGCGATGTAGAGCAGCGCTTCGGCCCCGCCGACCTGCTCGTGCGCGGTAACGACCGCCATCCGGGCCAGCACATCCCGCGCCAGCGCCAGCGCGGCATCGCCTTCGGCCAAGAGCGTGGCGGGCGTTCCGGCGAAGGCCAGATCGGCATAGACCCGCGAGTTATCATAGCTGTCGACCGGCGTGCGGGCCGCATCCTTCAGCTCGGCCAGCACCAGCGCGGGCTTGCCATCGTGCGTGGCCCAGACCACCGCGACATCAGCTTTCAGGCCGCCCGGCACGCCTTCCTTGGCGCCCGACAGCTTGCCCCCCGCGAACGTGGTGGTCGGCAGCGGCGGCAGCGGCGCGGTGCCTTCGGCAAAGGCAACCGTCGCCAGCGCCTCACCAGCGGCGAGCCGGGGTAACCAGGCCGCCTGCAGTTCCGCATTACCGGAGCCGAGCAGCGCCTGCGAGGCGCCATAGCCAATGGTCAGGAACGGCGCACCAGCTGTCGCCGCACCCGTCGCCTGGGCGACAAGGCCCAGTTCGACCAGGCCCAGCCCCAGGCCGCCGTGTTCTTCCGGAATGGCAAGTGCGGTCCAGCCCTGCTCCACCGCAGTATCCCAGAACGGCTTGTCAAACTCACCAACCTGCTCAAGCAGTTTCAGCAGCCGGTCCTTTCCGACCCGCGCATCCAGCACGCGCCGCGATTCGGTCGCGATGGCTTGCTGGCCTTCGTCATACAATATCGACATGGGCGATTCTCTCCCTATTCCGATTCCCGGTTTAATCGCTCGATTAAATTTGGCAATGCGCTACGTTGAGTCGGAACGCAAGGGAGAGCAATGCGATGCTGGATGAACGGCTGCCGGTGATTGTCGGCGTGGGTCAGATCAATGATCGACCGGCCAACCCGCTGGACGGAATGGACCCGGTCGAACTGATGGCGGCCGCGCTGGACAAGGCGCAGGCCGACGCAGGGGCAGCCTTGCTGGCCGATGCCGATTACCTGGGCGTGGTGCAGCAGATTGCGTTCCCGGCCATCGCCAACGCCTGCGAGCCGCTTGCCGCGCGGATCGGCGCCAGCCCTGCCGTCATGTTCCAGAGCCACGGTCCCAACGGTGACAGTCCGGTCATGCTGCTGAACGAAGCCGCCAACCGGATCGGCGCGGGCGAGGCGACGATTGCGATCATCGCGGGGGCCGAAGCGCTGCGCACGGCTGGCGCGCGGGCGGCGGCAGCGGCAGCGGACGGGCAAAAGCCCGACGCGCTGCGCCAGGCCGCGCACCGCAAGAAGGTGGGGTATGCGCAAAGCTATGGCCTGGTGGCGCCGGTCGATGTCTATCCGCTGTACGAGAACGCACTGCGCCACAGCCTGGGGCAGACGCTGGCCGAAGCGCAGGCCGAAAGCGGTGCGATCTGGAGCAAGTTCAGCGAAGTGGCCGCCGCCAACGAAAACGCCTGGATCCGCAAGCCGGTCAGCCCGGCCGAGGTCGTCACGCCCAGCGACAGCAACCGCCCCATCGCGTTTCCCTACACCAAGCTGCAAGTCGCCAATGCGGCGGTAAACCAGGGGGCGGCGTTTATCGTGACCAGCGTGGGCGAGGCGCGGCGGCGCGGCATTCCTGAGGCGAAGTGGATTTATGTCGGCAACGGCGCCGCCGCGCATGAGCACGACAGCTGGCTTGAGCGCGACACATATGACCACAGCGCCAGCATGGAAGTCTCGATCCGCCGCACGCTGGACCTGAACGCGCTCACCCCGGCCGATCTCGACACGGTGGAGCTGTACAGCTGCTTTCCGTGCATCCCCAAGCTGGCGCGCCGGATCATCGATTGGCCGCTGGACAAGCCCGCGACGGTGTTCGGCGGGCTGACCTTCGGCGGCGGGCCGATCGGCAATTACATGAGCCATGCGATTGCCAGCATGGTCGATCAGCTGCGTGCCCAGGGCGGCACCGGGCTGCTGTTCGCCAATGGCGGCTTTGCCACCCACAACCACACCATCGCGGTATCGAGCCAGCCGATCGCTGCCGCCAGTTTCCCCCGCAGCTATGACTTCCAGGCTGAGGCCGATGCGCTCCGTGGTGCCATTCCGGCGCAGGACCGGGACTATGCCGGACCGGCGACGCTGGAAACCTACACGGTGTTCTATGGCCGCGACGGGCAACCCCGGTCGGGCGTGGTCGTCGCCCGCACGCCGGATGGCAAGCGCACGCTGGGGCATGTGCCGGGCAGCGACGAGGCAACTCTGGCGCGGCTCACGGCCAGCGACGGCGACCCTGTCGGCGCGGCCGGCACGATTGGTGCGGGCGATCCGCTCAACCTGTGGGCGTTTGCCTGAACCAGCCGCGCTCCCGCCGGAACCGCGACGGTTCCACCCCGGCCCGCCCCTTGAAGAAGCGCGAGAAATAGGCCGGATCGGCAAAGCCCAGGTCGTCCGCGACCTGGGCAACGCCAGCGGCGGTAAAGGTCAGCGCGCGCATGGCTTCGCGCAGGAGGCGGTCCAGCGCGATGTCGCCCGGTGACTTGCCGGTGACATGGCGGCAGGCCCGCGTCAGCGTCTGCGGGGTGGTGCCCAGTTCGGCCGCATAGCGCGCCACCGGCCAATGCTCGCGGAACCGCGCCTCGACCAGTGCGGTGAAGCGGCGGACGAGCAGGATGCGGCGGTCGACCGGGCCGGTCGCGGCAGCGGCCTGTGCCGCGGCGGCTTCATCCACCAGCGCCAGCAGCAGGGCCAGGGCGGCCAGCATGGCCGCATCCGGCTGTCCCTGCCGCAGGTAAAGCGCCTCCATCAATCCCGCAGCGAGTGGCTCAACCGGCAGGCACAGCGCCTTTCCGCCGCGCACCAGCGCCGCCACGCCAAACCCGGCCAGGCGCGGATCATCCAGCAGGGCATCGGCCACCGACAGCACCCAGCCCTGCGTCTGCGGCGCAAACCGGAAAGCGTGGACGACCCCGCCCGGAACCAGCGCGAGCTGTCCCGGTGGCAGGGGCAGCTCCCCCTCTCCATCAGCCAGTGCGCCCTGCCCTTCCATGACCAGCAGCAGCTGGAAAATGCCGGGGTGCGAATGCGGTGAAATGGTCCATTCGTACAGGCTGGAGCGATCAGAGATCGGCTCAACATGCACGAACTCCGGCGCGATCGTCCGCTGCTGTTCGCCATACAGCGCGAATTCGGCAATCGGAGCAGACAGCTGGGCCATGGCTGAAACTTTGCCGCATTGAACGAAAAGTGCAAGTCGCGCGAGTGGATGAAGTTTACATCATTAACTTAAGCCTAGACATTCTAAGCCTGCTTATTAAAAGAACGACCTATGAATATGCCCACCACCTACCTCATCAGCGACAGTTCGCGCCTGTTGCGCCGCGCCTTCGACAACCGGGTGCGCGCGCTGGGCGTGACCGGCCCGCAGGCGCGCCTGCTGCTGGTCCTGTCGGTGGCCGAAGGCGAGAACCAGGGCTATTACGCCGAGCGGCTGGACGTCGAGCCGATCACCCTGTGCCGCATGGTCGACCGCATGGAAGAGGCCGGATTGCTGGAACGCCGCCGCGACCCGGCCGACCGCCGCGCCTGGCAAGTGCACCTGACGGAGCGCAGCCGCACGATGATCGAAGGGCTGCGCGGCTGCGTCGAGCAGTTGAACGAGGACATGCAGGCCGGCCTTGGCGCAGATCAACGCGTCCTGCTGGCCGACGCGCTTGAACGCGTGCGAATGAACCTGGGGGGCAATCCCGCCCCCGCCTATCGGACCAGTGCCAATGGCTGAAGCAGATCCCGTTTTCCCCGACGCACGCCATGCCAGGCCGGACACCGGCGCGGGGCAGGCCGCCCATCCTCCAAAGCGCCAGTTCGGGCGCTTGCTGGCGATGCTGTCGGTCCCGGTGCTGATCCTGATCGGCGGCGGGTACTACTGGTACAGCCTGCAAGGCCAGGTTTCGACCGACAATGCCTATGTCAAGCAGGACAAGGTTTCGGTCAGTTCGGAAATCAACGGCCGGATCGTGGAAGTCGCGGTCGGCGACAACCAGGTGGTCAAGGCCGGGGACCTGCTGTTCCGGATCGATCCCGAACCCTATCAGTTGCAGATCGCCCAGGCCGATGCCGCGATTGCCGCCGCGCAGGCCAACGTGGTTGCCTTGTCCAATGCCAGCGAGTTGTCCGGCGCAGACATCGCCGCCGCGCGCGAAAGCGTGGCCTTTGCCCAGTCCAACTTCGTGCGCCAACAAGCGCTGATGCAGCGCGGTTTCACCACCAAGGCCGCCTTCGATGCCGCGCAGCATGCCGTGCAACAAGCGCAGGAGCAACTAAATCTGGCACAGGCCAAAGCGCGCGAGGCTTCGGCCCGGCTGGCCACCGGCGCGCAAGTGCCGGGCGTCAATCCGCAGGTCGCGCAGGCCCGCGCGGAGCGGGCGGAAGCGGAACTGAACCTGCGCCGCACCGCCGTGCGCGCACCGATTGGTGGCCGCCTGTCGCAGACCAGCCGGCTGCTGATCGGGCAACAGGCGATTTCGGGTTTGCCGGTGGTCACCATTGTCGCCAGCGCAGGCGGCTATGTCGAAGCCAACTTCAAGGAAACCGATCTTGACCACATGCGCCCCGGCCAGCGCGCCGAAGTGCGCTTTGATGCCTATCCCGGCGTGACGCTGAAGGGGCATGTCGGCTCGATTGGCGCCGGCACCGGCAGCGAATTTTCGATGCTGCCTGCGCAGAACGCCACCGGCAACTGGGTGAAAGTGACCCAGCGCGTGCCGGTGCGGATCGAGCTTGACGATGCCAGCCCGCGCCAGTTGCTGGCCGGACTATCCGCCAAAGTGACGGTCTTTACCGAAGATCCGGCCAAGCGCTGACCCGCGCCAATGGCCAGCGCCCCTGCCCTGCTCGCCCCGGAACAGGACGTTCCGCTCTATCCGGTCCGCAACCACGGGCTGCTGATGTTCGGCGTGATGATCGCAGCACTGCTGCAGATCCTCGATTCCACGATCGCCAACGTCGCCGTGCCGCATATGCAGACCTCGCTCGGCGCGAATGCGGACACGATCAACTGGGTGCTGACCAGCTATATCGTCGCGGCCGCCGTCGCCATGCCGATCACCGGCTGGCTGGCGGAACGGGTCGGCACGCGGCGCCTGTTCATCTGGTCGGTCGCGGGGTTCATCGTTTCATCCATGCTGTGCGGCATGGCCCAGAACATGACCAGCATGGTGATCTTCCGGGCGATGCAAGGCGTGACCGGATCGTTCATCAGCCCGCTCAGCCAGGCCGCGATGATCGACAGCACCAAGCCCTCGCGCCAGCCGCAGATGATGTCGCTGTGGGGGATGAGCATCATGATCGGCCCGATCCTGGGCCCGATCCTGGGCGGCTGGCTGACCGAGGAGTGGAACTGGCGCTGGGTGTTCTACGTCAACCTGCCGCTGGGCATCGTCGCACTGGTAATCCTGATCGCGGAACTGCCGGACCGCGCGACAAGCCAGCGGCGCTTTGACCTGATCGGGTTCGGCCTGGTCGCGCTGGCCCTGGGGGCGCTGCAATTGATGCTGGACCGGGGCAACCATGTCGACTGGTTCGAATCGGTCGAGATCTGGATTTACACCGCCGTCACCGTTTCCGCCGCGTGGGTTGGCGTGTTGCATCTGACCAGTGCACCCGATCCGCTGTTCCGCCGCGAATTGTTCGCCAATCCCAATTTCGCGATCTCGTTGCTGCTGATGGTCGTTGTCGGCCTGGTGATGATGGCCTCCATCGCGTTGCTGCCACCGATGATGCAGCACCTGTTCGGCTATTCGGTGATCGATACCGGCTGGGCGCTGATGCCGCGCGGGGTCGGCACGCTGATCTCGATGCAGGTATCCGGCTGGCTGGTGCGCCGGGGCGTCGATGCGCGGCCCATCGTCATGCTGGGATTCCTGCTGGCGGGCGTATCGCTGTGGATGATGTCGGGCTGGTCGCTCGATGTCGACAACGGCCATATCATCGTCACCGGCCTGATCCAGGGCCTGGGCATGGGGCTGGTGTTCATTCCGCTGAACAACGCCGCCTTCGCCACGCTGCCCCCCACCTTGCGGACCGAAGGGGCCAGCCTGCTCAACCTGACCCGCTCGCTGGGGGCGTCGGTCGGCATTTCGGTCTGCACCACGCTGTTCGCGCGCAGTGTGCAGGTCAGCCATGCAGACCTTGCCGCGAATGTCGACGGGTCGTTTACCGAAATGATCGACGTGACCACGATCGACCGATTCCAGGCGCTGGGCGACGCGGCAGTCCGGATGATCGACGGGGAAGTGACCCGGCAGGCGATGATGATTGCCTATATCAACGATTTCTACGCGATGATGTGGGTCACACTTGGGGCCATCCCGCTGGTCCTGCTAATGCGCCCGGTTACGCCGCCCCGTCAGCCCTGACGCGAAAGGCCCGCCACGCCGAAAGCGTGACGGGCCAATGCATCCTCCCCAGGATCGGGTGGGCGGCGATTATGCCGCAAACTGGCTCCCCCGCGGCTTTATGCCGCGAACTGATTCATCGTGTTGGCAGCGCCGCCCGCCTTGAGCGCGGCTTCACCGGCGAAGTATTCCTTGTGGTCGTCGCCAATGTCGCTGCCCGACATGTTCTGGTGCTTCACGCAGGCAATGCCCTGGCGGATTTCCTGACGCTGGACGTTCTTGACGTAGCCCAGCATGCCCTGGTCGCCGAAGTATTCCTTCGCCAGATTGTCGGTGCTGAGCGCGGCCGTGTGATAGGTCGGCAGCGTGATCAGGTGGTGGAAGATCCCGGCCTGCGCCGCCGCATCGCGCTGGAAGGTGCGGATGCGCTCGTCAGCCTCGTTCGACAGTTCGCTGCCGTCATAGTCCACGCTCATCAGCTTGGCCCGGTCATAGCCGCTCACGTCGCGGCCTTCGGCGGTCCAGGCATCGAACACCTGCTGGCGGAAATTCAGCGTCCAGTTGAAGCTGGGCGAGTTGTTGTAGACCAGCTTGGCATTCGGGATCACTTCGCGGATCCGGTCAACCATCCCGCCGATCTGACCGATGTGCGGCTTTTCGGTTTCGATCCACAGCAGGTCCGCACCGTTCTGCAAGGACGTGATGCAGTCGAGCACGCAGCGGTCTTCACCGGTTCCGGCGCGGAACTGGTAGAGGTTGCTGGGCAGGCGCTTGGGCCGCATCAGCTTGCCATCGCGGCTGATCAGGACGTCGCCGTGCCCGACATTGGCCGGATCGACTTCGTCGCAATCCAGGAAGCTGTTGTACTGATCGCCAATGTCGCCCGCCTCGCGGGTGAAAGCGATCTGCTTGGTCAGGCCAGCGCCCAGCGAGTCCGTGCGGGCAACGATTACGCCGTCTTCAACGCCCAGTTCCATGAAGGCGTAACGGACCGCGCGGATCTTCGCCAGGAAGTCCTCGTGCGGGACGGTCACCTTGCCGTCCTGGTGGCCGCACTGCTTTTCATCCGACACCTGGTTTTCGATCTGGATGCAGCAGGCACCCGCCTCGATCATCTTCTTGGAGAGCAGATAGGTCGCTTCCGCATTGCCGAACCCGGCATCGATGTCCGCGATGATCGGGACGATATGGGTCTGGTGGCCGTCGATCGCCGCCTGAACCTGCTTCGCCTTCACTTCATCGCCAGCGGCGCGGGCCGCATCAAGATCGCGGAACAAGCCGCCCAGTTCGCGGGCATCCGCCTGGCGCAGGAAGGTATAGAGTTCCTCGATCAGCATCGGCACGGTGGTCTTTTCGTGCATCGACTGGTCGGGCAGCGGCCCGAATTCGCTGCGCAGCGCGGCGACCATCCAGCCCGACAGATAGAGGTAACGGCCCTTGGTGGTGCCGAAGTGCTTCTTGATGGAAATCATCTTCTGCTGGCCGATGAAGCCGTGCCAGCACCCCAGCGACTGCGTGTAGTTGGCCGGATCAGCGTCATAGGCGGCCATGTCGTCGCGCATGATCTTCGCGGTATATCGGGCGATGTCCAGCCCGGTCTTGAACCGGTTCTGAAGCCGCATGCGGGCCACGGATTCAGCTTCGATCCCGTTCCAGGTCTGCTGGAAACGGCCGATTTCCTGCCCCGCTTCGGTAATGGTCTGCTGATAGGTCATTGCACGGTCCCTTGGCTTTCGCCCCACGGCGGGGCACGATCTGTGGGACGGCCAATGCCGCGCCGCGCCACACCCCGAAAGGTCGTGCGGAGTCAGGCTGTAAGGCTTTACAACTTTTCCTTGTAAAGTTGTGCAGAGATGACAGAATGGCCCGCATGGTCGAATCCCGCCCCCTTTACCTTGGCCCCCGCCTGAAGCGCCTGCGCCGCGAACTGGGCCTGACCCAGCAGGCGATGGCGGGCGACCTTGGCATTTCACCCAGCTACGTCGCGCTGCTGGAACGCAACCAGCGCCCGCTGACGGCGGACCTGCTGCTGCGCCTCGCCAAAAGCTACAAGTTCGACCTGGCCGAGTTCGCGGGTGAAGACAGCGACGATTACGCCCGCCGCCTGTCCGACGTGCTGCGCGATCCGATCTTTGCCGATATCGACCTGCCCGCACTCGAAATCGCCGATCTCGCCTCCAGCTTTCCGGGGGTGAGCGAGGCGTTGCTGCGCCTGCACGGCGCCTATACCAAGGAACAACGCGCGCTGGCTGAACAGCGCGATGCGTCCGGCACGTCCGATCCCGTGGCGGAGGCCCGGCGGTTCGTCGCCAGCCAGCGCAATTACTTCCACAGCATCGACACCCGCGCGGAGGAAATCGCCGCGGAAATCGCCAAAGCCGGCAGCGCGGCGGAATGGCTGCGCGCCACCACCGGCGTGCGGGTGCGGTTCCTGCCACCGGACGTGATGATGGACGCGCTGCGCCGGTATGACCGGCACAACGAACAGCTGCTGATCGACGATACGCTCGACGCCGCCAGCCGCGCGTTCCAGATCACCACGCACATCGCCTACACGGCGCTGCGCAAGGAGATCGCCGCCATTGTCCGGGCCGAGGAGTTCGCCAGCCCGACCGCCACCAGCCTGGTCCGCCGCGCACTGGCGTCCTACGGCGCGGCGGCGATCCTGATGCCCTATGACCGGTTCGCCCGCGCGGTCGAGGCGCGGGCCTATGACATCGAGGCGCTCAGCCGCCAGTTCGGCACCAGTTTCGAACAAGTCGCGCACCGGCTGACCACGCTGAACAAGCCGGGGATGCTGCGCATTCCGTTCTTCTTCATCCGCGTCGATCAGGCCGGGAACGTGTCCAAGCGGCTGGACGGCGCGGGCTTTCCCTTTGCGGCGCACGGCGGCGGCTGCCCGCTGTGGAGCGTCCATTCGGTGTTCCGCACGCCCGGTGAAGTCGTCACGCAGTTCCTCGAACTGCCCGATGGCCAGCGGTTCTTTTCCATCGCGCGGACCGTACGCGCCGGCGGTGGCACGTTCGACCGGCCCAGCGTGACCCGCGCCATCGCGCTGGCCTGCGCCGCCGAGCACGCGCCGAAACTCGCCTACGCCCGCAGCGTGGCCGCGCCGGAGCCGACCCCCATCGGCGTCACCTGCCGCCTGTGCAACCGCCCCGCCTGCACCGCCCGCGCCGTGCCGCCGGTGGGCCGCGAAATCCTGCCCGACGATTACCGCCGCGACACCGCGCCCTTCGGATTCGACAGCGACTAGCGCTCTTCCCATGCCCGTCCGTTCGTGGTTGATTGCCTGCAAACAGGAACAAGGCCAAAAGCCGGAACAGGAATGGGATGATGGAACTGAACCTCAGCCGCTCGGTCGCAGGCAAGACGGTGCTGGTCACGGGCGCGGCCAGCGGCATGGGCCGTGCCACCGCGCAAGTCTTTGCCGCTGAAGGTGCGAACGTCGCCGTGACCGACCTGCCCGGCCCCGCGCTGGAGCAAGTCGCGGCGGATCTGGCGGCGCAAGGGTACAACGCGAAAGCCTGGCCGCTCGACGTCAGCGATCACGCGGCGATCCGGCAAGTGGTGGACGATGTCGCGGCCACGTTCGGCGGGCTGGACGCGGTGGTCAACAACGCCGGGATCAGCGCGTTCTGCCCGATTGACGACGATGGCTATGACCTGATCTGGGACCGCGCGGTAACCGTGCTGCTGACCGCGCATCAGCGGATCATCCGCGCCGCCCTGCCCCATTTGCGCCGATCGTCCAGCCCGCGCATCGTCAATATCGCCTCGACCGAAGCGCTCGGCGCAACCTCACGCGACAGCCCCTATTGCGCGGCCAAGGCGGGCGTCACCGGCCTGACCCGCGCACTGGCGGTGGAACTGGGGCGCGAGGGGATTACCGTCAACGCGATCTGCCCCGGCCCGATCGATACCGGCATGACCGCCAACGTGCCGGACGCCGACAAAGCCACGTTCGCCCACCGCCGCACCGCGCTGCGCCGCTATGGCGCGCCGGAGGAAGTGGCGCACATCACGCTCAGCCTGTGCCTGCCAGCGTCCAGCTATATCACCGGGGTGACGATCCCGGTCGATGGCGGACTGATGGCGAGGAATGCTTAGGCGAACAGCGCGCCCCAACTGCGATAGAGCGTATAGGCGGCAACCAGCATGATCATGCCCGCGAACACGGTGCTGAGCATGCCCTTCTGCGCGGACAGGCGGGTTGATGCCGCCGTCCCAGCGATGCTGCCGATCACGCCGCCGCTGATGAAGCTGGCGGCAACCGGCCAGTCGACCAGCCCTGATGCGGCATAGTTGAACGCGGTGGTGAGGCCAAAGGCGCTGACCGCGACCAGCGAGGTGCCAATCGCGCGGTAAACCGGCATCGACGTCGACCGGACCAGCCCTGGCACGATCAGGAACCCGCCACCGATCCCGAAAAAGCCCGACAGCGCCCCGGTGCCAAACCCGAACGCGCTGACCTTGGGGAAATTGTCGCGGTTGCAGACCACGCCTTCGACGCCCGCATCGCCGCGCTGGCGGAACATCAGCGCGCCGACGACGACCATCAGCAGCGCGAACAGGAACAGCAGCTTCTGCCCGTCGAACGCCTTGCCCGCGCTGGATCCCGCGAACGCACCCAAGACGCCCGCCAGGGCATAGGCCCCGCCGCAGCGCCAGTTGACGTTGTGGGCGCGGGCGTGGCTGGCAAGGCCGGCCAAAGCGTTTGCCGCCACAGCCAGCGCGCTGGTGCCGATGGCGACGTGCGGGCTTTTGACGCCGACGACATAGACCATCAGCGGCACCGCCAGAATTGACCCGCCGCCGCCGACCAGCCCCAGGCTGAAGCCCACGAGGATGCCGCTGAGGGCGGACAGGATGTATTGCAGGTGTTCCATCGGCTTACAGCAGGTTCAGCGGCAGCTTGAGGTACCGCACGCCGTTCTCCTCCGGCTCTGGCAAATGACCGGCGCGGATGTTGACCTGCACCGACGGCAGGATCAGGCGCGGCATCCCCAGCGTGGCGTCGCGCGCCTCGCGCATCGTCACGAAATCGTCCTCGGCCACGCCGGTATGGACGTGGACATTGGCCGCTGCCTCGGCCCCGATGGTGGTTTCCCAGACGAACGCGTCACGCCCCGGCGCCTTGTAGTCATGGCACAGGAATACCCGCGTTTCAGCGGGCAGTTCCATCAGGCGGCGGATCGAGCGGAACAGCGTGCGCGCATCGCCGCCCGGAAAGTCGGCACGGGCCGTGCCGTAATCCGGCATGAACAGCGTATCGCCAACGAACACCGCGTCGCCGATGGCATAGGCAAGGCAGGCCGGGGTATGGCCCGGCACGTGCAGCGCCATCGCCTCCAGTTCACCCAGTGCGAACCGCTCACCATCGGTGAACAAGTGGTCGAACTGCGACCCGTCACGCGCGAAGCTGGGCGGTTCGTTGAAGACTTTGCCAAACACGCCCTGCACGGTGCGGATTTCCGCGCCGATCGCGATCTGACCGCCCAGTTGCTCTTGCAGATAGGGCGCGGCGGACAAGTGATCGGCATGGGCGTGGGTTTCCAGCAGCCAGTCCACCGTCAGTCCTTCCGCCCGGACATAGGCGATCACTGCATCGGCCGACGCATGGCTGGTGCGACCGGACGGCTGATCGAAATCCAGCACGGAATCCACAATCGCCGCGCGCCGGGTAACCGGATCGTGGACCACGTGGGTTGCGGTAAAGGTCGGCTCGTCGAAGAAAGTCTTCACCACCGGCCCGTGTCCGTTGGCACGGGCGGACTGGATCTGGGCGACGGCGGTGGCAAGCACGGTATCGGTCATCGCATTCGGTCCATTCGCTGGAATCGCGCCGCCCAATCCAAACGGCGATCCCGGCCAGGCTCCGTTTCCGGCCGGGATCGCCGCCGAGGTGTTCCGCCGCTCCGTTGTTTGGGGGGATGGCGCGGCGGAACGGGGGGACTCGACTCATATCCTCATATCGTGTATCCCTAATATTCATCCACTTGTATATTAGCAAGTGCAAATATAAAAATTCGGAGCGCTTCTCTACCAATGACCCCCGCCGACCTCACCGAACTGAAGTCGAATGCCAACCGCATGGCCACCCGCCTGCGGATCATGAGTCATCCCGAACGCCTGCTGATGCTGTGCCGGATGGATGAGGGCGAGGTTTCGGTCAGCGAGTTGATCGCTCTGACCGGGCTGTCGCAATCAGCCGTATCGCAGCATCTCGCGCTGCTGCGTGACGAGGAGATTGTGGGCATCCGGGCGGAAGCTCAAGTCCGTTTCTATCGCCTGACCGACCCGGTTGTGCGGGCGATCATCCACGCGCTGTGCGACATCTGCGCCGCTGCCCACGCGTAAAGCCCACGCTTCACCATTGCCCGGCTTTTTGTGTTGCTTGCGTAACCGCCGCTAATCGCTAGGCTCCTGCACGGATCTGGGCAAGCGGGGGCGCGATGGAGTTACGGACGGCAGCCTTGCTTGCGCTGGCGCTGATTCTGGTATTGTTCGCGCTGGCCGCCTGGGTGGAAGCGCGCGGCGCCCGGCTGAACCGGCATGTCCGCCTGCGCCACGCCACCTACACTTTGGCGCTGGGGGTCTATTGCACCAGCTGGACGTTCTACGGTGCGGTGGGCAGCGCGGTGCGCGATGGCTGGCACTATCTGCCGATCTATGCCGCGCCGATGCTGCTGCTGATTGCCGCCCCGCGATTTTTGCACCGCCTGACCGAAGCCGTGGCCGAAGAGCAGGCCGCCACCGTATCGGACTTCATCGCCGCGCGGTTTGGCCATGACGTGGTGATCGCCCGGCTGGTGACGATCATCGCCCTGCTGGGCACCATCCCCTATGTCGCGCTGCAACTGCGGTCCATTGGCACCGCGTTATCGGTGGTGTCGGGGCAGCCCGGCACCAGCGGCGTGATGGTCGCCGCCGCGCTCTTGCTGGCGCTGTTCGCAATCCTGTTCGGCGTCCGGCGCTTTGAACTGGCCGGAAGAAGCGAGGGGCTGCTGTATGCCATCGGGCTGGAATCGGTGGTCAAGCTGGTCGCGCTGGCCGTGGTGGCGGGCATGGCGCTGACGCTGCTCGATTGGTCCGCGCCCACCACCGCCAACGGCATCGCGATGCTGCGCGACCGGTTCGATCCGGCCCGGCTGTCGAGTGAAACGCTGGTCATCGCGCTGGTTTCGGTAACCGCGATCATCGCCCTGCCCCGCCAGTTCTACATGGGCCTGGTAGAGGCACGCGCGCCTGATGACCTGGTCAGGGCGCGCTTCGGGCTGGCCGCTTATCTGGGGTTCATGGCGCTGCTGGTGCTGCCGATCGCGCTGGCGGGCATGGTCGTGCTGGATGGGCGCACTTCGCCCGACCTTTACGTGCTGCAACTGCCCGCCGAGGCCGGATACCGCTGGGCGGCCATCGCGGCATTGCTGGGGGGGATCGCGGCAGCGGCGTCGATGGCGATTGTCGATTCGACCGCGCTGTCGACGATGGTGTCGAACGACCTGATCTTTCCCACCCTGATGCGCGGCGCGCGGCGAACCGAGGCCGGGGCCATCGGACGGCGGATGCTGGCCGTGCGGCGCGGATCGGTGCTGGGGATCATGGTGCTGGCGCTGGCCTGGGCGCTGCTGGTTTCGCCCAAGGATTCGCTCGCCTCGATCGGCCTGATCGCCTTTGCCGGGATGGCCCAGTTCACCCCGCACCTGATCATGGCCGCCTATGGCCGGGGCCGCGATCCGGTTCCGGCGCGCGCCAGCCTCAGCGTCGGGCTGGTGCTGTGGCTTTATACGCTGGCGCTGCCGCCGATCCTGCCGGCGGCGTGGCTGCAAACGCTGGCCCGGACCCCGCTTGATCCGTTGCACCTGCTGGGCCTGGGCCAGGTCACCCCGCTGGTCCACGGCGTGATCTGGAGCCTGGGCGCAAACCTGGCGGTGCTGGCCGCATTTGCCGCGCGCAAGGTTTCCACCACCCCCCTACCACGGCTCGTCCGCGCGGAGCGTCCGGTGACGGATCTGGCCGAACTGGTGCAGTTGACCGCCAGCTTCGTCGGGCGTGAACGGGTGGAGGCGGAATTCCCCGGCGTTCAGCGCGGCCAACCGATCAGCCCCGCCGCTGCCCAGCGCGCCCAGCGGCTGATCGCCAGCGTGGTCGGGGCGTCGTCCGCGCGGTCGCTGGTCGCCTCGGCGCTGGCGGGCGGGACAATGAACCTGCAGGAAGTCACCCAGCTGCTGGACAAGGGTGGGCAAAGCCTGCGCTTTTCACGGCAGTTGCTGGCGGCAACGTTCGAAAACGTCGATGCCGGGATCAGCGTGGTCGACGCGGAAATGAACCTGATCGCTTGGAACAGCCGGTATGAGGAGATCTTCCGGTATCCGCCCGATCTGCTGCGCGTCGGGGCGCCGGTCGCCGACCTGATCCGCCACAACGTCGCGCGCGGGGACTTTGGGCCGGGCGATGCGGAACATCACGCCGAAAAGCGGCTGGGCCATATGCGGCGCGGGCAGGAACACAGCTTTGAACGGCGGCGCAACGATGGCCGGGTGATCAAGACCGTGGGCGGACCGATGCCCGGCGGCGGCTATGTGATGAGCTTTACCGACATCACCGAGGAAGCCCGCGTGCGCGAAGAACTGCGCCGCACGCTGGAAGAACTGGAAACCCGCGTCAGCGAACGCACCCGTGAATTGAGCGAGGCAAACCGCCGGCTGGCCAAGGCGGACCGCGAAAAAACACGCTTTCTGGCCGCAGCCAGCCATGACCTGCTGCAACCGCTGCACGCCGCCCGCCTGTTCACCGCCGCGCTCGACCGCGACGTCGATGGCCGCGCGGGCCAACTGGTGCGCCGCGTGGACAGCGCGATCGTCGCCGCCGAAGACCTGCTGCGCGCGCTGCTGGACATCAGCAAGCTGGACGCGGGCGGCGTCACGGCCCGGCCAGAGCCGGTGCAACTGCGCGCGTTCCTGACTGATCTGGCGGACAGTTTCCGCCCCCTGGCAGAGGAAAAGGGGCTGACGCTGCGGCTGGGGCCGGTGCCGGGTATGGTCCTGACCGATCCGGGGTTGCTGCGCTCGGTCATGCAGAACTTCGTCACCAACGCGATGCGCTATACGCCCGAAGGGGGCATCCTGATCGGCGTGCGGCGGCGCGGAGATGAGTGGCGGATCGACGTCGTCGATACCGGCGTCGGGATCGAGCAAGGACAGTTGATCGCCATTTTTGGCGAGTTTACCCGCCTCGGCAAGGTCGAGGTTGAGGGGTTGGGGCTGGGCCTGGCACTGGTGGAGCGGATTACGCGGCTGCTGGGCGGGCGGGTCGATGTGGCGTCCACCCCTGGACAGGGCAGCCGCTTCAGCCTGATCCTGCCCGCGCTCGACGGCGCGGAAACCGCATCGCCGCGGGATGGCGACCATTTCGCCAGCGGCCACGGACGGGCGCTGACGGTGCTGGTGGTCGATAACGACGAACGGATCGTCGAGGCAAGCATGGCGCTGCTGGAGGGACTGGGGCACCACCCGCTGGGCGCGTGCGACATCGCCGGCGGCTTGGCCCTGTGCGAGCAGGCGGACGTCCTGCTGGCCGACTATCAACTGGACAATGGCGAGAACGGGCTGGACCTGATCGCCGCCACACGCCAGCGCCGCCACGCCCTGCCCGCGCTGCTGGTCACGGCGGAAAGCGGCGCGGCGATGAAAGCCCGCGCGGCGGCGCTGGGCGTGGCGATCATGGTCAAACCGGTTGATCCGCAAGCGCTCGCGCGCTGGCTGGATCAACTGTCAGTGCCTGAGGTCAAGCCCTAGCGACCGCGCAACCAGCGCGGCCTGGGTGCGGTTGCGCACGTCCAGCTTGCGCATGATCGCGGTCATGTGCGCTTTCACCGTCGCCTCGCTCATCCCCAGGTTGTGCGCGATCTGCTTGTTGAGCTGGCCGTCCAGCACGGCAAGCAGCACTTTCAGCTGGGTCGGCGTCAGGCCCGCGACCGTTTCGCGGATGGCGGCGATGGGTTGTTCATCCGGCGCACCGGGGCTGGTGGGCGGCTGAGCGTGAATGGCGCGGGCGATGGCATCCTCGATCGCGCCAAGGTCGGTGTCCTTGCGCAAGAACCCGATCGCTCCGAATGCCCGCACTTCCTCTTCCGCGGCGGCACCTTCCGCGCTGGAAACGACCAGGATCGGCACTTCCGGCCGCTCGGCATGGAGCAGCGCGATACCGGAATAGCCAACCGCGCCGGGCATCTTGAGATCAAGCAGAACCAGTTTCAGGCACTCCGCCGCCTCCACCGCGCGCGCGGCGGCGGCCAGCGTACCCGCCTCCACCACGCGCGCATCGGGCAGCACCCGCTGCACGGCCAGCATCAGCGCCTGCCGGAACAGCGGGTGGTCATCAGCAATGAGGACGGTATCGGTCACGCCCTCCAACCCCTTGAACCAGTTCGAATCAGGCCGTCGCCAGTTGCGGACGGTTGGCCAAGAGATGATCCACGACCGACGGATCGGCAAGGGTGGAGGTATCGCCCAGATTGCTGACGTCGTTCTCACCGATCTTGCGCAGGATGCGGCGCATGATCTTGCCCGACCGGGTCTTGGGCAGGCCCGGCGCGAACTGGATCACATCGGGCGTGGCGATCGGGCCGATTTCGTGGCGGACCCACTGCACCAGTTCGCGGCGCAGTGCCTCGTCCGGTTCGACATTGGCGTTGGTCGTGACGAAGGCATAGATGCCCTGCCCCTTGATGTCGTGCGGCATGCCCACCACGGCGGCTTCCGCCACTTTGGCGTGGGCGACCAGCGCGCTTTCGATTTCCGCCGTGCCCATGCGGTGCCCGGACACGTTGATCACATCGTCGATCCGGCCGGTGATCCAGTAATACCCGTCCTCGTCCCGGCGGCAGCCGTCACCGGTGAAATAGGTGCCGGGGAAGGTGCTGAAATAGGTCTGGAAGAAGCGTTCGTGATCGCCCCACACGGTGCGCATCTGGCCCGGCCAGCTGTCCGTGATGACCAGGCAGCCATCGCCCGCGCCTTCGATCGGAGCGCCTTCGTTATCGACCAGCGCGGGCTGAACGCCAAAGAACGGCCGGGTCGCGCTGCCCGGTTTCAGCGCGGTCGCGCCGGGCAGCGGCGAGATCATGACGCCGCCGGTTTCGGTCTGCCACCAGGTGTCGACAATCGGGCAGCGCCCCTCGCCCACCACCTTGTGATACCATTCCCATGCTTCGGGATTGATCGGCTCGCCCACGCTGCCGAGCAGGCGCAAGGTCTGGCGGCTGGTGCGCGTCACCCACTCGTCGCCTTCGCGCATCAACGCCCGCAGCGCGGTCGGCGCGCCATAGAAGATTTCGACGCCGAACTTGTCGACCACCTGCCAGAACCGGCTGGCATCGGGGAAGTTGGGCACGCCTTCGAACATCACCGTCGTCGCGCCGTTCATCAGCGGGCCGTACACGACATAGCTGTGGCCCGTGACCCAGCCAATGTCCGCCGCGCACCAATAGATCTGCCCCGGTCGGTAATCGAACACGTACTGGTGCGTGATCGACGCCCAGACGCTATAGCCGCCGGTGGTGTGCAGCACGCCCTTGGGCTTGCCAGTGGAACCCGAAGTATAGAGGATGAACAGCGGATCTTCCGCCCCCATTTCCTCCGGCTCGCAAACCGTGGACTGGGCGGCTGCGACCTCCGCCCAGTCCACGTCGCGACCCTGCACCATAGGCACAGCGGCCCCGGTGCGACGGAGAACGATCACGGTATCGACCGCCGGGCAATGGCCCAGCGCTTCATCGACATTGGCCTTCAGCGGCACTTTCTTGCCGCCGCGCAGGCCCTCGTCAGCGGTCAGCACGATGGTGCTGTCGCAATCGGTGATCCGCCCCGCGAGCGCTTCGGGGCTGAAGCCCGCGAACACGATCGAGTGGATCGCGCCGATCCGGGCGCAGGCGAGCATCGCGACGGCGGCTTCGGGCACCATCGGCAGATAGATCGTCACCCGGTCACCCTTTTGCACGCCGCGGCTTTTCAGCACGTTGGCAAAGCGGCAGACATCGGCGTGCAGTTCACGGTAAGTGATCCGGCGTTCAGCATCGGCTGGATCATCCGGTTCCCACAGGATGGCGACCTGATCGCCGCGCGTTGCCAGATGCCGGTCGAGCGCGTTTGCGGACAGGTTCAGCGTGCCATCTGCGAACCACTCGATTCCGAAATCGGCCTCGTGAAAGCTGGTCTGCTTTACAGTCGTGAACGGCTTGATCCAGTCGATCCGCTGCGCCGCATCGCGCCAGAAGCCCACCGGGTCTTCCACCGACCGGCGGTGCATCGCGTGATAGGCGGCTTCATCGACCAGGGCATCCTCGGCCCAGTTCGCGGGGACGGGATAGACGGCTTCGGCCATGCTCCGGGTGCTCCTCTCCAAGCGGCGGCAATCGCCTTTTGCGGCGCAGCCTAGGCGCTCAGGCCAGAGTCGGACATTAGACCATGGTCGTAGAGCTTCGACCTATGTCGGGATGGTATCCCACCCCCCTGATACCAGAAGGTGGCGGCACCCTGAGGACTGACATCGGGGGTCATGGAGTGGGATCATGCAACGAGGGACGACAGCTCTGTTGAGCACCCTGCTGGCCGCATCCGCACTGGTCGCACCGCAGGTCGCCAGCGCCCAGACCGCACGGGAAGCAGAACTGGAAGCGCGGCTGGCGAAGCTGGAACAGGAAATGCAGGCGCTGAAAGCCGATCTGGTTTCAGCGCGCAGCGAACAGGCCGCGACCGCCACGCAGGCGCAGGCCGCCGTGACGACCAGCACTGCCGCCGCGACCAAAGTCGCCGCACTGGAAGCCAAGCCGCCCGTGCAGCAGGACGGCTTCCGCGCCGGATCGACCACGATCAAGGTTGGCGGCTATATCAAGCTGCTCGCCGCCAGCACGTCTTACAGCGAAGGCGAGGTTGCTACCAACTCACTGGGCCGCGATTTCTATCTGCCGCAGGCGATCCCGACCGGGACTGGTCCGGCCAGCACCGTAACCGATTTCACCGCCAAGCAATCGCGCTTCTGGGTCAACTTCGCGACCGACATTTCGGGCCACACCTTGAAAGGTTATGTCGAGGCGGACTTCCAGACCGCGCCCGGCACCCAAGGGTCGCAGCGCACCACCAACGGGTACAACCCGGCGCTGCGGCGCGCGTTCATCCAGTTCGACAAATGGACCTTCGGGCAGGACTGGTCGACCTTCCAGTACACCGGGGCACTGCCGGAAACGACCGACTATGTCGGCGGGGCGGAAGGCACGGTGTTCGTCCGTCAGCCGCTGATCCGGTACTCCACGCCGCTGGGCAACGGCATGACGCTGCACCTGTCGGCCGAGAACGACGAATCCGGCACCGCCAACCTGGGCGCGCCTGCGCTGATCGAGAACGGCGATGATCGCCTGCCCGATTTTGGCGCGCGGCTGGCCTGGGCGGGCCAGGCGGGCGAGCTGTCGCTGGCTGCGCTGGGCCGCCAGGTGCGGGTCCAGAATGCGGGCGTAACGGCCAGCGCCGGCGGCTATGGCATCAGTGCGGCGGGCAAGCTGTTCCTGAACCAGGCCAAGACCGGCGATCTGCGGTTCATGGCCACGTATGGCAACAATATCGGCCGCTATGTCGGGCTGAACTTCGCGCCCGACGCCGTCTATGTTCCCGCCACCAACCGGCTGGAGGATGTCCGCGTGTTCGCCGCCATCGCCGCGCTACGGGTGCCGCTGGCGCCGGGCGTGCGGGCCAACCTGATGGGCAGCTATCAGTCGGTGAATTACGCCGACGCACTACCGCTGGCCAGCCTCGGCAGCTTCAACCAGCGCGCGTGGAGCGCGGCGGCGAACCTGTTCTGGTCGCCGGTCAAGAATATCGACCTCGGCGTTGAATACCGTCATGGTGAGCGCAAGCTCGTCAGCGGGGCAGACGGGGCCGTGAACCGCATCGAATTCGCCGCGAAATACGGCTTCTGACGAGATAACAAGGGAGAGTGCAATGGCTACGTCGTATGAAGACGCCCTGCCCAAGCATCACGAGGCGACCCAGAGTGAAAAACTGGTCATCACTGCCTCGTCGCTGGGCACAGTGTTCGAATGGTATGATTTCTACCTCTACGGCCTGCTGGCCACGATCATTTCCGCGCAGTTCTTTTCGGGCGTGAATGAAACGACCGGGTTCATCTTCGCGCTGGCGGCCTTTGCGGCGGGGTTCGCGGTGCGCCCGTTTGGCGCGCTGGTGTTTGGCCGGATCGGCGACATGGTGGGACGCAAGAACACGTTCCTGGTCACGATGGGCCTGATGGGCCTGTCAACTTTCGTGGTTGGCGTGCTGCCGTCCTATGCCTCGATCGGGGTGGCTGCTCCGATCATGCTGCTGGTCATGCGGCTGGTCCAGGGCCTCGCGCTGGGCGGTGAATATGGCGGCGCGGCAACATACGTGGCTGAGCACGCCCCCAACAACAAGCGCGGGCTGTACACCAGTTTCATCCAGACCACGGCGACGCTGGGTCTGTTCGCCGCGCTGCTGGTCGTGATCGGCACCCGCACGCTGATCGGTGAGGAAGCGTTCAAGGACTGGGGCTGGCGCGTGCCGTTCCTGGTTTCGATCGTGCTGCTGGCCGTTTCGATGTGGATCCGTCTGCAACTGGCCGAAAGCCCGGTTTTCCAGAAGATGAAGGATGAAGGCACCACGTCCAAGGCGCCGCTGACCGAAGCGTTCGGGCAGTGGAAGAACGCCCGCTGGGTGCTGGTCGCGCTGATCGGCGCGGTCGCGGGTCAGGCCGTGGTCTGGTACACCGGCCAGTTCTACGCGATGTTCTTCCTCGAAAAGATGCTGCTGGTCGATGGTGCGACGACCAACATCCTGATTGCCGTCGCGCTGGGCATCGGCACGCCGTTCTTCATCTTCTTCGGCTGGCTGTCGGACAAGATCGGGCGCAAGCCGATCATCCTGCTCGGCTGCGCGCTGGCCGTGCTGACCTATTTCCCGGCGTTCAAGACCCTGAGCGAAGCTGCCAACCCGGCCCTCGCCCATGCTCAGGCCAACGCGCCGGTCACGGTCATCACCAACGACAACGATTGCTCGCTGCAGTTCGACCCCGTTGGCAAGAACAAGTTTGACGCCAAGAGCTGCGACATCGCCAAGGCGTTCCTCGCCAAAAGCTCGGTCAGCTATACCTCGACCGAGGCGCCGGCCGGGACCGTCGCGCAGATCACCATCGGCAGCGAAACCTTCACCGCGCCCGATCCGGCCAAGGTTACCGGGGATGAGCGCAAGGCGGCAATCAAGACCTTCCAGGACGACGTAAAGGCCGCCCTGACCAAGGCTGGTTACCCGTCGAAGGCCGATCCGGAGCAGATCAACAAGCCGCTGACAGTTGCGATCCTGACCTACCTCGTGCTGCTGGTGACGATGGTGTACGGCCCGATCGCGGCGCTGCTGGTGGAACTGTTCCCCACCCGCATCCGCTACACCTCGATGTCGCTGCCCTATCACATCGGCAACGGCTGGTTCGGCGGGTTCCTGCCCACCACGGCCTTCGCGATGGTCGCGGCCACGGGGGATATCTACTATGGCCTGTGGTATCCGATCGTGATCGCGGGGCTGACGGTGGTCGCCGGGCTGCTGTTCCTGCCGGAAACCTTCAAGCGGAACATCGACGACTAACCATAATACCCCAGGAACTGCGCCGCGTCTTGAGCATGATCAAGGCGCGGCGTAGCCTGTTTCGCCTATCCGGATTTCAATCTCCAACAACCAGGACGGTCCTGCAAACATGAGCGAAGCCTACGAAAGCGCCTGGCGCGCCAGCATCGAAAACCCCGCGGCCTTCTGGGGCGACGCGGCCCAGGCGATCGACTGGTTTACCCCGCCCGCCGCAACGTGGGACGATGCCGAGGGCTGGTATGCCGGGGGAACGCTCAATACTGCATGGAACTGCCTGGACCGCCATGTCGCTGCCGGACGGGGCGATGCGCTGGCGCTGTGCTATGACAGTCCCGTCACCGACGTGGTGCAGCAATTCACCTATGCCCAGCTGCTGGAAGAAACCGGCCGGGTGGCCGCGATGCTGGCCAGGCTGGGCGTTAGCAAGGGCGACCGGGTGATCATCTACATGCCGATGATCCCGCAGACCGTGTTCGCCATGCTGGCCTGCGCCCGGCTGGGGGCGGTCCATTCCGTGGTGTTCGGCGGCTTCGCCCCGCTTGAACTGGCCAAGCGGATCGACGACGCGCAGCCCAAGGTGCTGCTGACCGCCAGTTGCGGGGTCGAGGGTGCGCGTACCATTGCCTACAAGCCGATGGTCGATGAGGCGCTGGAGCTGGCTCGGCACGCGGTCCGTGATGTCGTGGTGTTCCAGCGTGACCGCCTGCCAGCGGAACTGGGCGACACGCGCGACCATGACTGGGACATGCTGCGCGCCGCCACCGCCGCCGATCCCGCGCCGGATTGTGTGCCGGTGGCGTCTGCCGACCCACTTTACATTCTCTACACCTCCGGCACGACCGGTACGCCCAAGGGCGTCGTGCGGGAGAACGGCGGCCATGCGGTGGCGCTCGCCTGGTCGATGGCCAACATCTATGGCATCAGCGCGGGCGATCCGTTCTGGGCGGCGTCCGACGTGGGCTGGGTCGTGGGCCACAGCTATATCGTCTATGCTCCGCTGCTGGTCGGCGCGACGACAATCCTGTTTGAAGGCAAACCGGTTGGCACGCCCGATCCCGGCACCTTCTGGCGCGTGATGACGCGCCACCGGGTCAAGACCTTCTTCACCGCACCGACCGCGATCCGCGCCGTGCGCAAGGAAGACCCCGACGCGAATTTCCTGAAAGAGATCGGCACCGGCGATTGCCGCGCCATCTTCCTGGCGGGTGAACGCGCCGACCCTGACACTATCGCCTGGCTGGAGGAGAAGTCCGGGCTGCCAGTGATCGACCACTGGTGGCAGACGGAGCTGGGCTGGCCCGCCATCGCCAGTTGCTTCGCGCTGGGCGACCTCAGGCGCCGGCGCGGGTCGGCCGGGTTCCCGGTGCCGGGCTTCGCATTCGCGATCCTGGGCGAGGATGGGCAACCGGTCCCGGATGGGAAGAGCGGCGCCGTCACTATCAAGGCCCCCCTGCCCCCCGGCGCGTTCCGGACGCTGTGGAACAACCAGGCCGGGTTCGACAAGAACTTCGCCACCTTCCCCGGCTACTACGAAACCGGCGATGCCGGCCATTTCGATGCCGACGGATTCCTCAACATCATGGGCCGCACGGACGACATCATCAACGTCGCCGGACATCGCCTTTCGACCGGGCAAATGGAACAGATCGTCGCCGCGCAGGACGGCGTCGCCGAATGCGCGGTGATCGGGGCCGACGACCCGATCAAGGCGATGGTCCCGGTCGCCTTCGTCGTTGCCCGCGCCGGGGCCGGCAGCGAAGACGAGCTGACAAGCCGGGTGATTGCGGCCGTGCGGCATGAACTGGGCGCGGTTGCAGCGCTCAAGACCGCCTATATCGTGCCGCAATTGCCCAAGACCCGATCGGGCAAGATCTTGCGCAACCTGCTGCGCACGATCGTCAACGGTGGTGCCTATACCACGCCGCCGACGATCGAGGACCCGTCCGTCCCGGCCCAGATCGAAGCCGCGATCCAGCGGTGATTCCCGGCAGCCAGCGGGTCATCCTCTGGCTGCCGGAATGAACAGTTTCTGCCAAGATCGCCCCCTTGATTCCGCGCCGCGGCGGAGGCCCGGCCGGGTGGAAAACCGGCGAAAGCGCGGAATTGCGTGAAAATCGCCCGATCCGCCCGGCACCACCCCGGCCAGCCCCGTTGTCACATCATTGATTTGCGCATTTACAATTAACTCCCGTTACGCAATTCGCGCCGCCTTGCCTGACCAAGGGCGATAAGAATGGGTGACAAGGGAGTAACCATGACGATTTCCAGCAATGCACGTTTTGCCACGCGGTTCCTGCTCGGAGCCAGCCTGATCGCGGTGGCCAGCCCTGCGCTGGCGCAGGACGGGGCCGAAGCAGACACCGGCCTGGACGACATCGTGGTGACCGCGCAGAAGCGCGAACAGAACCTTCAGGACGTGCCGATCGCAATCAGCGCGCTCAGCGCCGAAAAGGTTGAACAGCTCGGCATCAACGATTCGCGTGACCTCAGCGGTATCGCCCCCAACGTGACCATCGTGCAGGGCACCACCAGCAGCGGTGCGGCGGTGATCTCGATCCGTGGCATCCCCACCCCCGGCAGCGAAACCTTTGGCCTGGACACCGCCAACGGCCTTTACGTCGACGGCATCTACATCGGCCGGTCGGGCGCCAGCGCGCTGGACGTGATGGACATCGAACGCGTCGAAGTGCTGCGCGGCCCGCAAGGTACGCTGTTCGGCCGCAACACCACCGGCGGCGGCATTGCCTTCATCTCGCGCAAGCCGTCGGAACAACTGCGCCTCAAAGCTGAGGCGGGTTACGGCAACTATGGCGCGTGGAACGGCCGCGTGACCTTCGATCCGGGCCGGATCATGGGGATCGACACCAGCTTCACCTATAGCCACCGCGAGCGCAACGGCGTGGTCGATAACATCCTGCAGGCCGACAAGAGCCGCGATCCCGGCGCGCGCCAGAGCGACGCGTTCCGCTTTGCCGCCCGCACGGAACTGGGCGGCACCGGCTCCATCCAGTACATCTTCGACTGGGCCAAGACCGACGCTGCCCCGATGAACTTCCAGCTGACCAACGTTGCTGACGGCACGATCCGCGCGCCGCTGGTGGTCGATGGAACGCCGGTGGTCGTCACGTCCGGCGCGGCGGTGCAACAGTACCTGGCCGGCGCCACCTTTGCGCAGCCCGCCTGCCGCGCGCTCGCGACCCCGACCCGCGAATGGCGCGAACAGGTCTGCAACGACATTTCGAACACCTCGATGGACAAGACCTGGGGTCACAACCTGCAGATCGAGAACGACTTTGACGCGTTCAAGGTCAAGCTGACCGCTGGTTACCGGTTCTGGAACAACGACAGCAACACCGACCTGGACGGCATCGGCGCGTTCAGCGGCCCGCAGTTCACCAACACCTCGCTGTTCAACGGCTTCCCTTCGGCGCTGCTGCAGAACCTGGGTTTCCCCGTCGCCACGTCGAACTTTCTGGCCGGCGCAGCGGTTCCGACCGTGACGCAGAACCTGTTCGATACGAACAACCAGCGCCGCCACAAGCAGTTCAGCCAGGAACTGGAAATCTCCGGCGATACCGACACGCTCGACTGGGTGCTGGGCGGCTTCTATTTCTGGGAAAAGGGTTCGGAAAACAACCCGCAGAACAGCGGCTTCGTGCTGGACACCAACTCGGCGGTGTTCTCTGACGCGGCATTCGTCGGCGTGCTGCGCGGCGTCGGCTTCCCGGCAGATGCGGCAGCGACTTATGCCCCGCTGCTGGCCCCCAGCTTCCGCGCGACTAACCCGGCGCGTTACCGCCTGGTCCAGACTCTGGCGCGCCTGAAGTACACCGCCACGTCGGAAAGCACCGCGATCTACAGCCAGGTCACGCTCTATCCGGGCGGACGCGACAGCGGCCTGCGCCTGACCGCCGGCGGTCGCTACACCTGGGACAACAAGAAGATGTTCCGCACCCAGAACGGCGCGGTACCCAGCGCCGCCCCCGAAACGGGCAGCGCCAGTTTCAGCAAGTTCACCTGGAACCTGATGCTGGGTTACGACATTGCCGACGGCGTTTCCACTTATGCCCGCGTCGCCACCGGCTATCGTTCGGGCGGCTATAATGCACAGGACCCGATCAACACCACGACCAACCAGCTGGACGCGTTCCGGCCGGAAAACGTTACTTCCTATGAAGCCGGGGTGAAGACCGAGTTGTTCGGTCGCCGCCTGCGCCTGAACGTGGCCGGGTATTACAACGAGTACAAGGATCTGGCCGTCAACATCCCGCGCACCGATGCCCCGGCAGGGACCTTCGCGACCCGCGTCGGCAATGCCGGCAAGGTGACCTACACCGGGTTCGAAATCGAAGCGCAGGCCAAGCTGACCCAGAACTTCACGCTGGAAGGCAACCTGGGTTACGTCGACATCAAGATCAAGGAACTGCTGGCTGGTCAGTCGACCACGCCGGGCGCTCCGCCGGTCAATGTCGCGTCGATTTCCAACCCCGGCTACACTTCGCCGTTCACCGCCAACGCGGCGCTGAACTTCCAGTTCCCCCTGAACTGGGGCGAAGCCCGTCTGATTGGCCGGGTCAGCTATACCTACGAAGATGGCAAGTACAGCTTCAGCAACATTATCGGCACGCCGTTCAATGACCTGCTGAAGGGCGACAACCGCAACGTCGTCGACGCGCAGATCGGGTTCGACCGCATCGCGATTGGCGGCGGCGAAGGCGAAATCAAGCTGTGGGCCAAGAACCTGACCAACAGCCATGACTTTACCCGCGCGATCGACTTTGGCGCGCTGGGCTATGGCGGCGGCTACTTCGCCGATCCGCGCACCTATGGCGTGACGGTCGGCGTCAAGTTCTGATCTGATCCGCAGAACTGAAAATCCCGGTGCCAGCCTGCTGGTGCCGGGATTGTTGCGTGTGGAGCAGCGGATCACGGCCCGTCTCTCGCGTCGAAGTACGCACAAGCTAGATCGATCTGTCGATTATTCGCCAAATGCGTTTTAAAGAGTCGATTTTTCTACGCATTAATCGCTCAGTTTGATTCTCGTCAAATACCGCCAACCCTTCCCGGCATAGCCTTTGGCCATAACGACCGCCGGAGGGATCAGCATGGAAGTGGCAAGCCTCAGTTACGTCGTGGTCTCGGCCACCGCTCCCGACGCCTGGCGTGCATTCGGGCAGGACATTCTGGGGATGAGCGCACACGACGTCCCCGGCGGCTTGGCTCTGCGCATGGACGAGCGCGCGGGACGTGTGTTCATCGTGCCGGGTGCGACTGACGGTTACTTCGCTTCCGGCTGGGAACTGCGCTCTGCCGCCGCGTTCGAGGCGGCGAAGGAAGAACTGATCCGCCACGGCGTCACCTTCCACCCCGCCACCCCGGCGGAACGCGCGCTGCGCCACGTGTTCGACATGGTCTGGTTCACCGATCCTTCCGGCAACCGGCATGAGCTGGCCTATGGCTACGTCACCGATTTCGCCCGGTTCGTGTCCCCGCAGGGGGTGGACTTCGTCACGGGTGACCTGGGCCTGGGCCACATGGTCCTGCCTGCCCCGCAGATCGACGCGACCCGCGATTTCCTGATGGATGTCCTGGGCTTTGGCCTGTCGGACATTCTGGTTCACCGCCCGCTGCCCGACATCGCCCAGCGGATCGACTTCATGCACTGCGGCAACGCTCGCCATCACAGCCTGGCGCTGTTCGAAGGCGAAGTGCCGTCGGGCTGCGTCCACCTGATGTTCGAAGTGGCGAACATGGACGAGGTCGGCCGCGCCTATGACCGGATGCTGCAATCCGGCGCGCGGCTGATGGCGACGCTGGGCAAGCACACCAATGATCACATGACCAGCTTCTACCTGATGTCCCCCGGCGGCTTCGCGATCGAATACGGCTGCGGCGGGCGGACCATCGACTGGGATCACCACACCGTTTTCGAAAGCACTTCCGTCAGCCTGTGGGGCCATGACTTCAGCGTCGGCTTCGGCGCGGACGAAGCTGCCCAACTGGCCGACGCGGCCTGACCATCATTCATAACGGGAGACACACAATGCCCCAGACCATTCCCGCCACCACCGACCTTGCAGCCCAACTGATCGACCGCGCCCGCGCCATGATTCCCACCCTGCGTGATCGCGCCGCCCAGTGCGAACGCGAATGCAAGGTCCACGACGACACGATCCGCGACTTTCAGGACGCCGGGTTCTTCAAGATCCTCCAGCCCAAGCGCTATGGCGGGTACGAGCTGGACCCGCAGGTATTCTATGCCGTGCAGATGACCGTGGCCGAAGGCTGCATGTCCTCGGCCTGGGTGCTGGGCGTCGTCGCGGTGCACAACTGGCAGCTGGCGCTGTTCGATGCGCAGGCGCAGGAAGACGTCTGGGGCCAGGACCCGACCACGCTGATCTCGTCCAGCTATATGCCGCGCGCGCAGGTCACCCCGGTCGAGGGCGGCTATCGCGTCTCTGGCCGGTGGGCCTACTCATCGGGCGTAGATCACTGCGAATGGGCATTCCTGGGCGGGCTGGTGCCCGATCCCGAAGGCGGCGCACCCGATTACCGCACGTTCCTGATCCCGCGCAGCGACTTTGAAATCGACTATGTGTGGAACACGCTGGGCCTGCGCGGCACCGGCAGTCAGGACGTGGTGGTCAAGGACGCCTTCGTCCCCGCCTATCGCTCGCACCGCTCAAAAGACGGGTTCGCCGCGACCAGTCCGGGCCTGAAGGTCAACGACGCGCCGCTCTACAAGCTGCCGTTCGGCCAGATTTTCGTGCGCGCGGTGTCGTCCTCATCCATCGGGGCGCTGCAAGGCGCGCTCAATGACTTTGCGGGCTATGCCGGCAACCGGGTGAGCAACAACGACTTCGCCAAGCTGGCCGACGATCCCGACGTCACCATCATCCTGTCCGACACGGCCTGTGCCATCGACGAGATGAAAACCACGCTGAACCGCAATTTCGATGCGTTGATGGCGGCCGCGCGGACCGGCAAGGACGTCAACCTCGACGACCGGCTGCTCTATCGCCACCAGTCTGCCCAGGTCGTGGACCGCTGCGCACAACTGATCACGCGGATGTTCTATGCCAGCGGGGCGGACGGCATCTACCTCGACCGGCCGCTGGGGCGCACGTTCGTCGACATTCACTGCGGGCGCACGCACGTCGCCAACAACTTCGCCAAGACCGGCCGCAACATGGGCGCGGTCATGCTGGGCAAGCCCAACGCCGACACCTTCATCTAAGCCAACGGGGAGAGAGACGATGGCTACCACTGCTGAATACGGGCTTGGCCCGCACACCTTCCCGCGCGGCTGGTTCATGATCGCCACGTCGGAAGAAATCGCCGACAAGCCGGTGCCGCTGCACTTCTTCGGGCGCGAATTCGTAGCCTATCGCGGGGAAAGCGGGCGGGTCTATCTGGTCGATGCCTATTGCCCGCACATGCGCATCCACATCGGCCGCAATACCACCAGCTACATCGTCAAGGACGGCGAGCAGATTCAGGGCGAATCCATTCGCTGCCCAGGCCACGGCTGGCGCTTTGGTCCGGACGGCAAGGCGGATGACATCCCCTATTCCACCCACGGCATCCCCAAGGCCGCCTGTATCAAGACCTTCCCGGTGGAGGAGCGCGCGGGCTGCATCTGGATGTGGCACGACGTCGAAGGCGGCGCGCCGGACTTTGACCTGCCCGACTTTGCCGAGTGGGACATGGAGGAACAGGGCTGGGTCCGCTGGCGGCTGGATCACCTCGGCACGCTGCCGATCCACCCGCAGGAAATCGTCGACAACATGACCGACGTTGCCCACTTCATCCCGGTTCACGGCAGCAAGGACATCGTCTGGTTCGAGAACGAGTTTGCCGACCACAAGATCTTCCAGCGCTTTGGCGCGGGCCACCGCACGCTGGTGTCCGACAGCGAGCACGACGTGCTGGTTACCGACACCTGGTACACCGGCCCCGGCATCCTGCTGTCGCGGATGGAAGGGCAGCACCCGTCGATCATCATGATCTGCAACACCCCGGTCGAGGATGGCGAGGTGCGGGTCTGGTATGCGTTGATGGTCAAGGTATCCGATGCCCGCGCCGATGCGGCGGGTGTGTCGATGGCGCGGACCTATCAGGACGTCGCGCTGGATGCCTTCGCGCAGGATTTCGAAGTGTGGCAGCACAAGGAAGCCGCACTCAACATCATGCAGATCCCCGATGACGGTCCGTTCCACAAGGAACGCATCTGGTACCGCCAGTTCTACAACCCCCGCGACAAGGCAGCGGAATTCCAGGGGCGCGTCAACGGCGTCCACACCACCATCGACAAGCGGCCCGGCGCCAAGTCCAAGGCTGCGTGAGCAGGAGCAACAGCAATGACCACTCCCCATCCCGCAACTGACGCCCGCACGCCCCCCGTTGCCGTCTGGCAACTGCTGGAAAAGCTGCGGGGGCAGGACCTGACCGACTGGCGCGTCGCCCCGCTGGAGGGCCGCCCCTCGCCCGCCGAACGCGGCATGGACATCGGCTTTCCGTTCGGCTGGTACGCAGTCGAAATGGCTGATTTCGTAGTCGCCGGGCAAGTCAAACCGCTGCGCTATTTCGGCAAGGACATGGCGATCTGGCGCGGCGAGGACGGCAAGGTCCGCGTCACCGACGCATGGTGCAAGCACCTCGGCGCGCACATGGGCCACGGCGGCAAAGTCCACGGCAACCTGCTGGAATGCCCGTTTCACGCCTGGCGTTATGACGGCGATGACGGCACAGTGAAGGATATTCCCTATGCCAAGGCGATCCCGCCGCAGGTCAAGCGCAAGTGCCAGCGCACCTGGCCAGTGACCGAAGCGAACGGCTGGATCTGGGTGTGGTATCACCCCGACCAGAATGTTGCACCGATGTGGGACGTCGTGGTGCACGAGGAAGTCGGCGATCCGGACTGGACACCCTACGACACCATCGAATGGACCATCTACGGCTCGATCCAGAACATGGCCGAAAACGGCGTGGACGTGGCGCACTTCAAGTATATCCACGGCACCGCCGATGTGCCCAAAGCGGAACTGCGCTGGGGCGACTGGGGCCGCGGCGCGGACGTCAAGGCGCAGATGGGCACACCCGCCGGGATCGTCGATGGCCTGATCAGCTATGACACGATGGGGCCGGGCCAAAGCTGGGTGCGCTTTCGCGGCATTTCGGAAACGCTGCTGGTCGCCAGCCTTGTCCCGGTCGAGGAAGACGTCCTGCGGGTGCGCTATTGCTTCACGCAGCCCAAGGCACAGGCGGAAGGTCCGGGCGCTGGCCTCGCCAAGGCGCTGATCCGCGACATCTGCAAGCAGCTGGATCAGGACAAGGTGATCTGGGACCGGATGCGGTACGAACCCAACCCGATCATCTGCGACGGCGACGGCCCGATCCCGCAGTTCCGCCAATGGTACAGCCGTTACTACGCTCAGCCGGAAGGCGACACGAACCTGCGCGCGGTAGGCTGACCTCTCCACAGCTCTCCAGCGCCGCAGCGGCCCCCGGTTCGATAACCGGGGGCCGTTTTGCATTTGGCTTTGCTTCCGATAAAACGCCGTCATGCTGAACTTGTTTCAGCATCCATCGCGCCGCCCGCACCAACTGTGCAGGACGAAAGATGGACCCTGAAACAAGTTCAGGGTGACGAGATTGGAGAGTTCGTTGACGGACTATAGCGCCGGATAGTCGGTAAAACCCCGCTCCTCGCCAGTGTAGAGCAGGCTGAAATCCGGCTTGGCCAGCGGCGCGCCGGCGGCGATCCGTTCCACCAGATCGGGATTGGCGATGAAGGCGCGGCCAAAGCTGACCGCCTCGGCCTTGCCCGCGTCCAGCAGCGCACGGGCGCTGTCCGCTTTCAGGTTGTTGTTGGTGATGATCGGTCCGCTGAAGTTGGCGCGCAGCAGGGCCAGCGTGTCGAGATCCGGCAGCCCCATGTCGACCACGTGGCAGAACGCCAGCCCAAGCGCGTCCGCCGCTTTCACGAACGGACCAAAGGTGGCTGCCGGATCAGTCGGGTCCATGCCGTTGTAAGGATTGCCCGGCGAAATGCGAAAGCCGACGCGGTCCGCGCCGATGGTATTGGCCAATGCGCGCAGCACTTCCAGCGGGAAGCGAATGCGGTTTTCCGCGCTGCCACCATAGACATCGGTGCGCTGGTTGCTGGCGGGATTGAGGAACTGGTTGATCAGGTAGCCACTCGCGCAGTGCAGCTCCACCCCGTCCAGCCCGGCGGCGATCGCGTCGCGCGCAGCTTGGGCGTATTCTTCCAGCAGCGCGGGCATTTCCTGCACGGTAATTTCACGCGGCATAGCGGTCGGCACCGGCACGCCATCCGGTCCAGGTACTGGCGCCGGACAGGGAATGGCGGACGGTGCGATCACATCAGCATCAAACCCGCGATTGGCAGGAACGACCACGCGGCCACAGTGCATCAACTGCATCACGATCCGACCGCCGCGCGCGTGGACCGCATCGGCGACGGCGCGCCACCCCTCGATCTGCTCGGCCGAATGAATGCCGGGCGTGCGCCAATAACCCTTGCCTACGGCGCTGGGCTGCACGCCCTCCGTCACGATCAGCCCGGCACTGGCGCGCTGGGCGTAATACTCTACCATCAGCGGTGTCGGCACGTCACCCGGTCCGGCACGGTCGCGCGTCATCGGGGCCATGACGATGCGATTGGCAAGTTCGATGGCACCCAGCGCGACCGGTGAAAACAGGCTGTCAGACATTCGAGATTCGCTCCATCAATCGCGGATTGACCGGTGTTTGCGTTATCCTGTAAGCGATTTCTTACGCATATCAAGGAGAGGCAGGATGAATTACGGATTCGATGGCAAAGTTGCGTTGGTGACTGGCGCCAGCGGCGGAATCGGCCGCGCTACTGCTGTCGCCTTTGCCGCATCGGGTGCCTCGGTCGTCGTATCCGACGTCAACGATGCCGGGGGCGAGGAAACCACCGCGCTGATCACGGCAGCTGGCGGCAAGGCCGTGTTCCAGCACTGCAATGTGGCAAACAGCGACGAAGTGAAGGCACTGGTTGCCCGTGCGGTCAGCGAATACGGCCGCCTCGATTTCGCGCACAACAATGCTGGCATCAACAACATGGGCTCGAACGAATACGACGACGACGTCTGGGACCGCGCCATCGCCATCAACCTGTCCGGCGTGATGTACTGCATGCGCGAGGAAGCCGAAGTCATGCTGAAGCAGGGCAAGGGGGCGATCGTGAACACCGCGTCGATCAACGGGCTGGTCGGCAACGGTGCACAGCCGGGCTATACCGCCACCAAGCACGGCGTCGTCGGTCTGACCCGCCACGGTGCGCTGCGCTGGGCGACGGCGGGTATTCGCGTCAACGCGGTCTGCCCCGGCGTGATCGAAACCCCGATGACCGCGCCGCTGGCGGCCAATCCCGACATGCGCAAGATCCTGGACGGGATGACCCCGATGGGCCGCATGGGCAAGGCAGAGGAGATCGCCTCCGCCGTGCTGTGGCTCTGCTCGGATCAGGCGAGCTTCGTCACCGGCCACCCGCTGGTGATCGACGGCGGCGCGACCGCGGTCTGAAAGTGCATGGGGCGCTTCGCCGCAAGCGCCCCCTCACTCGCCGTCTTCCGCCTGCATGTCCTTTTCCGTGATGCGCACCACGCGGGCGTTGTACTTGATCGTCTTGACCGCGATCGAGGTTTCGACGTGATGCACGCCGGGGATTGCCCGGATCTTGTCGACCGTCACTTCGATCAGGGATTCCAGCTCGTCAAACAAGCAGAACGCCAGGATGTTGAAGCGCCCCATCGTGATCATCAGCGCATTGATTGGCGGCACTTCCGCAATCCTGGCAGCCAGTTCGCGAACATTTTCCACATCGGCCTGAATGCCGATGAAGGCCATCTTGGAACTGTTCGCCAGGCCGAAGCTGGTGATCGCGGTGAATGCTATCAGGCCTTCCTGCTGCAACCGCTTGATCCGTCCGCGCACGGTCCCCTCTGTCACCCCCAGGTCACCCGCGATCTTGCGGTTGGAAACGCGGGCATCGCGCGCCAGCACTTCGATCAGCTGGCGGTCGAGATCGTCGAGTTGCGGCGCGCTCATTGCTGGCTCCGGGCTTCGAGGGGGGCCACGTCGAACTTGTACTTCAGCACGTCGACCGCGATGGCGGGCATCATCGAGCGGACACCGCGCACCTTGGAGAACTTGTCGAGCAGCAACGATGGCAGGTCGCTGAAATCGCGCAGCACTACCAGCATGTCGATGTCATAGCGGCCCGTCACCAGATGCGCGGCGAACACTTCGGGAAACTCCGCCAGTTCGGCGGCAACTTCGGAAGCCGGGCGCCCGTCCACATCGATTGCCAGTTCCATCAGCACGTTATAGCCGTGCGCCGAGAAGTCGGACACGGCCACCACGCGCAGCTTGTCGGCATCTTCCATCCGGCGAATGCGGGTGGAGACGGTGGCGGCGGTCAGCCCCAGGTTGTTGGCGATCTGCTGGTTGGTCGCGCGTCCATTGATGCGCAACTGCTCAACAATAGCCAGGTCGATGTCATCGACGGTAAAATTATCGCTCATGCCGCGATGGGTTCCCTCCGGTAAGTCTTCAACCCCTGCCGCCAGCCCTTGGCGCGGTCAATCGCAAATTCGCCGCGTTATTCCGACCGCTTGACGCAAGCGAGTGACGCAAAGGTGCAGTTTGCGCCAAAAAGCGTAGCAACGCCGGCTCCATTCCGCATTGTTTGTTGCCGCCGGTAAGAGTCACGGGTCTAGCGGACCCAGTTGCGATCTGGGCGAAGGATGGGCGGAATGGCGGGCAGACTGGCGGGCCGCCGCGCGGTGGTAACCGGCGCGGGCGATGGAATCGGCAAGGGCGTCGCCCGGCGTTTCGCGCAGGAGGGCGCGGACATCATCATCGCGGAATTCGACACGGCAAGCGGCACTGCTGCCGCTGCCGAAATCGTGGCCGAAGGCGGCAAGGCCCGGTTCATTCCGGTTGATGTTACCGATAAATCCTGCGTTCTGGCCATGATGAGCGCCGCGGGACCGGTGGACATTCTGGTCAACAATGCCTGGCGCGGCAGCGGCGTTTCCCGATTCGAGCGCAAGAGTGACGAGCAGATCGACACGGCGCTGCGCATGGGTCCCTATGCCGCCAAGTGGGCGATGGATGCCGCCCTGCCCCACATGAAGGCGCAAGGATGGGGCCGGGTGATCAACATGGCCTCGCTCAACGGGGTGAACGCCCATATGGGCAGCCTGGACTACAACCTCGCCAAGGAGGCACTGCGCGCACTGACCCGCACCGCGGCGCGGGAATGGGCGCCGTTCGGCATCTGTTGCAATGTGATCTGTCCCGCCGCCCTGTCTGCCTCATCCCGCCGGATGATGGCCATGCAGCCCGGCATGATCGAGCGGATCGAGGCTGCCAACCCGATGGGCCGGATGGGCGATCCCGAAGCCGACATTGCCGGGGTCGCACTGTTCCTGGCCAGCGATGATGCCCGCTATGTCACCGGCAACACCCTGTTTGCCGACGGCGGCGCGCACATCAACGGGGTCGCTTGGGCGCCCGATCTGGGGGACTGAGCCATGGGAAATATGAAGCTGCACCGCCGCGCACTGCTGACCGGCGGCGCCGCCACGCTGGGCGCGGGAGTGCTGGGCGCGCGCTGGTGGAACGGGTACCCCGACCTGATCACCGCCGATGCCGCCGCACAAAGCGAAGCCGACCTGTTCGAGCGCGGCCTGATCGGGGTGGAACGCAGCGGCTGGTCGATGCCAGAGGGTGTGGCCCCGGCTTATCCCGAACTGACCGGCGACCTGACCACGGACGTGCTGGTGATTGGCGCGGGGCTGGCGGGATCGTCGCTGGCGCTGCATCTGGCCGAAGCCGGCGTTGCCGTCACCGTGCTGGAAGCGCGCCAGCCCGGCTGGGGGGCGTCCGGGCGGAACGCCGGGCACGTCCTGCCAACGCTGCGCGATCCCGCCGTGTTCGCCAGCTTTCCCGATCAGGGCAAGGCGTTCCTTGAGGCGTTCCGCGTCCACCACACCCTGCCCTATGACCTGCAGGCCCGCCACGGCTTTGCCGCCGATGCGGTGCGCAGCGGCTATCTCAACGTCGCTGCGGATGCCGATGCCATTGCCGGCTTTCGCGAACAGACCGCCTGGATGGAACGGCAGGGCCTGCTGGACATATCGGAAATCGGCGGTGAGGAACTGCGCCGCGCCACCGGAAGCCAGTTGTGGGACCGCGCGCTCAACTACCGCGACGGCGGGCGGGTCAATCCCTATCGCATGACCAACGGCATGGCCAATTCGGCCGCCGCGCTGGGGGCAAAGATCCACGGCGAGTCGCCGGCCCAAACCATCACCCGTAATGGTACGCGGTGGACCGTGCGAACCGCCAAGGGCAGCGTAACGGCGGACCGGGTGGTGTTCTGCACCAATGCCTATCCCACCGGAATCGTGCCGGAATTCGCCAGGTCCTTCTATCCTCTGACCGCCTATGCGCTGACCACGCGCCCGCTATCCGCCGAAGCGCAGGCTGCGATCATGCCGGGCGGCCAGACTCTGGCGCAGGTGCCGATCGACCTCAATCCGCTGGTGCGTGATGGCGGCAACCGGCTGATCCTCTCGTCAATCCCCAGCGTTTCGTCGCCTGGCGACGCCGCCTGGCACTTTGCCAACCAGCTGGACTGGTTGCATCACGCGTGGCCCGAAACGCGGGGCATCAAGATAGAGCTGGAAGCCTACTGGACCGGGCGCGTTGCCATGCGTGACCGGCAGTTCCCCGGCGTGTTTGAACCGCAACCGGGTCTGTTCGGGCTGATGTATTTCAACGCCTGGGGCAATGTCATGGCCCCGCTGATGGGTAAGCTTCTGGCCGAGGGGTTGGCTGCGGACCGGACCGATGCCCTGCCCTTCCCCATCGAAAAGCCGCTGGCGGTCAGCAATCCCGGCAAGATGGACCGGATCATCCGCCACGTGATGATCCCGGCGGCCCGGATCGGCCAGCGGATCGGCTTGCTTTAGACGTTAGGGCGGCGATCCCACCAGGGCGCGGCGCGTTCGAGCTGGCCTGCCAGGCGGTACAGCGTTGCCTCATCGCCGAACCGCCCGGTGAACATCACCCCGATCGGCAGGCCGCTGGCCGACTGCCCCAGCGGAACGGACATGCTCGGCTGGCCGGTCATGTTGGCCATCTGGGTGAAGGGTGAGAACACCGCCGCGCGCTGGCCCCATTGCTGGAAGTCGCAATCCGGCGTCAGGTTGATCCGCCCCAGCGGCAACGGCGGCGCGGCCAGTGTGGGGGCAAGGATCACGTCGAACCGCTCCATAAACCGGGCTACGTTCAGCGCCAACGTCTGCAACGTGTTGTTGGCGCGGGCGAAGTCCATGCCGCTAAAGCTTTTGCCAACCTCGATGAAACCGAGCGTAATCGGTTCCAGCACATCGGGTCCGGGCACGATGCCGGTCGCCTTGGCGCGGTCTGCAATATCAGCAGCTACCGATGAACCGATCAGCACGAAGCTGGCCATCCCGATTTCGGCCGCATCCCACTTGGGCTGGGCCACTTCGACATGATGCCCCAGGCTTTCGCAGAGCTTGGCCGCGTCCAGCGCCGCCGCACGGCATTCCGGATCGACCGGGCTGCCCGATGGGGAATCCACCATCACCGCGATCCGCAACTTACCCGGATGCTTGCCCACTTGCGCCAGAAAGCCCTCGGCCGGAGCCTGTACGCCATAGCGCGATCCCGGCTCCACCCCGTGGGTCACATCCATGATCGCAGCATTGTCACGCACGCTCCAGCTGACGGCGTGATGCGCGGACAGCCCGCCCCAGCCCTCGGTACGCGGCGGGCCCATCGGGATGCGGCCCCGGCTCGGTTTCATCCCGAACAATCCGCAGCACGATGCCGGAATACGGATTGAGCCGCCGCCGTCGGTCGCGTGTGCTGCGGGCAACACGCCCGCCGCCACGGCTGCTGCCGCCCCGCCGGACGATCCGCCCGCAATGTGCGCCGGGTTCCAGGGGTTGCGCGTATCGCCGGTCAGCTTGTTCTCGGTCGTGCCGGTCAGCCCGAATTCGGGGGTCGTGGTCTTGCCGAACACGACAAACCCGGCCCGCTCGATCCGGTTGACCAGTTCGGACGTAACAGCGGACCGATTGCCTTTGTAGAACCGGCTGCCGCCTTCGCTGAGTTCCCCGGCGATATGGGTGTTCAGGTCCTTCAGCAGCCACGGCACGCCGGTGAAGGCGCCCTTGGGCAAACCAGCGGTCACCGCCGTGCGGGCACGATCGTAAAGCCGCTGGGCCATGAAATTGAAGCGCGGATTAAGCGCTTCGGCCTTGGCAATTGCCGCTTCGAGCAGTTCACTCGGCGAAACTTCGCGTTTCGCCACCAACTGCGCCAGCCCCAGCGCGTCATGATCTGCCAGCAGGTCGGCCGTAGCGTCCGCCGGCTTGGCGACAGCCACACCGGTTAGCCCTGCCGCCGCTGCCGCAGCGCCGCCCGCGACCACTTCGCGCCGGGTCACCACCGCCCCCTATTCCGCCGCTTCGGCGTAATAGCGCGAATAGAACTTGCGGAACTGCGGGATCGGCCCGTCGCCATCGCAGATGATTGGGTTCGGCTCATACTTCTGCCGGTCCCACACCACCTTGTCCTGATCGAACTGCTTGCAGATGTCACGGATGATCGCCTTGGCGACGCCAGCCCGTTCGCCTTCGGCCTGCGCCTTGGGCTGGGTGAAGCAGAACCGGGCGTGGACATGGTCCAGCTCGACCGGCGTGATGCAGGCTACCAGCAGGGTTTCAGAAATGCCGGTAAAGCGCGTCCAGCTCTGCCCAGGTCCCATCGTGTCATAGCTGATGCAGCCATCGACCTCGCCCCAGGGCGTGCCCATCTTGGCGCGCACATCGGCGCCCCGGCCCCAGTCGCCCCAGCGCAGTTCGCCCAGCGGCACGTTCGCGGTGCCGTGAATGTAGCGGAAGTGCGCCACGTCGACGCCGTTTTCAGCCATGTTCTGAAGCGAGCCCCAGACGTTCCATTCATAGACGTCGAAATCGGTCCAGTCCGGGTCGGAACATTCCGGCAGGTGCTGCACTTCGAACAGCGGCGCGACATCCTGCGGGTGATACCACGCCCAGATCCAGCGGTTCGCTTCGGTCACATGCCAGGTGCGCGTGCACTTGCGCTTGACCTGCGGCGGGATCGCCTTGGCATAGGGAATGTCCTTCACCACGCCTTCATTGCCGTCATAGCGCCAGGCATGGAACGGGCATTCCAGCAGGTTGCCATGAACCTTGCCGCCATGGCCCATGTGTGCGCCCAGATGCTTGCAATAGGCATCCAGCATCCGGACCTGCCCGTCCTCGCCGCGCCACATCGCCAGATCCTGCGAGAAATAGCGCAGCGGCTTGACCTCACCCACGGCCAGGTCCTTTGACAGGGCAATCGGATACCAGCCGAACGGAATGCCGATGTCGAGGTTGCGCTCGGCAATGCTCGCCCGGCCGGTGACTTCGGCCAGGCGCCAGTCGATCAGGTCCTGCCCGCGCAGTTTTTCAAGGATCTGCCAGACCGCGACCGGCGCGGTACGGGCATCGGTGGCTGCTTTATGATCAGTGGCTGACATGGTTGTTCTCCCAGAACAAACGCCCGCGCGATGCGGGACGCGACCGGGCGGACGGGGTTGTCTCACCCGCCCGGATTTGCGTTGTGGACAGAGCAGACTTCCCGGCTCCGATAATGCTGATGGTCATGCCGCCTCCGGCGCGGGCAGTCGCCCGTCCAGCGCGCGGATCGGAACGCCCAGCCGCTCCAGCAGGGGCAGGCTGCGCACCACTTGCCCGCTCAGTTCGCTGGCCGGACGGTGGCACAGTTGCAGCGCGGCCTCGGCCATCGCCTCGACCGGTTCGATGTGGTCGCGCTCGTCCCAGCCGCCAACCGCCAGCGCGCCTTCGCTCGCCACCGCGCCGACCGGTGCCAGCGCGTTGACAGCAATGTTCTCACCAGCGAGTTCCACCGCCCAACCCGCACTCAGCCGGTCCAGCGCGGCCTTGCTGGTGCCATAGACGGTAGGATGCCCATCGCGGTTGTAGGCAACCTTGCGATCGTTGGGATCGTAGGGCGCGGGTGGCGGCAGATCCGCCGTCGCGCTGGAGATGTTGAGGATCCAGCCCGCCCCGCTCTCACGCATGTACGGCAGCACCGCCTGCGACAGTTCCTGCGGGGCGTGCAGGTTCATCTGGAACGCCAGCGCGATCTGGCGCGGCTGCGCTTCCCAGATCGGGATGAAGCGTGACCAGGCCGCGTTGTTGACCAGAATGTCGACCCGGCCAAACCGGGCGACCGTTTCCGGCACGATCCGCGCGCGGTCGTCCGGGTCGGCCAGGTTCGCCTGAATGGCAATCGCTTCGCCGCCGGCAGCTTCGATCATGGCGATCGTTTCGCTCAGCGATCCGGCCAGCAGCCCGCCCGGTTCCGCAGTCCGGGCGACCAGCGCAAGTCGCGCGCCTTCGGCCGCGAACCGGCGGGCAATCGCTGCGCCGATCCCGCGGCTGGCGCCGGTCACGATGGCCACGCGGCCTTGCAGGATACCGGGCATCACCACTTACAGCTTGAACAGCTTGGTGGCGTTGTCGCGCAGGAATTTCGGCCAGACTTCATCCTTGAACGGCACGTTTTCCATGTCCGACATGATCCGGTCGAGGCTGAGGCCCATCGGGAAATACCCGGCGTAGATCACCTTGTCCGCACCGCGCGTGTTGGCGTAGTCGATGATCGCCTTGGGGTAATGCTTGGGCGCGAAGGCGCTGGTCGAATAATACAGATTCGGCCACTTGAGCATCAGCTTCACCGCCAGCGCTTCCCACGGTTCGGCCCCGTGGCGCATCACGATCTTGAGGTCGGGGAAGAACCAGCACACCTCGTCCAGATGCTCGACCTTCTGGGTTTCCATCGGAATGCGCGGGCCGGGGATGCCGACGTTCAGCAGGATCGGAATGTCCAGTTCCACCGCGCAGGCATAGAGCGGGAACATGTACTTGTGGTTGATTGCCACCTGCGGCAGCGTCCCGCTGGGGAACACGCTGATCGCGGAAAGGCCGACTTCGGCGTGGATCCGCTTGATCCGCCGCACTTCTTCCATGCCCTTGTTGGGATCACACGGCAGGTCGAAGAAGAACCGGTCGCCATACATTTCCTTGGCGCGGTAGGACGTCTCGTTCTCGTTCCAGCCGACCAGCGCCTTGCGGACATTGTGCTTGTCCATCTGGTCGACGGTCCACTTGATGTAGTCGTCCTGCTGGCCGGTCTGCGGAATGTCCTTGAACATGTACTGCGCCGGCATCGCGAACTGTTGCAGCGTCTGCGCGTCCTTGATCAGCGGGCGGAACGGCGCGAACCATTCGGCGCGGTCTTCGGCATCGGGGATGCCCAGCATGCAGTCGATGATGCCGATGTCCTTGGGAAAGGCCATTTCATTGTACTCCGAAAAGGTGCGGCCAGAGGGCGCGCAGCTTGATCTTGTCGATTTTGCCGAGGTGGTTGCGCGGCAGGCTTTCGGCGCTGAACGCCACGTGCGCGGGGGACTTGTAGCGGGCCAGCCGCTCCCCCACCCAATGCTTGATCGCCGCTTCATCGGTGTCCTGAGCGACCACGACCGCGACCAGCAGTTCCCCAAGGCGCTCATCCGGGATGCCAAAGGCGGCACATTCGGTGATGCCGGGCATCTCGCCCATCACCCGCTCAACTTCGGCGCAATAGATGTTTTCGCCGCCGGAGATGACCATGTCCTTCACGCGGTCGACGATGAAGACGTACCCTTCCGCATCGACGTAGCCGACGTCACCGGTGCGGAGCCAGCCATCGGCGGTGAACGCGGCGGCGGTTTCTTCCGGACGGTTCCAGTAGCCTTGCATGACCATCGCGCCGCGCACCTGGATTTCGCCGCTCTGCCCCTGCGGCAGCAGCGTGCCATCCGGCGCGGCGATGCGCACGTCGGCCAGTTGCAGCACCCGCCCGGCGGAAGCGCGGTTGCGGATGAAGTCCTCGCCCACGGCTTGCGCCACGGCGCCCGAAGCCTCGGTCATGCCATAGCCCGTGCCCATGACCGCCTGCGGGCATGCGGCGCGGATTTCGTCGAGCAGGTTGACCGGCAGCGCCTGTCCGCCCGAAGCGATATTGCGCAACGTGGACAAGTCCGCACCGTCCAGCTTGGCCTTGTGGAGCATGTCCCACAGCATCGTCGGCACGGCGGAAAACTGGGTGATCTGTTCGGTCTGGATCAGCCGCACCGCCTCGTCCGCGTCCCACCGGCGCATGATGACCACCTTGGTCCCCGCGAACAGCGGTGACAGGAACGAAGAACCAAGGCCCGAAACATGGAACAGCGGATAGACCAGCAGTGCCGCCTGCTGCGGCAGGTTGGCCATGATGGTTTCCACCGGGATGCCATGCGCGCGGGCCATGTTGTGGAGCACCATGACCCCGGTCAACTGGGTTGCCATCAGCCCGGTAATCAGGCTGCGATGGGTCAGCACCGCGCCCTTGACCCGCCCGGTGGTGCCAGACGTGAACAGGATCGCGCAAGGGTCTGACGGCTTGGCCATGCCCGGATCGGGGACCGGCTCACCCGCGCGGCGTTCGATCTCCTGGCCCTCGAACGGCTTGGTCAGGTCCAGCATCCGCCCGGTGTAGCCACCCGCCCGGATCAGCTCGGCCCGCGCCGTATCGGCCAGCACCAGTGCGGGGGTGACGTCATCGATCATCGCCACCAGTTCGGCGGGCGAACCGCGGCTGTTAAGCAGCGCGGCCACGCCGCCCGCCTTGATCGTGGCCATGAATGCCACCATCCATTCGGCGCGGTTGCGCATGCAGATCGCCACGCGGTCGCCGCGCCGGATGTGCAGCATCGGCACCAGCTGATCGCGCCAGGCAAACAGCTGTTCGAAACTCAGCCGCCGCTCCTGCCCGGCGGAGGAGAAATCGACCACAAAAGTCTTGTCCCCATGCCGCCGGGCGGATTCGATCATCAGGTTTAGATCGGGCGCGGCATTGGCGAACTGGCGCAGGCCATCGCGCTCGACAATTTCGAACGGAGTGCCGGGCGCCGTGACAGCGGCGAAAACGGGATCGGTCTGGCTCATTGTGCTCCTGCCGTGTCTGCCTGGGCCGCAAGTTCCTTGGCCCAGCGATAGTCCTGCTTGCCCGCCGCCGATCGCTTTACCGCGTCGACCCAGACCAGCGCCTTGGGTAGCTTGTAACCCGCCAGCCGGTCGGAAAGAAACGCCCGGACATCGGCAAATTCCGGCTGCGCAATACCGGGGCGAAGCGACACGACGCCGATCACCCGCTCACCCCAGCGATCATCGCTCTGCCCGGCCACGACCGCGTCGAAAATCGCGGGATGCGCGCGCAACGCCTCTTCCACTTCTTCGGGGAAAACCTTTTCGCCGCCGGTGTTGATGCAGGTCGATCCGCGCCCGAACACGGTAATCATGCCGTCCTCATCCAGCCGCGCGCTGTCACCGGCGACGGCCCACAGCTTGCCGTCGATCATGCGGAACACCTCGGCCGACTTTTCCGGATCGCCCCAGTACCCAACCGGCGTATGCCCCGAACGCGCCAGGAAACCGGTTTCACCCGGCCGGGCCAGACGGTTTTCCACCACGACTTGTTGATGATCGCCCGCTTCCAGCCGCATCACGCCCTCGGCGCTTTGGGCGGCTTGCCCGGAAATTCCGGTTTCGGAACTGCCCATGCCATCGGTAATGGTGCAGCTGGCGGGCAGCAGCGCGCGCAGGTCATCCTTCACATGGGCGGAAAACACCGCGCCGCCGGACCCGAAATTCACGACGTGCGCCAGGTTCCAGCGCCCCGGATGGTCGCGCAGCGCATCGCGCAGCGGAATTGCCATCGCATCGCCCACGAACTGCACAATGTTCGCGCCTGTGCGCTCCACCATGTCCAGCACCGCCACCGGATCATATCGGCGCGCTTCATCCAGCACGATGGTCAGCCCGTTGAGCAGGCCCGACCACATGGCCCAGACTGCCGCCGCGTGCATCAGCGGGGCCAGCGGCATCAGCTTCAGCGGATAGCCATGCCCCGCCCGGTCGGCGATGTCTTCCGGGCGGGTCAGCGGACCGTGCGGGTTGAAGTACCCCGCCCCGCCCGCACAGGCAAAGACGAACGCCTTGTGCGGCCACATCACGCCCTTGGGCATGCCGGTGGTCCCGCCGGTGTAGATCAGCAGCAGGTCGCCCTCGCTGCGGCCCCACGGCCCGGCGGGCGCGGTGGCGGCCAGTTCCTCGAACGGAACCGATCCGGCAATGTCCGCGTCCGTGCCATCGTTCACTGCCACCGCCAGTTTCAGGCCCGGCAACTCGGCGCGCAACTCGCGCATGATCGGGCTGAATTCCGCGCCGTGGAAAATCGCGGCCGCACGCGCGTTGGTGAAAATGTAGCGCAACTCGTCAGCGCGATAGCGGTAGTTGACGTTGAACGGCACCGCCCCCAGCTTCAATGTCGCGATCAGCGCCTCAAGGTGCGCGGCACAGTTCATCAGGTACAGGCCAACCGTATCACCCCGCCCGATCCCGCGCGCGGCCATGCCGCTGGCAATCGCGTCGACCCTGGCGTTCAGTTCGGCATAAGTTGCAGTGCGGGAATCCGTAATCAGCGCAACCCGGTCAGGCACGGTGGCGGCCACCGTTTCGAACAGGTCGGCCAGATGATACTGGTGGGCCATCTTAGCTTCGCCTGCCACAGGGGAAGGCCCGGTGCTGTATCGCCATGCTCTCTCCCACTCGATTCGACGCGTTGGTTCGCCGTTATTCCAATCGTGTCACAGTATGCGAATTCCAAACAGACAAATTTTACGCATACCCGGCGGATTCCGGCGCAGTTGGCCGAAATCGCACAACCCACGGGCGCATCCCGGCATCGGAACATTTTATGCCAAACGGCCCAAGCACGGCCACTGCCCCCCTTCCCCCCGTGCCAGCGGCACCAACCCTTCCGGACCGACCCTTCCAGACCAGATCGCTTCTGCCGGGGACCACAATGCCGATTGCCCCATGCCGCAACCCTAACCCATTCGGGTTATGCGTCTGATGGCCGAATCACTAACATCGCGCCCAACCGGTATGTGCCGGATGGGTAGGGAGAGGGTTCGATGAAGTTTTCGATCATTTACGAAGCGCAGATGGTGGATACCAGCCGTGCCAACGAACAGGCTGTGTTCCTGCAAATCGTCGAGCAGGCGAAACTGGCCGAGCAGATGGGCTTTGACTGCATCTGGTGCGTGGAACACACCGCGCTGACGCAATATGCGCACATGTCCGCGCCGGAAACGGTGCTGGCGTTCATCGCCGGGGCGACCAGCCGCATCCATGTCGGCCACGGCGTGGTGTGCCTGCCGCCCGCGATGAACCACCCGGTCAAGGTGGCCGAACGGATCGCCACGCTCGACATCCTCTCGCAAGGGCGCCTGCACTTTGGCGTCGGCAAGGGCGGGACCGAACAGGAAGCCGGCACCTTTGGCTATAGCCTGGCCGAACTGGGACCGATGATCGATGAATCGATGTACCTGATCCCCAAGATCATGGTGCAGGACGAGATCGAGCACGACGGGCAGTACATCAAGATCCCGAAGCGCCCGATCCACCCCAAGCCCTATCAGGACCCGCACCCGCCGATGTACATGGCCTGCACGCGCGAAGCGACGCTGACCGCTGCCGGATCGCGCGGGATCGGAGCGCTGGTGCTGGGCTTTTCGGGGCCGGAGGAAATCGCCAAAAAGAACGCGATCTACCGCGAGGCGTTCCGCACCCGCAAGCCGGAGGACCAGGTCGGCTTCCGCCCGACCGAGCATCTGGCCGCGCTATGCGCCGCTACCGTGCTGGACGACCGTGAAAAGGCCCGCAAGATCGGCCTGCGCGGGCAGCGTTTCTTCGCGGAATCGATTGCCTACTGGTATCAGGGCGGCCCGCGCCCCTCGGTCGATGACGACCTGACCGCGGAAGATCATGCCAAGGTGCTGGAACAGGGCAAGCAGGCAACCATCGCCTATCTTTCCGAAGAGGCGATCCCGGTGGGGGACGAGCACTTGTCCAACTATACCGTGGCCCAGGATGCCTATGGCACGCCGGATGACTGCATCCGCTATGTCCAGCGACTGGCCGATGCGGGCGCGGACGAGATCCTGTTCATTTTCCAGATGGGCGGCATTCCGCACGACGTGATCATGGAATCGATCCGCAACATCGGGGAAAAGGTCATCCCGCATTTCCGCGCCAAGGCACTGGCGGCGGAATAACCGGACATAGCCAGGGGACTGCCCAAGCTGGCCGAATGGTCCTATGCACCGGGGATGGACGTTTCCGTCGATCCCCGGTTTTCCGATCTGCTGGCCCGCCTGTTCGGCGGGATCGATGCGCCCCAGCCGTGGGCAAGCTTTCTGGAAGCGCTGGCCGATTGGCTGGACGCGACGTTTGCCACGCTGATCATTGCCGCGCCGGGACGCGGCATGCCCGGCACGTTCATCACCCCCGGCGCCGATCCGGACCATGCCCGGATGTATCTGGGCAATTACTTTACCGACGATCCGTTCCAGAACCTGCCCGAAGGGCGGGTCATTTCCTTCGGGGAATTCATCGCGGGCAAGCCGCCTGGCGAACACGCGGCTTACCGCGAATACCTGGTGCTGGCAGGCGGGGAACAGGTGCTGGCGGTGGACTTGCGCTTTGGCGGGCAGTTCGAGGCGCGCTTTCGCGTAACCCGCACGTCTGACCAGCCAGACTTCACCGCGCGCGAACGCGCCCGGTTGCAGGAACTGGTGCCGCACATGCGCATCGCGGTCAGCCTGTTCGAGAAGCTGCAATTCGCCAATGCCCAGCACGGCGTGTTCCGCAGCGCCACCGACGGGCTGGGCCTCGCCCTGCTGGTGCTCGACCGGCAGGGCCGCATCGTCAGCAGCAACCTGCTGGCTGAACGCATCCTGGCCGAGGGCGAAGTGATCCGGCGCGCGGGCGAAACGGTGCGCTTCGATGCCACCGCGCTCAGGCGCAAGGTCGACGAACTGCTGGCCAGCGGCAGCGGCACGGGCAGTGTCTCGCGCTTTCGCATTCCCCGGCCGGACCACGGCGACCTGGTTGCCACCGCCCGCGCGATCGACCTGCCGGCGATCCATTCCGGCGCGGGGGCATTGGCACTGTTCCTGGCCCGGCCAGAGAACGACCGCGTGCTGGACCCCGAAGCCATCCGCGATCTGCTGGGTGTCACCCGTGCCGAGGCGCGGCTGTGTGCAGAGCTTGCCCACGGTCATTCGCTGGTGGAAGCGGCAAGGTTGCTGGGCATCGCCCACAACACCGCCAAGGCGCAGCTGCGCTCGGTTTTCGCCAAGACGCAGGTCCACCGCCAATCGCAGCTGATGAACCTGCTCGGCGCGCTCACCGGCTAGGTCCATCGGCAGGTCGCCAGATGTCCGAAGCAGTGCCAGCGTCACCCGATCGGGTTATTTCAATGCCACCTGCGTCTGCCACTGTGTCGATATCCGAGCGATGAAATCGACAAACGTGGGAGACAATGATGGCAGGCGACTTTCCGGCAGGGACGTGCGTGGTGTTCGGCGGCAGCGGCGGGATCGGCCAGGGCGTCGCGCTTGAATTCGGCCGCGCGGGCAGCGACGTGGCGATCTGCTATCGCTCCAAGCAGGATGTGGCCGAACGCACCGCGGATGCGATCCGCGCACTGGGCGTAAACGCGTCGATCCACCAGGTCGATGTCCGTGACCGGGCGGCTGTCGACGGGATTGTTGCGCAAATTGCTGCGCAGCATGGCCGCGTCCATTCGATGGTCTGGGGCGCCGGACCGCTGGTTGCGCAAACCCCGCTGGCGGAATGGAGCGAGGACCAGTTCCGCAATGCGATGGAGGTCGAGGTGTTCGGCTTCTACAACGCCACCCGCGCACTGATTCCGCACATGCGCGAGCAAGGCGGTGGCAGTTTCGTCCACCTCGGCTCAGCCGGGCATGACTGGTTTCCGAAACTGGATGGCCTGTCAGTCGTCCCCAAGGCTGCCAACGAAGCCCTGATCAAAGGCATCGCCAAGGAAGAGGGCGAATACAACATCCGCGCCAATTCGGTGCTGGTTGGCGTGATTGACGCGGGCATGTTCCGTGAACTGTCGGCACAAGGCGTGTTCGACGATAAATGGGTGGAAGAAACGCACAAGCTGCTCTGCCTGCGCCGCTGGGGACAGGCGGCGGACATCGGCGCGGCGGCAGTGTTCTTTGCCTCCGCGAAAGCGAACTACGTGACCGGGCAGACCATTTCCGTTTCGGGCGGCTTCGGTGTCTGACACCCTGACCCCCGCACCGATGGAGCTGGCCGAGGCGCTGGACCGGATGGCGCTGCAAAAGCTGGTCTGGACGTATTGCCATGCAATCGACCGGCACGACCTGGCGCTGGTGCGCAGCCTCTATCACGATGATGCAGTGGACGATCACAGCCCGATGTTCATCGGCTCACCCGACGAATACGTCGCCTGGCTGCCCGCGATGCTGGCCAACTGGCAGCTGACGGCGCACACGATCACCGCGATGCAGTTCCTGATCGCGGGCGAGCTGGCGGAAGGCGAGCTGGCGAGCACAGCCTATCACCGCACGGCCGATGGCAGCCGCGAGGTTATCGCCCATGGCCGCTACCTCGACCGGTATCGCAAGGCGGATGGCATATGGAAATTCCAGCACCGTTCGCTCGTGCTGGACTGGCTGGAGGACCGCCCGGTCCAGCGCGGCACCGCCCCCGGCATCGAACAGGGCCTCGCCACCGGTCAGCCGGGGCGCATGGACCCGATTTATGCGCGCCTGCCGCTGTTCGCAGCGAACCGGCTTACGCGGGCATGAGCGATCCGCCGTTGACGTGAATGACCTGGCCATTGACCCAGGCCCCATCGCCCGACAGCAACAGCGCGACCATCGCCGCAATATCGTCCGCACACCCCACGCGCGTGCTGGGCGCGCGCGCCAGGTAACCGTCGATCAGGGCCTGCGTAACCTGACCGCCCGCCTCCATCTCCGGCGTCATCACGAACCCCGGCGCCACGCAGTTCGCGCGGATGCCCGCGCTGCCCCAACGCGTCGCGACATGGCGCATCAGGGCGTTGAGCCCGCTCTTCGATGCGGCATAGGCCGGACGCTGGCCATCGCCAGCATGGGACGCGCCGGAACTGGTGTAAACCAGCGCCCCGCCACCAGCCGCCAGCAAGTGCGGCAGAGCAGCGCGAGTGCACAGCAAATGCCCGCGCAAGTTGACCGCAAGGGTGCGGTCGAACACGGCCAGATCAAGATCGAGCGCGTCGGTATCCTCGAAGATGACGCGCAGATCGGCTGCATTGACGTGCACGCCGTCAAGCCGCCCCAGCCATGCGCTCGCATCGGCGAAGGCAGCCTGCACCGCATCCTCATCGGCAATGTCGATCGCCACCGCGTGCGCCGCCGCGCCGAGTTCGGCGGCCACGCCGCGCGCCGCTGCCAGGTTGATGTCGGCCACGCAGACCCGTGCACCTTCGCGCACCAGCCGTCGCGCCGTTGCGGCGCCGATCCCCGTGCCCGCCCCGACGATCAGGATCGCCTTGCCCTGCATTCGTTCCGTCATCATCCCCTCCATGTTCCCGTTCATCCCAGCAGGTGGCCGGTCAGGTCACCCGCCATGTCGAAGTGGCTGTAGTCCCGGCTCGCAAAGTGCCACTCGCCGCCATCGCGCCGAAAGGCGTCATGATACCGCCCCGCCGCGATGACTTGCAGCGGCTTGTCATCCACCTGTTGCAGCACCGTGTAGTACGATCGGCAGGTCGCCGTGCCGCCAGACTCGTCCACCGCGAAAATCGGATTGGTGACGAGGTGCTTCGTGCGCGGCGTGCCGCAGGGATAAAGCACGATCCGGGTGCGCCAGATGCCCAGCAATTCCGCCCCATCGGTTGCGCGCCCACCCGCCAGAATTATCGTCGCCCGGTCAAACAAGGCTGCCGCGCCTTCGAAATCGCCCGCGTCAAAGCGTTCGGCGTACGTGTAGAGCAGGTTGGCAATCGCGGTTTCGGCAAGCATGGACGCGCCCCTTTCCTGGGCTTGATGCAGACTGTGGCCGAATGTGTGCCACCCGGCCCGGACTGCGGATTGCACCGCCTCTCGCATGATGCTTAGTCATGGTCTGGCCCCGGTGGCAACGGCCACCTAGCAAGGGAAGGAACGCTGGCGGACATGAACGGGCGGCACCGCGTGCTCTATGCGGGATCCCGGCTCCACACCCCGGTGCTGGAGCGGCTTGCCCCTGCCCGCGCGGCGGGATTCACCGCCATCTCGATCTGGCCCAGCGACGTGCGCGGGATGGAGCTGGACGCGGTCCGGCAACAGATGAACGCTGCCGGTCTGGTGGTTACCGAAGTGGAGATGATCGGCAACTGGATGCCCGCCCACGCCGCCGCGCCCGATGGGGCCTGGCGGGCAGTGAAATGGCAGACGGCGGATCGCCTGATGCCGATTGCCGCCGCGCTAGGCGCGCAGACCGTTTCGGCCAGCGAGCTGTTCGGCGTTTCCGATCACCTCCCCGAGATCGCCCGCCATTTCCGCACACTCTGCCACCACGCTGCCGACTACGGCCTGCGGATCGCACTGGAATTTGTGCCAACCGGCGCGGTGCCGTCGCTCGCGGCGGCCTGGGAAGTGATCCAGCGCGCCGATTGCCTCAATGGCGGGCTGATGATCGACAGCTGGCACTTTCATCGCAGCGGATCATCGCTGGATCAGTTGTCGCGGATTCCGGGCGACCGGATCTTCTCGGTCCAGCTTTCCGACGCCAGCGCAGGACCGGAAGCGGACCTGACCGCCGGCATGACCAATCGCCTGCGCCCCGGCGCCGGGGCCATCCCCTGGCTTGGCTTCATGCAGGCCTTGTCCGCCACGGGCACCACGTGCCCCATCGGCATCGAAGCCTTTGCAAGGGACATCGATGCCCTGCCCACCGACACCGCGATGCAGGCCTGCGCCGATGCGCTGAACGCCTGCCTTGCACTTTCCGACATGACCATGGAAGCTCTGCAATGACCTCGAACCGCTATCCCCACCTGCTCTCCCCCGGCAAGATCGGCACGTTGGAGCTGAAGAACCGCATCGCCGTGACGGCAATGGGCGTCAGCCTGTCGGAAGATGATGGCACCGTTGGCGAACAGCTGATTGCCTATCACGAGGAGCAGGCGCGCGGCGGCGCGGGCCTGATCATTTCGGGCGTGGCTGGGGTGGCCTGGCCGGTCGGCCAGGTGGCGTGGCAGCAGACCGCGATTTCGGATGACAAGTTCATTCCCGGCCTCAAGGCGCTGACCGACCGGGTCCATGCCCACGGCGCGAAAATCGCGGTGCAGCTGCACCACGGCGGGCTGGTCGCGGGTTACTCGCATGCACGCTATGGTCACCCGCTCTGGGCACCCAGCCTGCCCCCCGCCCCCAAGGGCAACTTCACCGAACATTTCCTGATGGAAGAGCTGGCCGGGATGGCGGGCATGAAGCCGCCGGAAATCAAGGTGCTCGAACAGGCCGACATCGATCTGGTCGTCGCCCAGTTCGGCGCTGGCGCACGCCGGGCCAAGGCCGCCGGGTTCGATGGGCTGGAGATCCACGCCGGGCATGGCTATCTGCTCTCCAGCTTCGTCTCGCCCTATACCAACAAGCGCACCGACCAGTATGGCGGCCCGCTGGAAAACCGCCTGCGGCTGCTGCTGGAAGTATTGGCAGCGGTCCGCGCCGAAGTGGGGGCGGATTATCCGGTGTGGGTCAAGCTGGACTCGCGCGAGATCGGCAAGGTCGGCATCACGATCGAGGACGGCAAGGCCGCTGCCCGCATGCTGGAAGCCGCCGGGGCCGACGCCATCACCGTCACCACCTATCACGAAACCGGCAAGGGCGCGCTCCATTCGGAATCGCACACCCCGCACGTGGAAAGCTTCAACCTGCCCGCCACGGCAGAGATGCGCAGCGCGGTCAGCATTCCGGTGATCGGATCGGGCCGGGTCGAGCCGGAGACGGCGGACAAGGCCATTGGTTCGGGCGAGCTGGATTTCGTGGCAATGGGCCGCAAGCTGCTGGCTGACCCGGCGCTGCCCAACAAGCTGCTGGCGGGCAACCCGGACAAGGTGCGCCCCTGCGTCTATTGCTACACCTGCATCAGCGCGATCTACATGGGCGGCGGGGCACGCTGCGCGGTCAACCCGGACCTCAGCTTCGAACATGAACCGGCTGAACTGAAGGCTGCCGCGCCCAAACGCGTGGCCGTGATCGGCGGCGGTCCGGGCGGCATGGAAAGCGCCCGGCGTCTGGCCGCGCTGGGTCACAAGGTGACGCTGATCGAACAGAGCGAACGCCTGGGCGGCACGCTCCGCTTCGCCAGCCTGGCCTATCCCGCCAACGAACGCCTGCTGGACTGGCTGCGCCAGGAAGTGGCCGAAGCGGACATCGACGTGCGCCTGTCCACCACGGCCACGCCCGAATTGCTGCGCAGCCTGAACGTCGATGACGTGATCGTGGCGACTGGCGCCATCCGCGGCATGCCTGAGATTCCGGGCGGCGAATTGGCGCACGTGTTCTCTGGCGACGACATGCGCCGGATGATGCTGGGCGAAAGCTCTGAAGAACTGAAGCGCAAGACCGGCCTGTTCACCCGCCTCGCCACCAAGGTCGGCGCGGCGACCGGGGCAACCGCCAATCTGGCGCTGGTGCGCAAGGCCACCCACGCATGGATGCCGCTGGGTGACAACATCGCCATCATCGGCGGCGAACTGGTCGGCATCGAACTCGCCGAGTTCCTGGCCGAGCGTGGCCGCACCGTGAACGTGATCGAGGAAGCCCCGCGCCTGGGCAAGGGGCTGACGCTGGTGCGGCGCATGCGCATCCTGACCGAACTGGCCGAACACGGCGTCGGCCTGCATGGTGGCGCCAGCGCGGTGACCATCGGGCCGAAAGAGGTCACGTTCACGGACATGCAGGGCAATGTGCAGACCGTGCCGGCGGACAACGTGATCGTCGCCAAGGGCGCGGCGGGCGACCTGAAGCTGGCGGACACGCTGAGCGCGGCGGGATTCCGGGTCCATCCGATCGGCGATGCCACCGGCGTCGGTTACATCGAAGGTGCCATGCACGGCGCCCGCACGGCGGTGCGGGAAATTGCCGGGGTCGCGGCTTGAGCCTCGACCTGCTGCTGGCAGAGCGGGCCATCGCCCGCGCCCTCACCCGGATCGCGCGCGCCATGGACGCGCGCGACTGGGATGGGCTGGCGGCGGAGCTGACCGAAGACGCAACCGCCGAACTGGGCACCGGGCCACTCACCGGCCCGGCCGCCATCATCGGCCTGATCCGCAGCTATCTGGAAGCATGCGGCCCCACGCAGCACCTGCTGGGCAACCTGCTCGTCGAAGTGGAGGGCGACTGGGCCAGCAGCCGCTGCTATGTCAGTGACATGCACCTTGGCCCCGCCGGACAGCAAGACATTACCTTCGCCACACTGGGCGACTATCACGACGAGTGGCGCTGCATCGCCGGCACATGGAAACTTGCCCACCGCACCAAGCTGAACCGTGCGCACATCGGCAGTTTTGCAGTGTTTGGCGGGTAACGCTTTACCCGCGCAGTTCGGTTTTCAGCACCTTGCCGCTGGCGTTGCGAGGCAGATCCTCCACGAAGGCAAAGCTGCGCGGCACCTTGTAGTTGGCCATGTTCTCACGGCTCCAGCCGATCAGTTCGGCCTCGGTCGCAGCCGCACCGGGGCGCAGCACGACATAGGCCTTGCCCACTTCACCCATGCGCTCGTCCGGCACGCCGACCACCGCAACCATGGCAATTGCCGGGTGGACCGCCAGCAGCTTCTCCACTTCGGCCGGATAGACGTTGAAGCCGCCGGAGATATACAGGTCCTTCATGCGGTCGGTGATCCGCACGTACCCGGCCTCGTCCATCGTCCCGACATCGCCGGTGTGGAGCCAGCCGTCAGCGTCGATCGCTTCCGCTGTCGCCTCCGGATCGTCCAGGTAGCCCAGCATCACGCCCTGCCCGCGCACCAGGATTTCCCCGGCCTCGCCGCGCGGCACTTCGCGGCCCTCGGCATCGGCAATGATCACTTCATTGCCGGGAATGGCCGCGCCACAGGTCTGCGCGATCAGCTCCACCGGATCGCCGGGGCGGCAGCCGGTGATGTTGACGCATTCGGTCATGCCATAGGCGGTGATGATATCGCGGATGCCCAGTTCGCTGCGGATGCGCTCCACCAGCACTGGCGGCACGGTGGCCGCGCCCGTCGTTCCGCCGCGCAGGGAAGAGGTGTCGAACGGAGCCTTTTCCAGCTCGGTCAGCAGCATCTGGAACACGGTCGGCGGTCCGGGGAAGAAGTTGATCTTCTCCCGCTCAATCAGGTCAATCGCCTGCCCTACGTCAAACTGCGCCATCGGCACGGCCACTGCGCCCGACAACAGGCAGGCCACCCAGCCCACCTTCATCCCGAACGAATGGAAGAACGGATTGGCGATCAGGTAACGCTCGCCGAACGCCAGTCCGGTGTTGCCGATCCACACCGCGCACTGCGGCAGCACGCGGCCATGCGTCATCAGCACGCCCTTGGGGCTGCCGGTCGTGCCGCTGGTAAACAGGATGTCGCTGATGGTGTCCGCATCGATGCCGGCAAGGGCCGCATCGACTGCCAGATCGGCCGCGCCCTGGCCGCTGGCGAGGAAAGCCGCGAACTGCGTGTCCAGCATGACCGTTTCACGCAGGTCCGGCAGATCCTCATCCGCCAGCAGCGCCCGGTAGTCGATCCCCAGGAACCCGGTCACCGTGAACAGCAGCTTGGCATGGGTGCGGCGCAGGATATCCCCGGCCTCGCGACCCTTCAGTCGGGTGTTGAGCGTCACCACCGCCGCGCCGACGCTCATCGCCGCCAGCGCCGCGACGATCCATTCACGGCAGTTCGGCGCCCAGACCGCCACCCGGTCTCCCGACCCGATGCCCCGCGCCAGCAGCGCGGAGGCTCCGGCCCGGGATTGCTCCCACAGCTGCGCAAAAGTCCACGTTTCCCCGCCCTCGATTACCGCGGGGGCATCGGGCCAGGTCCGCGCGGCGGCTTCGGCTGCGTGGGGAATCGTCGCGGGCAGCGGACTGAGCATCAGGCGACCTCGAACAGACCGGCCGCGCCCATGCCGCCCGCGACGCACATGGAGATGACGACATACTTCACGCCGCGGCGCTTGCCTTCGATCAGGGCGTGGCCGACCAGGCGGCTCCCGGTCATGCCAAAGGGATGGCCCAGCGCGATGCCGCCGCCGTTGACGTTCAGCTTGTCGGGATCGATCCCCAGCTTGCGCTGGCAATAGATCGCCTGGCTGGCGAAGGCTTCGTTGATTTCAAACAGGCCGATATCGTCAATCGACAGGCCCGCACGATCCAGCAGCTTGGGGATCGCGAAAACCGGGCCGATGCCCATTTCATCCGGCTCACAACCGGCAACCTGGAAACCCCGATAGATACCCAGCACCGGCAGGCCTTCCTTCTGCGCGGTATCCAGATCCATGATCACCTGCGCGGAGGCGCCGTCCGACAACTGCGAGGCGTTACCGGCGGTGATGTGCTGGCCCTCCTTGACGACCATCCCGTCCTTGAACACCGGGCGCAGCGTCGACAGCCCTTCGGCGGTCGTGTCACCGCGAATGCCTTCGTCAGCGGTCAGCGTCACGGTTTCGCGGCCCGTTTCGTTGCCCTCCTTGTCCTTCAGCGACTTTTCGACCGTGATCGCGGCGATTTCGGTATCGAACCGCCCCGCCGCCTGCGCCGCGCCCGCGCGCTGCTGACTGAGCGCGGAAAACGCATCCTGATCGGCGCGGCTGATGCCATAGCGATCCGCCACGATTTCCGCCGTCTCGATCATCGCCATGTAGGCATAAGGATCGGCGGCAATCACCGCCTGCGAGCGGTTGCGCCACGCGGGCGCGAACTTGTTGAGCGTCATCGAGATCGTCTCGACCCCGCCCGCGACGGCCACATCCACTTCATCGCAGCGGATCGCCCGCGCGGCGAGCGCAATGGCGTTGAGGCCCGACGAGCACTTGCGATCCAGCGTGAAGCCGCTGGTGGTGTTGGGCAGCTTTGACGCATGGACCGTCAACCGGCCCAGGTTATAGCTCTGCGTGTTCCAGTGGTTGCCGCAGCCCAGATAGACATCGTCCACACGGGCCGGATCGATCCCGGCGCGCTCCAGCGCGGCATCGACGACGTGGGCCGACAGCACCGGCGCTTCGGTATCGTTGAACGCCCCGCGATAGGCTTTGCCGATGGCGGTGCGGGCGGTGGAAACGATGGCGGCTTCGCGCATGGGGTGGTTCCTTGTCCTCAACCGGCAATCATGTTGCCGGGGCCGAAATAGGCCTTCATTTCCTTGACCTTGCCGTTCTCGTCGAAGGCGAAGGTATCGATCACGTGGATTTCCATGTCCTTGCCGTCGAAGTGCAGCGGCACGTGGAACGCAAACGCGGCGTGCGCGGTCGCCACGCGCACCGGCCCGTCCAGCACCAGCTTCGCACCGGTCGCCATCGAGGCCTGATAGAACTCGCGGATCGCCGCATGGCCGACCTTGGGCGGGGTGCCGATGGGGTCTTCGACCACGGCATCTTCCGCAAAGATCGCCACGGCCTGTTCCGGATCGCCCGCTGCGAAAGCGGCGACATAGGCGTGAACGGCGGCTTCCATCTGTTCAGGCGTTGGCATGGTTATCCTTCCGGGAAATAGCGGCTGATGGTGTCGACCACGCAGGCGGGTTTTTCGCTGCCTTCGATCTCTACCGTGACGCGCACGACCGACTGGATCGCACCCTTCACTTCCTCGACGCCAACGATCTCACCCACGCCGCGAATGCGGCTGCCGACCTTGACCGGAGCGAGGAAACGCAGACGGTCCGCGCCGACGTTCACCGCATGGGTGAACCCGCGCACCTCGATCAGGTCGGGGAGGAAGTAGTTGACCAGGCTCATCGTCAGGTAGCCATGCGCGATGGTGCCACCAAAGGGACCATCCTTGGCGCGGTCAACGTCAACGTGGATCCACTGGTGATCGCCGGTCACTTCGGCAAAGCCGTTGACGCGGTCCTGATCGATGGTCAGCCATTCGGTGGCACCAAGGGCCGTGCCTTCCTGTCCGATCAGGTCGCGCGGGGATGCATAGATCTTGGTCATGGTCAGGCCCGCTGGCTGGAGACCGACAGCACTTCGCCGGTCATGTAGGACGACAGGTCGGACGCCAGGAACACCATCACGTTGGCGACTTCCCAGACCTCTGCGGGCCGCCCGAAGGCTTCCTTGGCCGACAGTTCGGCGAGCAGGTCGTCGGTGGTCACTTTGGCCAGAAACGCGTGCATCGCGATCGACGGAGCAACCGCATTGATCCGCACGTTGTGTTCGGCCGCTTCCACCGCCGAGCAGCGGGTGAAGGCCATCACGCCCGCCTTCGCGGCGGCGTAATGGGCCTGCCCCTTTTGCGCGCGCCAGCCGAGGACCGAGGCGTTGTTGACCACCACACCGGCCTTGCGCGCGTACATGCTGGGCAGGAACGCGCGGCTCATCCGGAACACGCTGTTCAGCGTGACGTCGAGCACGCGGAACCACTGGTCATCGGTCATGTCGACCACGTCGACTTCGCCGCCAAGACCGGCATTGTTGATCAGCACATCGACATGGCCCAGCTGCGCCAGCGCGGCGGCATGAAGCGCGTCGACCTGATCCTGGCTGGTCACATCGCAGACGAACGTCGCCGGGCGCTGACCGCATTCAGCCGCGATCCGGTCCGCCGCTTCGCCCAGCCGGCGTTCGTGAAAATCGCTCATCAGCACCGTCGCGCCTTCTTCCACCGCACGCTTGGCCGCGGAAAAGCCGATTCCGGTGCCGGCGGCGGCGGTAACCACCACGGTCTTGCCAGCCAGCAAATTGCGGCCCTGCGGATAAGGCGGGATCGGGGCGGCCATCAGACGTCTCCTCTGGGTTCGCGCGGCATACCCAGCCCGCGTTCGGCAATCAGGTTGCGCTGAATCTGGTTGGTCCCGCCGTAAATCGTGTCGGCGCGGCTGTAGAGGAACAGGTTGGGCAGCGTGTCCCATTCATACTCGGCGCCGTCAGCCACTTCCCCGGCCTGCCCCAGCACGTCCATTGCCAGTTCGCCCAAGGCGCGCCGCCAGCTGGCCCACTGGATCTTGTAGGTCAGCGCCGCGCCGTCGATCTTCGAATGATCGGTCTGCGACAGCATCCTGAGCGCGCCATAGCGCATCAGGTTGAGGCCGATTTCCGCCTTGGCAATGCGCTGCCGGATCAGCGGGTCGCTGGCCGCGCCAGTGGCCTTGGCCGCCGCGATGATCTCGTCCAGCTCGTTGCGGAAGCCCATCTGCTGGCCGAGCGTGGAGACGCCGCGCTCGAACGCCAGCAGGCCCATCGCGATCTTCCAGCCTTCACCGGGTGCGCCGATCAGGCTGTCCGCCGGACAGCGCGCATCGGTGAAGAAGGTTTCGTTGAATTCGGCATCGCCGTTGATCTGCTTGATCCCGCGGATTTCGATCCCCGGCTGGTCGATTTCCATCATCAGGAAGGTCAGGCCCTTCGGCCCCTTCGACCCTTCCTCGCTGCGCGAAACGACGAAAATCCAGTCGGAAATATGCGCCAGACTGGTCCAGATTTTCTGGCCGTTGACGACCCACTGGCCATCTTCCAGCCGCGCCTTGGTGCGGACCGAGGCAAGGTCGGACCCGGCGCCGGGTTCCGAGAAACCCTGGCAGAAAATGGTCTTGCCCGCCGCGATGTCGGGGAGGAAGCGGCGCTTCTGCTCTTCCGTGCCGAACGCCAGCAACGTTGGCCCGGCCAGTTCCACACCGATGTGGTTGACCCGGCCCGGAACACCCGCGCGGGCGTATTCCTCGGCAAAAATCACCTGATGGGCCAGGCTGGCATTGCGGCCGCCCCACTCCTCTGGCCAGCCGATGCACGACCACTTGTGCGCGGCCAGCTGCTGTTCCCATTCCTTGCGGCGTTCGGGGCAGGCCGTCAGCTTGGTGATGCCCTTGATGTCCTTGAACTCACCCGCCATCTGGCCATTCAGCCAGTCGGCGCATTCGGCCCGGAACAGCTCGTCCTCGCGCGAAAAGCCCAGCTTCATGCGGCGTCTCCCAGAATCATGCTGGCAATCCGCTCGCGGTGCCAGTTCCCGCTGCCCAGCATCGACTGGATGGCGCGGGCGCGTTTGAAATAGAGGTGGGCATCGTGTTCCCACGTGAAACCGATCCCGCCGTGGAGCTGGATCATGTTCCCGGCACACATGAAGAAGGTGTCGGCGGCAAAGCTCTTCGCGGCATGGACCGCCAACGGCGCTTCGTCAGAGTCTTCGTCGACCGCGCAGGCCGCCCAGTAGACGGCGCTGCGGGCCTGCTCGATCTCGATCATCAGATCGGCCAGCCGGTGCTTGTAGGCCTGAAACGAACCGATCGGGCGGCCGAACTGGACGCGCTCCTTGGCATAGGCCACCGTGCGGTCGAGCGCGGCCTGGGCGCCGCCCAGCGCCTCGGCAGCGACCGAGACGAACCCGGCGCGGTGCGCTGCGGCAATCGCGGCGGCGGGGTCGGCCAGCGGCTCACCCTCGGCGCCCGCCAGCGTGACGCGGGCATAGGGACGGGTCTGGTCCATGGTGGTCAGCGGCGTAACTGTCACGCCCGGCGCGTCGGCTGCTACCAGCCAGGCCCCGGTGTTGCTGGTGACGACAAACAGCTGCGCGGAACCGCCGTGGGCGACAAAGCCTGCGCTGCCGGTCAGGCTGGTGCCGTCCGCCGTCAGCGCCGCATCGTGAATGTAGCCGGCGATGACTTCGCCCGAAAGCAGGGCAGGAAGGTGCGCAGCCTGCTGCTCCGCGCTGCCCCCGGCGGCAATCGCCTGGGCCGAGAGAGCGAGCGAGCCGAGCATCGGCAGGGCGGCGACCTGCGCACCGGCGGCTTCGGCAATGATCGCCAGCTCGACCAGGCCAAGGCCAGCGCCGCCGACGCTTTCCGGAATGCCGATGCCGGACAGACCCAGTTCCTGGCAAAAGGCGGTCCACAGCGCGCGGTCGATTCCGGCGTCCGGCCCGCCAGCGGCCATGGCCTTGCGGGTGCGCTCGCTGGTTGCGTTTTCGGCAAAGAAGGCGCGCGCCGTCTCGCCGATCATCTGCTGTTCTTCGGTAAAGACGAATTCCATTATGCGGTCCCCCAGACCTTGCGCGGCGGCACGCGGGTGGCGAGCAGCCGTTCCACCGCCGCGCCGACTTCCGCCGGCTCCCACTTCGCGCCCTTGTCCACCACCGGGCCTTCGCGCCAGCCGTCTTCCAGCATGATCTTGCCGCCCTCCAGTTCGAAGACGCAGCCGGTCACATCGGCGCTTTCGGCGCTGCCCAGCCAGACGACAGTTGGCGCGATATTGGCCGGGTCCATCACGTCGAAAGCCTGGCCTTCGGTCGCCATCTTGTCGGCAAAGGCCTGCTCCGTCATCCGCGTGCGCGCCGAAGGGGCGAGGGCATTGGCAGTGATGCCATAACGCCCCAGTTCCGCCGCCTGGACCAGCGTCAGCGAGGCGATCCCGCCCTTGGCCGTCGAATAGGCAGCCTGCGCGATCGAGCCTTGCAGCCCCGCCCCGGACGAGGTGTTGATGATCCGCGCGTCGGGATTGGTTCCGGCCTTCTGCTTGGCGCGCCAGTAATCGACCGCGTGCCGCGACAGGCAGAAATGCCCGCGCAGGTGGACGTGCATGGTCGCGTCCCATTCCTCGAGCGTGGCGGACACGAACATCCGGTCGCGCACGATCCCGGCATTATTGACCACCACGTGCAAGTCGCCGAACGCGGCCACGGCGGCGTCAACGATGCGCTTGGCCGCATCCCAGTCGGTGATGTCCTCGTAATTGGCCACGGCCTTGCCGCCAGCGGCAATGATTTCAGCCACAACGCCGTCGGCGGCGCTGGTATCGCGTCCTTCGCCGTTCAGCGAGGTGCCGATGTCGTTGACCACCACGTTCGCGCCCTCGGCCGCGAAGGCCAGCGCATAGGCGCGGCCAAGGCCGCGGGCGGCACCGGTGATGATGACGGTTCGGTTGTTGCAGATACCCATTACAGCCTCTCGATAATCGTGACGTTGGCCTGCCCACCGCCTTCGCACATGGTTTGCAGGCCATAGCGCCCGCCGGTACGTTCCAGCGCGTTCAGCAGCGTGGTCATCAGCCGCGCGCCGGTCGCGCCCAGCGGATGGCCCAGCGCAATCGCGCCGCCGTGCACGTTGACCTTCTCGTGCGGGATGCCGAGCTGCTTCATCCACGCCATCGGCACGGAAGCGAACGCCTCGTTGCATTCGAACAGGTCGATATCGGCAACGGTCATACCCGCTTTCTTCAGCGCATACTCGGTCGCCGGGATCGGCGCGGTCAGCATCCACACCGGATCGTCGGCGCGGACCGAGATGTGATGGATGCGGGCGCGCGGTTTCAGGTTATGCTCCTTCACCGCGCGTTCGCTGGCGACCAGCATCGCGGCGGCGCCGTCGCAGTTCTGGCTGGAAATCCCGGCGGTCACGATCCCGCCTTCCTGCACGGTGCGAAGCCCTGCCAGCCCTTCAAGCGAAGTGGTCGGACGGATGGTTTCGTCCGCCGCCAGTTCGGCCATCGGCGCGATTTCATTGGCAAACCAGCCGTTGTCGGCCGCCGCCTGCGCGCGCTGGTGCGATGCCACCGCGAAAGCTTCCATCTCGGCGCGGGTCAGACCCCACTTCGCCGCGATCATTTCGGCCGAATTGATCTGATTGAGGATGCCGTCGCCATAGCGCGCAACCCAGCCCGGCGAAGTGTTGAACGGGTTCGAAAAGCCATAGGGTTCCGCCGCCAGCATCGCCGCCGAAATCGGGATTGCGTTCATCGCCTGACTGCCGCCCGCGACGACCAGATCCTGCGTCCCGCTCATCACGCCTTGCGCGGCGAAGTGGACGGCCTGCTGGCTTGATCCGCACTGGCGGTCAATCGTGGTGCCGGGCACGTGCTGCGGCAGCCCCGCGACCAGCCACACGGTGCGGCCAATGTCACCCGCCTGCGGGCCGATCGTGTCGCAGCAGCCCCAGACGACGTCGTCGACCAGATTGGCGTCGATCCCGGTGCGCTCCACCAGCGCCTTGATCGGATGCGCGCCAAGGTCCGCCGGATGCACCCCGGCCAGACTGCCTTTCTTGCGCCCGATGGGGGTGCGGACGGCGTCGATGATATATGCTTCAGCCATGGTGATCCTCAGGCAAAGGTGTGTTCGGGGCCGATCGGCAAGCTGCCGCCCAGCACGGCATCGTCGATCCGTTTGAGATGGAACGCGCGGTCGCCCCACGCGCCGCACAGCGCCCAGCTGCGCTTCATCCAGAAGTGCAGGTCCACTTCATAAGTGTAACCCATCGCGCCGTGGACCTGGATCGCGGTTTCAGCCGTCAGCATCGCCGCATCACTCGCCACCAGCTTGGCATGGCTGACATGAGCCGCCGCGCTGTCCAGCCCGTCCTGCATCGCCGCTGCCGCGCGCCAGACCACCGGCTTGGCAAACTCGATCGCGACCGAGCAGCTGGCCAGCTGATGCTTGATGCCCTGAAACGCGCCAATCGGCTGACCGAACTGGGTGCGGATCTTCGCGTATTCGACCGCCTGATGCAGCATCGCATCGGCCAGACCGACCAGTTGCGCCGCGCTCATCAGTGCGCCCAGATTGAGCAGGTGCGGATCATCACTGACGGTCGCGGGCCGCGCAGTCAGTTGGCGCAGCGGATCGACGCTGACCAGCGCGTCCCCCTCACCATCAGCCACCCATGGATTGATCGCGTGGGTCGGGGCCAGCTTGCGCGTACCCGCCACCACATCGGCCAAGCCATCCGTCTGCCCTTGCGAAAGCAGCCAGGGAACGCCGACGAACGCGGTATCAACGAGCGGCTCGGCAAGACAGGCCCGTCCGCATTCCGCCGCGATCAGCGCGGCTTCGATCAGGCCCATGCCAAGACCGCCATGCTCTTCCGGCACCAGCAGCCCAGTCAGGCCCATGTCGACCAGCCCCTGCCAGATCGCCGGATCGCGCGGCCCCGCTTCGTCCAAGCGGCGCAGCACTTCGGGGCCGTGCGTACCCGACAGGTAATCGCGCACACCTTCTGCCAGCGTCAACTGGTCTTCGGAAAAACGGAAATCCATCAGCCCGCTCCCACGCGAGGAAGGCCGAGCAGGCGTTCGGCCGTGATGTTGCGTTGCACCTCGTTCGAACCGGCATAAATCGGGCCGGAGAGCGAGAAGATATAGCCTTCGAGCCACTGGTTGATGCGGCCATCGTCAAACCGCTTCAGCTCTGCCGCAGCGCCCAGCAGCTGCATCGCGGTGCGGTGCATCGAGCGGTCGAGTTCGGACCAGAAGATCTTGTTGAGGCTGGCCTCCGCGCCGATCTTGCCCCCGGCCATGATCTTCGCGGCCACGGCATAGGTGTTGTAGGCATAGGCCTGCGCCGCACCCCACGCCTGCACCACGGCCTCGCGGGCCGACGGCGCGGCATGGTCGGCGTGCTGGCGATAGAGTTCGACCAGCCGCTTGGCAGTCGCCTGAAACCGTCCGGGCGAGCGCAGCATCAGCCCGCGTTCGAACCCGGCAGTGGCCATCGCCACGTTCCAGCCCTGCCCTTCGCCCGCCAGGCAGTTCTCCACCGGCACGCGCACTTCATCAAAGAACAGTTCGGCAAAGCCGGTGTCGCCGTGCAGCTGGCGGATCGGACGGCGGGTGATGCCGGGGCTGTTCAGATCGAACAGGATGAACGTCAGGCCCTTGTGGCGCTTGCTATCCGGATCAGTGCGGAAAATGCCAAAGCCCCAGTCGGCAAAGGCCGCGCGGCTTGACCAGGTCTTCTGGCCGGTGATGACGTAGTGATCGCCATCGCGCACGGCCTTGGACTGGATCGCCGCCATGTCGCTGCCCGCACCGGGTTCGGACCAGGCCTGCGCCCAGATCACTTCGCCCTTGGCCATCGGGGTCAGGAACCGGGCCTTCTGCTCCTCGGTCCCGAATTCCATGATCGTCGGGCCGAGCAGGAAGATGCCGTTCTGGTTGGCCCGGTTGGGGCCGCCCGCGCGGAAATACTCTTCCTCGAAGATCAGCCACTGGATCAAGTCCAGTCCGCGCCCGCCATAGGCTTCGGGCCAGGTGACCATGCCCCAATTGCCACTGGCCAGGGTGCGCTCCCACTCGACGTGCTGGTCATAGCCTTCGCGGCATTCCAGCGTAACGAGCGGTTCCTTCGGCACGTGCGCTTCCATCCAGGCGCGCACTTCGGCCCGGAACGCCTGCTGTTCGGGGGTGTAGTTCAACTGCATCAGAACGCATCCATCAGAATTGGGCCGCCTTGCCGGTTTCAACAAAGGCGTCGCGCGCCTTCTGGCTGTCTTCGTGCATGTACATTTCCAGCGTGAAGCCCTGTTCCCAGCGATACCCGCGATCGACGTCGCGCGGTTCCAGCCCGTTCAGCGCTTCCTTGGCGATGACCAGCGCCTTGCGGCTCTTGCTGGCGACGATCGCGCAGAACGCGCGCGCCTCGGCCACGAGGTCGGCCCGCGGCACGACCTTTTCGACCGCACCCAGCCGGTAGGCTTCCTCGGCCGGGATATTGCCGCCCGTGAAAAAGGCCGCGCGGACCTTGTGCAGGGGGAGCATCCGCGACAGGTGGCTGGCCCCGCCCATCGCGCCGCGATCGACTTCGGGCAGCGAGAAGAACGCATCGTCCGCCGCGATGATCGTATCGGCCGCGCCGCAAATTCCGATCCCGCCGCCGATCACGAACTTGTGCGCGGCGACCACCACCGGCACTTCGGCATCGCGAATGGCCTTGAAGGTCAGGTAATTGCCGCGGTTCAGCACGGTGATGCGCTCCGGGTGGGCCTGCATCTCCTTGATGTCGACCCCGCCGCAGAACCCGCGCGATTCCTCTGCCGCGCGGATCAGCACGCAGTTGACGTCCGGATTGCTGGCGGCCGCCGTGATGATCGCGGGCAACGACATCCAGGTCTGGCTGTCGAACGCGTTGACCGGCGGAACATCGAACACGATTTCCGCGATCCGGTCCTTGATGGTGGTGGTAATGCCCATGTCTTACTCCTGGGTGCCAAGGCCGCGCAGCGCGGCCAGCCGCGCTTCTGCCTCGGCCATGATGCTGTCGATCAGCGCGGCGCAGGTCGGCAGGTCGCCCAACCGTCCGCCCACTACGCCGGTGGCCATCAGGCCGTCCGCGTCGGCGCCATCGACCACGGCGCGCTGGATCATCATCGGCGCGGCCGCGGCCATCATCGCCTGCATCAGCGACAGCCCGCCGTGCGAGGTCATACCCTTGGCCGCGTGGTACAGGTCGATGAACGAAGCGCCGGTCTGGCGCTTCATCGCCAGCCCTGCCTCGGCCGCGCGCAGCAACATGCCGATCCGGCCGGACTGCTCGATGCGGGCCAGCGCGGGGTTCAGGATCATCCGCTGCGGGATCCCATCGACCTTGGTGGTCACGACGATGTCGTTCGTGCCCGCTTTGACATAGCGACCCTTGGTGCTGGCCGGCACCGGGCTTTCCGCCGTCATCAGAAAGCGCGTGCCCATCGCGATGCCGCAGGCGCCATAGGCCAGCGCCGCCGCCAGCCCGCGCCCGTCGCCAAAGCCGCCCGCCGCAACGACGGGGACGTTCACCGCGTCCAGCACTTGCGGCAACAGCACCGTGGACGGCACCGATCCGGTATGCCCGCCGCCTTCGCCGCCCTGCACCACGACCATGTCGCAGCCCAGCTGGGCCATCTTCTCGGCGTGCTTCACCGCCCCGACCGTGGGGATGCACAGGATGCCCGCATCCTTGAACCGGGCGATCATCTTCGCATCCGGTCCGCGTCCGAAACTGACGGCCCGCACCCGGTCACGGTTGGCGAGGATCACTTCGACGATTTCCGCAGCGCCCGGCTGGAAGCTGTGGAAATTGATGCCGAAATTGTGCGCCGTCAGATCGCGAAGCCGCGCCACTTGCTCGCGCGCCTCGGCCGGGGTCATCACCGCGCAGGCCAGGAACCCGAACGCGCCGGCATTGCTGGACGCAGCGACGAGTTCCGGCGTCGCGACCCAGCCCATCGCGGTCTGGATCACGGGAACGCGGCAGCCAAGCGCCTCGGTGAGCGGGGTGCGGATCACTTGGCTCAGCCTTCCTTGGCCTGCTGTTTGTTCTGTGCGGCCATCGCCTTGCCATCAAGGCCGCCGATGGAATTGCCCAGCACCAGGTCGTTCTGCGCATGGGCGAAGTGGTGCATGTGGAACACCGCATCCATCGCGCTGCGCTTGCCGCGCAGTTCCTCGACGTGGTTGATCGCCTGCTTGGTCAGCCAGTTGCCAAGACGCGGCTGGGCAACCAGCTTGGCCGCCATCGCGGCGACGGTATCGCGCAGTTCGGCGCGGCTGACGATCTTGTTCACCATGCCGAACTGTTCGGCGCGCTGCGCGCTCATCCGTTCGCCCAGCAACAGGAATTCCTTGGCCACGCGCGGCGGCAGTTCGAACGCGTGGGCGAAGTATTCCACGCCCGGAATGCCCATCCGGTTGACGGGATCCTGGAAGAACGCATCATCGGTCGCCACGATCAGGTCGCAGACCCACGCCAGCATCAACCCGCCCGCAATGCAGGCACCCTGCACCATCGCGATGGTCGGCTTGGCAATGTCGCGCCAGCGGCGGCACATGCCCAGGTACTGTTCCTGCTCGCGCGTGTAGAGCAGTTCCGCACCGGGACGCGTCACGTGCGGCGGCACCATCAGGCGGTTTTCGAACTGCGTGTACAGATCGCGCCCCGGCGTGCCGATGTCATGGCCCGCGCTGAAGTGCTTGCCGTTACCAGCAAGCACGATGCACTTCACCGCATCGTCGTTGGTCGCACGCATGAACGCGTCGTCCAGCGCATAGGTCATTTGCCCGTTCTGGGCGTTGTTGAAGTCCGGGCGGTTCATCGTCACCCAGGCCACGCCGTCGATCACTTCGTACAGCACCGGCTGGTCGGTTTCGTAAACGACGTCCACCTGTTTCGGCTCGACTAGATCGCTCATGGTTCTCTCTCCCCTCAGGCCTGCCCAGGACGGGCGGGCGGGTTATCCTTGATCACGCTGGCACGGATATTGTGCGGATCGAGCCGGGCGATGATCGCCAGTTCCTCGGCCCCCGGCAGCGGCGTTTCGGTCAGCGCACCGCGCTCCAGCGCGAACCCGGTGGCTTCCTGCACCTGTTCGAACGTCACGCCGGGGTGCAGCGACACCACGCGGACCGCGTTGTCCGTGCCGCCAAAATCCATGACGCACAGGTTGGTCACGATCACGCGCAGATCGACGGCGGAATAGTTACCGCCCGGCACACGCTTCGCCGGGTTATAGCCTACGCCCGACACCATATCGACTTCACCGGCCACGAACACGCGGGGCGTGTGGCTGGGGAAGAAGAAGCTGTTGGGGTGGTAGATCGTGTTGCCGGGGAACCCGCGCACGCCCAGCATCTGCGTCTTGGGCTGCTGATGCGTGCCGCCCAGCTGCGACAGGTTGATCTGCCCAAACCGGTCGATCTGCGTCGGCGTGACCATCGCATGACGCCGTCCGCTCCACACCGCGCTGTCGAAAAAGCGCGAGAACGGCAGGTGGCCGGCGAACTTCGGCTTATAGTCACCGCGCGGGCCGATCGGCACCGGCTGCTCGACCAGATAGGCTTCGCCATCGGTCATCATCAGTTCCGGCGTATGCGTCAGCTTGGCCAAGCTCGCGCCCAGCCGCGGGACCGGGCCAACGCCGGTTGCGACGACTTCACCATTGCCCCGGAACGCTTCCGAAGCTGCGAAAATGCAGAGTTCTGCCAGGGTAACTTCGCTCATCAGAACACCGGCAGCGGGAGAGCCGCAACCGCCTCCTTTCCGCCAACGGATTCCAGATATGCGGCCTCGTCCGCGCCGACGAAGCGGTCCTTGACCGCGTTCCAGTCGCCCGGATCCTTCGCCGCGTCGGTATAGGCCTTGAACGCCTTCATGTCCCAGCCATAGGCCGGCGGCATCGAGCTGGGATGCGCGCCGCACGGAATGTGCGTGACGCCGCTGACGAAGCAGCGTTCGAACACGTTGGCCTGCGCGGTATCGGGGTAATGGTCCTCCATCCGGTCGACCAGTTCCTCGCAGCTGAGGTAGGTTTTCGCCGCTGCCTTCGCGAACCATTCGTCGTAATAGACGTCAGGCCCGAACAGCTGGACGTTACCGCGCCAGTCGCTGCGGTTCACATGCAGCAGCGCCGCATCCAGCTTCAGCGCGGGCATCGCGATCAGCACTTCGCCATCGTCATAGGGCGACTGGACGTGCTTCAGCCCGCCAAGGTCAGCGAGGTCCGTGCCCAGCCCGACACGGGTCGGCAGGAACGGCACTCCGAACGCGGCGGCCTTCAGGCCCCACTGGATCATGCCTTCGTCGAGTTCGAGCACTTCGATCTGCCCGGCTTCGCGCGCCTTACGGAACCACGGCTCCAGCGGAATTGCATCGAGGCTGACGAACGCGAAGATCAGCTTCTTCACCTTGCCCGCCGCGCAGAGCATGCCGACGTCGGCGCCGCCATAAGCGACAATCGTCAAATCCTTCAGGTCCGAACGCAGGATTTCGCGCACCAGCGCCATCGGCTTGCGCCGCGGCCCCCAGCCGCCAATCCCCAGCGTCATTCCATCCTTCAACTCGCCGACGATTTCCGCCGGGGTCATCCGTTTGTCCAACATGCTCATTCCGCCGCTTCCTGCTGTTGTTCGCTCAGCGCCTTCATCCAGGCCCATTCGTGGCCCCAGACGCTGATCGCCTCGTGCCGGGTGGTTTCCCAGTTCTCCGGATCGATCACCAGGCTGTCCCACCCGATTTCCAGGTCGAACCCGCCGGGGGTCTGCACATAGAACCCGGTCGTCTCGTCATTCACATGACTGCCTAGCGTCGCGCTTTCGGGATAGCCGTGCCGCTTCATCCGATCGTGCGCCTTGCCGACCTCGTTCATCGACGGCATTTCCAGCATGATGTGGACCGCGCCCGACGGCGGAACCGGGCCTTCGCCAAGCGCGATCGAATGATGCCGCCCGTTGTCAGCGTGCATGAAGGCAAAGCCCATCGACGGCCCGTCCGGACCGAACAGTTCGAAGCGCGGCATATCGGTTTCATGGAAGCCGACCACATCGCGATAGAACGCCACGCATTCTTCGAAGTTGGGCGCGGAAAACACCGCATGGCCCATGCCCATTTCACCGGTTACGAACGAAGGCACGCCAACCGGAGACACGAACGGAACGTCGGTCACGCTGTCGCCGTGGAAGAATTCCAGCCCGTTGCCGGCGGGATCGCTGGTGCGGAAAAATGCCTGCACCCCGCGCTGCGCCGCCTCATCGGCACTACCCGGCACCACCGGCCGTCCGGCCTTGGCGATAGCGGCGGCCAGCGCATCGAGGGTCGCGGCATCGGCCACTTCATACCCGGCAGCCTGGAAATACTCGCGCTGTCCCTGCTCGATCCGAAAGCGGAACGGCCGCGCGTCCACGCGGTACAGCGCGGCACCATCCGCCGCATCGGGCGCGCGCATCACGCCCGCCACTTGCGTCAGGAAATGGTCCCATTTGTCCGGCTGGGCGGTTTCGATCACCACATAGCCGAGCGCCTTGATGCCCATAGCCGTCAGTTTCCTTTCACGAGGTCGAGGAAGTAGGGGCGCTCGCCCCCGCCATCGACATTGATTCTTGCGCCGCTGACCCAGCTGGCGAGATCAGAGCAGAGCCACAGCACGGCTCCGGCAATGTCCAATCCGGTACCCATGCGTTGCAGCGGCATCGACCGGCCGACCGCCGCCTGCGCTTCGGCATCGCCATAGGTTGCTTCGGACGTCTCGGTCTGCATCAGCCCGGCGATGATCGCGTTGACGCGGACGCCCTGCGGCCCCCATTCCTGCGCCAGGCTTTGCGTCAGGTTCAGCAGCCCCGCCTTCGCCGCGCCATAGGCTGCCGTGCCGGGCGAAGGGCGAATGCCCGATACGCTGGCAATGTTGATCACGCTGCCGCCGCCCGCCGCGACCATGTGCGGATAGGCGGCCTGCGCCATGTACATCGGCGCATGCAGGTTGAGCTTGAGGATGGAATCGAAAAAGCGCGGGCTGGCCGTCGCCGCGTCAGCAGCCGGCGATCCGCCCGCGTTGTTCACCAGAATGTCCAGCCGACCGTGCGCGGCCACCGTCTGGTCAACCAGCGCCCTGGCCTGATCCGGATCACGGATGTCCGCCGCGATAAACGAGACGCCGTCAGGCAAATCATCCGGCGCGCTCCGGCCACACACCACCACCGCGCAACCGGCCGCAGCCAGCGCTGCGGCAATATCCCTGCCCAGCCCACGCGTACCGCCGGTAACGACAGCCACCTGCCCGCTCAGATCGATGGCATTGCCGCCTGTCACTGCCCACTCTCCCCATCACTCCACCAAAGCAGGGTTTGCCTGTTTGGTAGATTCGAAAATCGTCATTATCGAAAGCCAGAATGCTTTTCAATTGACGATTTGCGTATTCGCTGGCAGAAAAAATTACGAATGCTGACCCATCGAGGCAGCACGATTCGAGCAAGGGAGAGCCGCTCTTATGGCAAGCGCCGCCGTTTCCGTTTCCGTCGCCCAGCCCATCCCCACCCCGGAAGAGCTGATTGCTCGCGCGCATGCGATGATCCCGGTGCTGAAATCGCGGGCCAAGGAATGCATCGCCAACCGCGATGTCTCCGCGGAAACCATTGCCGAGATGAAAGCTGCCGGCTTTTTCAAGATCCTCCAGCCCAAGCGCTGGGGCGGTTATGAAATGCACCCCAACGTGTTCTTCGAAGTGCAAAAGGCACTGGCCGAAGGCTGCATGTCGACTGGCTGGATGTATGGCGTGGTCGGCTGCCACCCTTATGAACTGGCCCTGTTCCACAATAAGGCGCAGGAAGAAGTCTGGGCATCGAACGCCGATATGCTGGTATCGTCGACCTACCAGCCCGTCGGCAAGGTCACCCGCGTCGAGGGCGGCTTCCGCCTGTCGGGCCATTGGGGCTTTTCGACCGGTTCGGTCCATTGCGGCTGGGTGCTGCTGGGCGCGATCGTTCCGCCGGAGAACGAAGGCGATCCGTTCGACATGCGCACCTTCCTGCTGCCGCGCAGCGATTACACGATCGACCGCGACGCCTGGCACACGTTCGGCCTGCAAGGGACCGGCAGCCACGACATCATCGTCGATGACGTGTTTGTGCCGGAATATCGCACGCACAAGGCCAGCGACGGTTTCCTGTGCCAGAACCCTGGCCAGCAGGAAAACGACGGCCCGCTCTATTCGCTGCCCTGGGCGCAAGTGTTCGTCCGCTCGGTTTCGACCGCCGCGTTCGGCGGCGCGCGCGCTGCGGTGAAGGCGGCGGCCAGCATCATGGCCAACCGCGTTTCGACCAACACCGGCAAGGCATCCAAGGCCGACCCGCACCTGCAGGCCGCAGTGGCCAAGGCCCATGCCCAGATCCTGGAAATGGAAACTACCCTGCGCCTGACCTTCGAGGACCTGATGGCCTACGCCGAGCGCGGCGAGCCGATCCCGATGGAGAAGCGTTCGCTCTATGCCTACAACTCTTCCACCGTGGTACGTCGCCTCGCCGATCTGGTCGATGACATGGTGCAACTGCTGGGTGGCCGCGCGATCTACATGACCAGCGAGATCATCCAGCCCTGGCTCGACCTTAACGCGGGCCGCGCCCACGTCGCCAACGATCCGGGCAACCGCTATGGCGATGTGGTCGGCTCGATGTTCGGCGAAGCGCCGACCTTCACGTTCCAGTAAGGAGGGGCGACATGGCCGATCTCAGGCAGGCAACCTATCAGGTTGCGGGTGGCTATCACATCGCTTTGGCTGAAGCCGGGTCCGGGCCGGCGGTGGTGTTCCTGCACGGCAGCGGGCCGGGCGCATCGGGGGCGTCAAACTTTCGCCAGAATATCGACGCTTTCGTGGATGCAGGCTACCGGGTCATCCTGCCCGACCTGATCGGCTATGGCGCGTCATCCAAGCCCGAAGGGATCGATTACACGCTGCAACTGTTCACCGACACCGTGTATGACGCCTTGCGCCAGCACGGGATCGAACAGGCGGCGCTGGTCGGCAATTCGCTGGGTGGCGGCATCGCGTTGCAACTGACGCTGGACCATCCGGAGTTCACGTCATCGCTGGTGCTGATGGCGGCGGGCTGCGTGGCCGAGCGGGAGTCCTACTTCGTGATGCCGGGCATCGCCAAGATGGTCTCCAACTTTGGCGGACCGGACTTCGACCTGGCCGAACAGAAGCGCCTGGTTTCCAATCTGGTCCATCCGGACTTCGCGCCTAACATCTCCGACGAACTGGTGGCGGAACGCTTTGCCGTTGCCCGGACCCAGCCCAAGGACGTGCTGGTGCGGATGCGCACGCCGGACCTGTCGCCGCGCCTGGGAGAGATCACGCAGCCGATCTTCGTGCTGTGGGGCCTGGACGACGAGTTCTGCCCGGAAGCCCACGCCCGCCTGTTCCTGGAGCGCTGCCCGGACGTACGCGCGATTACCTTTGGCCGCACCGGTCACTGGGTCCAGGTGGAGCGCGCGGCGGAGTTCAACCGCTATGCGATCGACTTCCTGAACACGCGCGGAGCCTGATCCGATGGCCGACATTTCGCTGCACAAGCCCTTCCCCGCGTCGGCCGTGGCACAGTGGGATTACACCACCGAAGTCGCGGTCATCGGGTTCGGCGCGGCCGGGGCCTGCGCCGCGATCGAGGCGGCTGACGCGGGCGCGAAAGTCATGCTGTTTGAGCGCAATTCGGGCAGCGGCGGGGCTTCCGGCCTGTCGGGCGGTGAAATCTACATTGGCGGCGGCGGCGGGACCGAAGTGCAGCGGGCTGCCGGGTTCGAGGATTCCACCGAAGACTTCGCCGCCTACCTCAAGGCAGCAGGCGGCCCTTGCGCCGATGAGGCGAAATGCGATCTCTACGCTGCCGAGGCGCTGAACCACTTTGCCTGGCTGAAGGCGCAGGGCGTGCCCTATCGCGGCAATTACCTGCCCGGCAAGCACATCGAACCGACCGACGACTCCACCCTGATCTGGTCTGGCAGCGAAGCGGCCGCGCCGTTCTGCGACATGGCCAAACCGGCCCCGCGCGGGCACGTGATCCAGCACATGGGCTGGGGCGGCGGGCGGCCGCTGGTCGACATCCTCGAAGCCAGCGCCCGCGCCAAGGGCGTGGAGGTGGTCACCGATGCCCGCGCCGTAGCGCTGATCCGCGATGATGAACGGATCGTCGGGGTGGTTGTGCGCATCGACAACCAGAACCGCTTTGTGAAAACCGCCAAGGGCGTCGTGCTCGCCACCGGCGGGTTCGTGTTCAACGATGAAATGCGGCGCAAGCATTGCCCCGATACGTTCAAGCTGAGCGATCCGATCGGCGACAAGGACGATGGCACCGGCATCCTGCTGGGCATGGGCGCAGGCGGCGATGCGATCCACATGGACCAGTTCTTCACGACCTGCCCGTGGACGATGCCGGAAAGCCACGCCTACGGCGTGTTTGTGAACGCGCAGGGACAGCGCTTCATCAACGAGGATTGCTATCACGGCCGGGTGAGCCGCTGCGCGGTCGATCAGCCAGGCGGCAAGGTCTATCTGCTGCTCGACAACGCGCACTTCATGCAGCCGATGGACTTCGCCCGGATGTCGATTGCCGGCACCGGCGACACCTGGGAAGAGGTTGAGGGCGAACTGGAACTGCCCAAGGGGACGCTGAGCGCGACCATGGCGGTCTATAACGAGCATGCCCGCGCAGGCCGAGACCCGCTGTTCGGCAAGCGCCCGCCGATCCTGGCCCCGCTGGACCAGGGGCCGTTCGTGGCGCTCGAACTCAATTTCCAGTCGAGCTATTTCAGCTTCTTCACGCTGGGCGGCCTGCGCACCAGCACGCGCGCCGAAGTGCTGGACCGGGCAGGTCAGCCGGTGCCTGGCCTGTTTGCAGCCGGTCGCTGCACCTCTGGCCTTCCGGCTTGGGGCCATGGCTATTCATCGGGGATGAGCCTGGCCGACTGCACATTTTTCGGGCGACAAGCCGGACGCGCGGCTGCGGCCTGACGGGCACATGACAGGCCTAGAGCAGCGCCTGCGGGCCCTTGAGGACCGCGAGGCAATCCGCAGCCTGATTGCGAACTATGGTCCGCTGGCCGATTGCGGCGCGGCGGATGACCTTGCCGCGCTGTGGAGCGAGCACGGGTGCTATGGCGTGGCCGGGTTTGCCGACGCAAGCGGTCGCCCCGAAATCGCGGGCCTGATCGAAGGCGCCTATCACCAGCAATTGATCGCGGATGGCTGCGCGCACCTGCTGGGGCCAGTGGCCATCGATCTGGCCGGAGACACTGCCACCGCCCGCGGCCACAGCGTCGTGCTGCACTGGACGGGTGCAGCATTCGAAGTGCTGCGCGTTGCCGCGAACCGCTGGACGCTGGCCCGGATCGAAGGCCGCTGGCAAGTCACCCGCCGCGACAACGCCCTGCTCCAGGGCGATGCCGCAGCGCGTGAATTGCTGCGCCCTTGATCCATCTTAACCGGCCAGCTGGCCACCATCGATGGTGAACAGCGATCCGGTCACCTTGGCCGCGCGATCACTCGCCAGATAGGCGAACAGCTCGGCAATGTCCTCCGGCTCGCACGATCCGTCAGGCAGCTTGGGCGCATTGCGCATCACCAGCGACCAGTCGACATCGCCCGGCGGCGGCGCGCTGTGCCCCATCGCGGTATTGACCTGACCCGGACAGATCGCGTTCACGCGTACGCCCTTGCTGGCGAATTCCACCGCCAGGCTTTTGGTCAGCGCAGCCACGCCGTGCTTCGACGCCGCATAAGCACAGGTATAGGCGATACCCTGCAGCGCGGCGGTGGAGGCGGTGTTGACGATGTTGCCCTTGCTTTCGATCAGGTGCGGCAGCGCCGCGCGCGACAGGCACCACACGCTACCCAGGTTGATGCGCAGCACGCGGTCGAACCGGTCTTCGTCGAAGTCCAGCGAATTGCCCCAATCCAGCACCCCGGCCACGTTGGCCAGAATATCGAGGCCGTCCTTGGCTGCGCCGGCTACCAGCTCCCGGCACGAGGCATAGTCCGCCGCATCGAAGGTCAGCACCGTAGGCGCAGAGGCCATCAGCGCAGCGGTTTCCGCCAGTCCTTCCGCGTTGCGGTCGGCAATGGTCACCACCGCGCCTTCCGCCGCGAACCGGATCGCCGTGGCGCGCCCGATGCCCGATGCCGCGCCGGTAACCAGCGCCTTCTTGCCTGCCAGTGTCATTGTATTCTCTCCCAAAGGAAAAGGGCGCCCCGGTTATTACCGGGACGCCCCTTTGCCATCCAGCTTAGAAGCGGACCGCGCCGGTCACGCCGAAGGTGCGCGGATCGGGGAAGTGCCCCAGCGTCAGGCCGCCGAAGCCGGGGCCGAAGTCGATGAAGTTCGACGCGTTGGCTTCCTTGGTCAGGTTACGCACCCAGCCCGCCAGTTCCAACGATGCCCCGCCCAGCGGAATGTCTGCCACTGCCAAGCGCAGGTTCACCAAGGTGCGGCCCTTCGACTTGGTATTGTACGCGTCCTGATCCGACGCAGTCGGCGTGGTCAGCGCATAAGGGAAGCTGAAGTAGGACGACACGTGGTTAACGTCGGCATAGAAGTTAACCTTGCCCCAGTCACCCTTGGCCAGCCGCACGTCCAGCCCGGCCGAGGCCGTCACCTTGGGGGTGTGCGGGAAGGCGCGGTTGTTCGACACATCGACGCCTCCGTCCAGGTAGCTCTTGTACTTGGCATCGAGGACGGCGAGCGAGGCGTTCAGCGTGACCGCATCGATCGGACGCACCACCGTTTCGAATTCCAGGCCGCGAATGCGCGCCGCGGCGGCATTGCGAACGATGGACGAAGCCGCACCGGCAGCGGTGAACACCGACAGCTGGATGTCCTTGTGCTCGTCCTGGAAGGCGGCGATGTTGAAGATCACCTTGCCATCGAGCAGGCGGGTCTTGAGGCCCAGTTCATAGCTGTCGACCTTTTCCGGGCGATAGGGATCGCACAGTTCCAGCGCCCCGGTCGGGCAGGCGGCAGTCGGGGCGACAAACACATTGGTTTCGCCGTTGAACCCGCCCGACTTGAAGCCGCGTGCGTAGCGGGCATAGACATTGATGTCGTCATTCACCGCATAGCTGAGCGTCGCGGCGGGCGAGAAGTCATTGTACTTGGCATCCGGAATCACACCGTAGGGAATGTTCGCCACCACCAGCGGGCTGGTGATGCCGTTCGCGGCATCATAGTTGATGCGCAGGAACCGGCGGATGTCCTTCTTTTCGTGGGTATAGCGCGCGCCCAGCGTCAGCTTCAGCGCGTCGGTGAAGTTGTAGTCCAGCTGGGTATACAGCGCAAACGCCTCGGTGTTGGAACCGTATTCGGAATCATAGTCCGAGCCGCCGCCAAAGAACGACTGCGGGTTCCGCGTTTCCGCCTTTTCCTTGAAGTAGAACGCACCCAGCACATAGGCGAGGCGGCTGTCGAAGGCCTTGCCCGACAGCTGCAGTTCCTGGCTGTAGGCATGGTAATCGGTGATGCGCTGGGTGAAGGCCACCGGGGTCGGCGAGCCGTCCAGATCCAGACCGTCCGACCAGGCCAGATCACGATAAGCCGAAATCGACTTCAGCGTGGCATCGCCCAGTTCCGCCGTCAGCGTCAGCGCGTGACCATAGCTGCGCGACTTTTCATAGACCGCGCCGTCCATCGACGCCGTCTCGACGCGGTCGGGGTTGGTGTACTTGTCGAGCGGGAAGAACGCGCCGCCAAAGGCATAGCCGGGCGAGTTCGGATCGAAAATGTCGCGCGGGTCGCCGTTGCGGTTGACGCTGACCAGCTGGGCGAACGGCGGGCGCTGGTCCTGCTTGCTGTAGTCATAGGTATAGTCGGCGGTGATCGTGTCGCTCAGCTCGGCACGCAGCTGCACCAGCACGCTGGCACTGTCGATGGTGTCGGTATCGTTGAACTTGTTGGGCAGCGCGGTGACCACGCCGGCCACCGGGTTCGGCACCAGCTTCACCAGGCCGTCGCGCTTGCGATACTGGCCCGACACCTTGGCCGAAAAGATCCCGACTTGCGGCAGATCGAGCGAACCGCGCACCTTCACTTCGTCGAAGCTGCCATAGGTCAGTTCGGCAAAGCCGCCCATTTCACCGCTGGGCTTCTTGGTGACGAGGTTGACCGCACCGGCCAGCGCATTGCGGCCATAAAGCGTGCCCTGCGGCCCGCGCAGGATTTCAACGCGTTCCAGATCGGCGACGTCAAAGATCGAACCCTGCGCCTTGGCGATGTACACGCCGTCGATGTAAAGGCCAACCGCCGGCTCCCAAGTGATCGCCGGGTTGATCGTGACCGAACCGCGAATGGCGATCTGCGAGATCGTCTTGCTCGACGGCGCGCGCTCGATCTTCACGTTCGGCGCGATGGTACCCAGGTTGTCAATCGAGTCGACGCCGCGGCTTTCAATGAAGGCGCTACTGACTGCGGAAATCGCAATCGGCACGTCCTGCAGGTTTTCGGAACGCTTCTGCGCGGTAACGACGATGTCGCCGATCCCGGCGGATTCGGCATCGTCCTGCGCATCCTGCGCCAGCGCGGGGGCCGACATCAGGACAAGGCTGGAACTCAGGGCAGTGGCAAAGGTAAAGCGGCGCATAGGTATCCTCCCGTTATGGCCACGCGAACCGCAATTCGCGTAAAAATGTTGGCGCGCCGATACGACTTTCGATTATTCCTTGCAACAGTTGCAATCGATCCACTAAATTGTTGCACACAATTTTTCGCATTGCGTTGCCGCGATGCCACAGCAGGATAGCCCGGAATGACCACAACCAACTTGTCGCTTGAAGCCCGGATTGACCGGCTGGAATCGCTCGATGCAATCCGCCAGCTGCCCGCCAAGTACGCGCTGGCGCTGGACATGCGGGACATGGACGCGATGGTTTCGCTGTTCCCGGCCGATGTCCGGGTGGGCAAGGATGCCTCTGGGCGGCAAGCGCTGCGCGCCTATATGGACCGCACGTTGCGTTCCCCCTTCACCGGCACGTCGCACCACATCGGCGGGCACGTGATTGAATTCGACGATGCCGACCATGCCCACGGCATCGTCTATTCCAAGAACGAGCACGAAACCGGCGACGAATGGGTCATCATGCAGATGATGTATTCCGACGACTATGTCCGCCACGATGGCCGCTGGTTCTTCGCGCGCCGCCTGCCGCTGTACTGGTACGCGACCGACCTCAACAAGCCGCCGATCGGGGAGCGTAAGATGCGCTGGCCCGACACCGAATGGGTCGAGGGCAACTTTCACAAGCTGTTCCCCAGCTTTGCCGAGTTCTGGGCGCGCGAAGGGGATAGCGGCACGCCCGTGGCGGAGCCCGCCCCGCTGGAAAAGTTCCTGGAAACGATGCGCCGTGGGCAAAGCGCACCCAAGGTCAAGGTGCGCGCGGATTGATCGCGTGACCTGCGCTGCGAAGTGATGTTACCCCTTTCGCCAACGAGAGGGGAGATCATGATAATTCGCACCGCATCCATTGGCTTGCTGGCCCTGTGCAGCACCGCCGTTATCGCCGAACAGGCCGGCGCTCCGCCGCGCCTGCCGCCCGGCATGGCGCCCGGATACCTCGCCCCGGATGCAGTGCCGGACAGCGCCGCCCTGCTCCCGCCCGCACCCGCCAAAGGTTCCGGCACGGAAGCGCGCGACAAGGCCGCAGCAAAAGCCGCCCTCGCCGCGCACGACACCCCGCGCTGGGCTTTTGCCGCCAGCGATGCGGACTTGTTCAGCCCCAAGGCCACCGGCGCGCTGTCTTGCGCTGCGGGCTTCGAGATTTCCGCGCAGACCACGCCGAAGCTCGACAAGCTGCTGCGGCGCACCATCATTGACTTCGGCTTTGCGACGTATCGCGCCAAGCAGAAATTCAACCGCGACCGGCCGTTTGAAACCAACAAGCGGCCGATCTGCACGCCGGATCAGGACGCGATGCTGCGAAAGGACGGATCGTATCCGTCCGGCCATTCGGCCATCGGGTTCGGCTGGGGGCTGGTGCTGGCCGGGCTGGTGCCAGACCGTGCGACGCAGCTGGTTTCACGCGGGCGGGCATTTGGCGAAAGCCGCCGGTTCTGCAACGTCCACTGGCAAAGCGATGTCGAGGAAGGCCGAGTGGTGGCCGCCGCCGTCTATGCCCGGTTGCAGGCCGATGCCGCCTATCAGGTCGACCTTGCCGCCGTGCGCGAGGAACTGGCCGGGCCGCGCCAGCCCCCGGCCCGCGACTGTGCGGCAGAGGCCACGGCGCTGGCGGGTGGCTGATTACATCCGCTGCGAGGAGATGTTCCCGCCGTCGACCACCAGTTCGGCGGCGGTGATATAGCTCGCCTCATCCGACAGCAGGAACCGCACCGCGCGGCCGATTTCCTCCGGCACGCCCAGCCGCTCCAGCAGGATGCGCCGCTCGAATGCGCCGGGCGGAAGGGCATCGACTGTCGGCTTCAGCATCGGCGTCAGGATCTGACCTGGCGACACCGCGTTGATCCGGATGCCGTCCTGCGCCAGCCGGTCCGCCAGCGAACGGATCATCGCCAGCATCCCGCCCTTGGCCGCGCTGTAAACCGGGTTGGCCATGTGGCCGAGCGTCGCGTTGATCGAGGCGATGCCGACAATGGCTGAACCGGGATTGGCCGTGAAATCGGGCAGCAGCGCCTTGGCCAGCATCGCCAGAGGCCGAAGGTGCGTGTTGATCCCGGCGGCCCAAATGCCCTCGTCCAGCCCGTCGAGCGATCCGGTATCGACTACGCCGGCCGCATGGACCAGCCCGCCCAGCGAACCCAGCGCGGCACGGCTGGCGTCAATCGCGGCGGGATAGGCCGACAGGTCGGTCAGGTCGATTGCCACGCCGATGGCAGCCACGCCGGTCTGTTCAGTCAGCACCGCCGCTTCGGCCCGCGCCTTGTTGCCGTTGATGTCCCACAGCGCCACCCCGCGTCCCACCGCTGCCAGCGCCTGGGCGCTGGCCAGGCCGATGCCAGATGCGCCGCCAGTTACAATAACGCCAGTACCGGGCTTGCCCAGCTGCGGTTGCAGGTCAGAAGAAATAGCTGCCTCCATTCGCCACCAGCACCGATCCGGTGACATAGCTGGCATCATCGCTGGCAAGGTACGCCACCGCCGCCGCGATTTCCGCCGGGTCGGCCATGCGGCCCAGCGGCACGCCGGATTCCATCGCGGTGATCCATTCCGCCGGAATGCCCTGCATGATCGGCGTATTGGTCGGCCCCGGCGCGACCGCGTTGACGCGGATCTTGCGCGGGGCCAGCTCGCGCGACAGCTGCCGGGTCAGGCCGATCACCGCCGCCTTGCTGGTGACGTAGTGCGCACTGCCCTCACCCGATTGCGCGCTGGTCGAGCTGATATTGATGATCGCGCCCGGATTGCCATCCTGCGCCAGCACGCGGGTAAACTCGCGGCAGACATAGAATGTGCCGTTCAGGTTCACGGCTAGCACGCCCGCCCAGCCTGCATCACCCATGTGGATCAGGTGGTCGACAATCACATCGCTGGTGCCATGTTCGGCCAGTTCGGCATTGCGCTGGCCCATCGCGGCATAGAATTCGTCGGAACCGTCGCCGTCGGCACGCCCGATACCGGCGTTGTTGACCGCAATGTCCAGCCGCCCGAACGCCGCCCGCGCTGCCGCGATGCAGCGCGCGACATCAGCGGAATCCGCCACGTTGCAGGCCAGCCCCAGCTCCGCCCCGCTGGCTTTCGCCGCGGCTTCATCCATGTCGAGCGCGGCGACCCGCGCGCCATCCGCCGTCAGCCGCTCGACAATCGCCTTGCCGATCCCGCGCCCCGCGCCGGTCACAATCGCCCCGCGCCCTGCCAGCCGTCCGCCGCTCATGCATTTGCTCCTGTCATATCCTGTGCGGCGATGAAGCCGAACGTCATTGCCGGGCCGATCGTCACGCCCGCGCCGGGATAGCTTTCACCCATCGACGACGCGGCGTTGTTGCCAATCGCGTAAAGCCCCGGAATCGGCTTGCCGTCTTGCCCGACCACTTGCGCCTTGGCGTTGGTCAGCAAGCCGCCATTGGTGCCGATGTCCCCCGGATAGATCGGCAGGGCATAGAACGGCCCCTTGTCCAGCGGCCGCAGGCACGGATTGGGCGTCTGCGACGGATCGCCGTACATCTTGTCATAGGCCGCCGCGCCGCGCTGGAAATCGGGGTCTTCGCCCTTGGCAGCATTCTGGTTAAAGCGCTGGACCGTGGCCGAAAGGCTGGCCGGATTGACGCCGATCTGCCTTGCCAGTTCCTCCACCGTGCGGCCCTTTTTCAGGATCTTGCGCACGCGCGGGTTGAGCGCGAAATCGGGGACGCCGGGATAGACCGGTCCCATCGGGAACTTCGCGCGATACGTCGCGTCGAACACCATCCAGCTGGGGCTGGTGTTGCCATGTTCCAGCTGATGCCGCGCCATGACCTGCCCGGTCACGTGATAGGACGCGGCCTCGTTCAAATAGCGCTCGCCTGCCTGATTGACCATGATGCAGCCCGGCAGCGCGCGTTCGATCGTGCAGAGCCGTCCGCGATCCTCACCCGGAATGTAGAACACCGGCGCGGCCCAGGCCGACTGCATGTTCAGCGTCTGCGCACCCAGCGCCATCCCGGCGCGGATGCTGTCACCGGTGTTGCCGGTGATCCCGCCCGAATACTGCGCCGAAGGATAGAGCGGCGCATATTGCGCGCGCATTTCGGGATTCTTGTCGAAACCCCCGGCGGCCAGCACCACGCCCTTGCGCGCGCCGATCCGCAGCGTCTTACCCTTGTGCGTCACAACCACGCCGGTCACCCGGTCCCCTTCGCGGACCAGTTCGGTCATCGGCGTTTCCAGCCACAGCGGCACGCCGCGCTGGTTCAGCGCCATGCGCAAGCCACCCGCCAGCGCGTTGCCCAGCGTCAGGCGGCGGTCCTTGCGTGAGGTCAGGCGGAACGGCAGGTCGAGCCAGTATTTCGCGATCGATTTCGCCAGATGGGTGATCCAGCCCTTGCCGCGATAGAGCAGTAGATACGTCTCATCGAAATGCCAGTTGAGATAGCCGAACAGGTTGGCCGCCGGGGACGAGAAGCGCAGCGTGCGCACATCATCGCCAAGCGCCCGCCCATCCAGCGGCATCGGCATGTGGGTGCGGAAACCGGTGGGTGATCCGCCCGGATTTTCGGCGTGATAATCGGGATAGGGAAACGCCATGTACTGGATCGGCGTGTTCGCCATCAGCCAGCGCAACATCGGCGCAGCATTGTCGACGAAAGCGCGGATATTTTCATCCGGCACGTTGTCTGCCGACAGCGCGCGGACGTAGGTGAATGCATCGTCCAGGTCGTCGACGAAACCAGCGGCCTTCGCCACATCGCTGTTCGGAATCCAGATGCCCGCGCCCGACGTGGCGGACGTACCGCCCCACAGCGGTTCCTTTTCGATCACCAGCACATCGGCATGCCGGTCCGCTGCGGCCAGCGCGCAGAGCATCCCGCCCGCGCCGGAGCCGACCACCACCACATCGACTTCCTTGTCCCATTCAGCGGCCATGATCAGTCTTCTTCCACCAGGAAAAACTGCGGCGGCCGCCGTTCGGCGATCACCGCGTTGCGGTTTGAAAAGCCCGGCTCCATCGCTTCGGGCTGCGGAATTATCCAGTACTCGCCCCGCTCGATCGCGTCGAACACCAGCGGCGCGAATTCATCGCCGGTCAGGCCGTTGGCTTCGAGCAAGTCCACCATCGCGCGGTGGAACTGCTCAGCCACGCCCGGCGGGGCTTCGCGGAAGATGCCGCTCTTGACCGGACCCGGCGCCAGCAGCGACACCGCGATCTGCGATTTCACGATCTTGAGTTCACCCGCCAGACACTCGGTCAGCGCCACGGCAGCGAACTTCGTCACCGAATAAGGCGCCATCAGCGGCGACGGCAGGAACCCGCCAACCGACGCCGTGTTGACGATCCGCGCCGGACGGTTCGCCGCCAGCAGGCGCGGCACGAAGGCGCGGATGCCGTTGAGGATACCGGTCACGTTGACGTCCAGCGATTGCTGCCACTTGTCTGCCGGGATTTCCCAGCTGAACCCGGTACTCAACACACCCGCGTTGTTGAACAGCAGGTCTACCTGCCCGTGCGTGGCATAGGCGGCCTCTGCCAGCGCCTCGACCGATGCGGGATCGGTGACGTCGGTCGGCACGGCCAGGGCCGCCGCGCCAATCCCGGCGGCGACCTCCCGCAGCGCGTCCGCGTCACGGTCCGCCAGCACGACCTGCATTCCGCGTCGCGCGGCCTCGCGCGCCAAGCCGGCACCGATCCCGCCAGCCGCGCCGGTAATGACCGCAACCGTCATGCTGCCACACCGCCGAACTGGGCGGCAACATCGGCCACGGCCTGCGCCACGTCATGGCGGCGATAGCCCAGCAGCGCCACTTCATCGGCCGGCGGATCGACCCGCACCCAGTTGCCGCGCCCTTGCGGGATCGCCACATCGGGCAGCAGGGGCATTTCCTCGTCGCGCTCTTCCACCTGCACGTCGCTACCGACGGCATCGAAGAACAGCTGGAAATATTCGCGGAACGACAGGTTCTCGTCGCCCACCAGATAGGCCTTGCCCGGCTCGCCCCGCTCCAGCGCGCCGTGGATCGCTTCGGACAGGGACCGAAACGACATAAAGTTGGTTCCCCCTGTCGGCGCGAAGGCGGGGATCGGGATCTGCCCCTTGGCCCACTGCACATAGGGTTCGAAGATCGCGCTGGGCAGGCCCGGCACCGATCCGACCATGAAGGGGGCGTTGACGCTCGTCACGTCAAAGCCGGGCGCGCCCTGGGCCCGCGCCCCTTCGCAGGCGGCCTTGCGCGAGCGGATGTAGCTGTTGCCGTCCAGCAAGTGCGGCGCGGCCTGGTGGTAATAGCTGCCCAGCTGCACCGCACGGCTGACCCCGGCTTCGCGGCAGGCGGCGAAGAAGGCCGGTACCGCTTCATGGTTGGCCTTGATCAGGAACTCGGCAAAGTCCGCGCCCTGCGGGACATGGCGCGGGTCGTTCCCGGCGGCGAACACCACCCAGTCGAACCCGGCGAGCCGGTCCGGCGTGTAATCCCCCGCGACGTAATCGCCCTGCACGAACGGCATGGCCGCCATCGGCGTGTCCGGATTGGCGGGATTGCGCCCGCCGATCGAAACATCGTGCCCCTGCGCCGCCAGGTGGATCGCGGCGTGGCCGCCCAGCGCACCCGTGCCGCCTACTACCAGAACTTTCATGCCCGTTGCTCTCCCGTCGCGGCGGCGCCGTTTGGCGTGACCGGCCTTGTTTCTTCCCATTCGACGATCAGTTCGCGGCGGGTAAAGCGCCACGTGCCGCCTTCGCGGCGCCACTGGTCCTGATAGCGGATCGCCCAGGCCAGCACCGCGTCGGCATCGTTCAGCAGATGCTCGGCGATGCAGTATGTTTCGCCGGTTGCGGTATCGCCGGTGATGGTGGCCGTCACCTGATGCACCTGATGCAACGTCGCGCGGAACATCTGTCCCAGCGTGTCGATCAAGCCCAGGATCGTATCGCGCCCTTCGGTGCGAAAGCCCGGCCCCACCATGACGCAATCGCTGGCCAGCACTTCGGCCCACGCCGCCTTGTCCTTGCGATCAGCGGCTTGTGCGTAAAGCTCGGCCACGCGGCGCAGGCGGGCGAGATCGGCCAGCTCGGCGTCAGACGGCGTCATTGGCCGGGAATCTTCAGGCCGTTGCCGCTCACCATCGGCACGACCGTCCATTCGCCCGTCGGCGTGCGGGTCCAGCCGGCTGCCGCCAGCGCCCCGCCGTCGACATGGATCGCGGTGCCGGTCACCCAGCTGGCCAGCGGACTGGCGAGGTAGAGCGCCGCCCCGGCGCAATCCTCTGGCCGACCGAACCGGCCCAGCGGAATCCACTTGTCGGCATTGGCGCGGTTTTCGGGCGGGATCATCACGTCCAGCGCCACTTGCGGCGTGTCGGTGGTTTCAGGCGCAATGTCATTCACGCGGATACCTTCCGGCGCCAGTTCCAGCGCCAGGCTCTTGGTAAAGCCGGCGATTCCCGCCTTGGCGGCGGCATAGACGCTGCAATAGGGAATGCCGCGATAGGCCTCGATCGAGGTGACGTTGATGATCGAGCTGCCCGGCGCGGAGACCCGCAGCAGCGGCAGCATCGCCGCCGTCATGCGCAGCAGCTGCCCCAGATTGACGTCCAGGATCTCGTCCGCCTGCTCACCGCTGAGCAGCGCGAATGGCAGCGCGTGGACGAAATGGCCGACGTTGTTGACCAGCACGTCGAGCCGCCCGGCCGCCGCGCCAATCCGCTCGGCCAGCATGGCCGGAACCGAGCGGTCCAGCACGTCACACACGATCACGTCAGCGGAAGGGATCGCTGCCGCGACATCGGCCGCGCGCTGCGGATCGATTTCGGCGATGAACACGTGCGCGCCCGCCGCCGCAAACGCTTCGGCGATGCCGCGCCCGATACCCACGCCGCCGCCCGTGACCAGCACGTGCTTGCCCGAATAGTCAATCATGCCTGTCCCTCCCCCTTGCTAGCGTCAGGGCAAGTACAGCTGGACGGCCTTGCCGCCATCGACCGGCAAGGCAACGCCGGTGATATAGCTCGCCTCGTCCGAGAGCATGAAGGCAATCGCCTTGGCCACTTCGACCGGGTTGGCCCCGCGCTTCATCGGGATGGCGTCCATCGTCTTCTGGCCGTGCTCACCCGCCTTGGCGAGGTAATCCTCGGTCGCCGCGGTCATGATCATGCCGGGGACAATTGTGTTGACGCGCACGCCATAGGGCGCGCCTTCCATCGCCGCGACGGCGGTGAAGTGGATCAGCGCCGCCTTCGATGCGGAATAGCTGGTCATGTAAGGCGCAGCCTTCAACCCGTTGGTCGAGGCGATGTTGACGATGGAGCCGGCGCCTTGCTTCAGCATGATCCGCATCGCCGCGCGCGTGCCGGTGAACACCGCATCGGCGTTGACCGCAAAATCCTTGCGCCAATGGTCCATCGTCAGCTGGGTCAGCGGGGCATAGTGCACCGACATGGCATTGTTGACGAGCATGTCGAGCCGCCCGTGGCGCTTGGCCAGATCCTCGATCAGGGCGTTGTAGGCGACCTCGTCGGTGACATCGAGCTGGTGCGCTTCGAACGTGCCGAGCGAGCCGAGTGCGGCCACGGCTTCTTCCAGCTTTTCCTGGCGACGCGCGCAGATGGCGACAATGGCGCCGCGTTCCAGCAACAGCTTCGCCGTGGCAAAGCCGATGCCGTCGCTGCCGCCGGTCACAAGGGCAACCCGCCCGGTAAAGTCACGAATCACGATTATGTTCCCCTCAGGCTATGCTTTAACGCATTTTGCGGTTATATGCGTGACAAAGTCAACGTCATGCGTAAATATGACGATTGAAAATTACGTGATCGGGGGATGAATGACTGACTTGCAAGGCAAGACCGCGATTGTCACCGGCGCCGGGCAGGGCGTGGGTCAGGGCATCGCGCTGGCACTGGCTGCGGCGGGTGCCGCTGTTGTGGTCGCCGGGCGCACGCTCGGCAAGGTTGAAAGCACCGCAAAACTGATTGAATCGCGCGGCGGCAAGGCGCTTGCGGTGGCCTGCAATGTCAAGGATGCAGCCGATCTGGGCGCCCTGGTCGCGGCCGCGCAGAATGCCTTTGGCGGCGTCGACATCCTGGTCAACAACGCGCAGGAAGTGCCGCAGGGCAAGCTGCTGGACGTGACCGACGAAGCGTTTCTGGCCGGGTTCGAATCGGGTCCGCTGGCCACGTTCCGGCTGATGAAGCTGGTCCAGCCGATCATGGCCGCACGCGGCGGCGGCACCATCATCAACCTGGCCTCATCCGCCGGCATCCGCTGGGACATGACCGGATACGGTGCCTATGCGGCGGTCAAGCAGGCGATCCGCTCGCTCACCCGCGCCGGTGCGGCGGAGTGGGGACGCGAGAATATCCGGGTGCTGACCATCGCCCCCCACGCAGAATCGCCGGGGCTGAAGTGGTGGGTGGAAAACAACCCGGAAGAAGCCGCCGCATTCTTTCGCACGATCCCGCTGGGCCGGATCGGCAAGCTGGAGGAAGACATTGGTCGCGCGGTCGCCGCGCTGTGCGGGTCGGACCTCAGCTATCTGACCGGCGCAACCATCCCGCTCGACGGCGGGCAGGCAAACTTCGACTGACCGGCGGGGGAGCGGCGCGATGGAAAAGGTGATTGCCGCCCTCTGGGCCGCTCCGGATCAGGACCGGGATGCGTTCAACGAACGGTTGCGCACGGCCCTGCCCGCCGCGCTGCGCGCCGCCGGGGCCAGCAAGGTCCGCCTGAACGTGCGCGATGCCGCCGTCGCCCCCGCGCACAAGCTGATCCAGCAGTGGCAGGATCCCCAGCAGGACGCGGTTGTGCAGTTCTGGCTGCCCAGCGCCAACGCGCTGTTCCGGGCCGACATCGACGCCGCGCTGGCAGCCCATTCCACCCGGTTCGCGGCGTGGTTGGTGGCGGAATCGACCATCATCCCCAATACGGCCCATCCCGTGCCGACCGGGACACGCGGCTGGGGCTGGTCGCAGGCAAGCTTCATTTCGTTCCGGCCGGATCTGTCGCGGATCGACGCGATCAAGGTCTGGCATTCGCACCACACCCGCGTGGCGATCGATACCCAGGCCAACTTCGAATACGTCCAGAACCTGGTCGTCCGGCCCTTGACCGAAGCAGCCCCGGCCTATGACGCCTTTGTCGAGGAATGCTTCCCCGCCGAGGCGATGGACGATCCCGCCGCGTTCTTCGACGCGGTCGGCGATCCGGCGAAACTTCAGGCCAATCTTGCCACGATGATGGACAGTTGCGGCCGCTTTATCGACTTCACCCGGATCGATATCATCCCCACCAGCCAGTACGATTGCTGAGGTACCATGCAAAGCAGCCAGCAGCAGACGACGCTTTCCGCAACCGTTCCCCCGGTGTCCGGCAACCACCTGCCCGGCACCGTGTTTGTCCGCCCCCCGGCGGCCATGCCCAAGCGCGCCAGCGATTCCAAGGTCGCGCAGGAAACCAGCATTCCGCCGGTAATCCTGGCCGAAGTCGTGACGCCTGATGCGCTGGTGCAGGTGCTGGAATGGCACTGGCCCGAAGTGGCCGAGCACGTGATGGTCGAACATGACCTGATGATCGAGCTGTCGCTGCCTCCGCTGGCCAACCAGGCCTCCGCGATGTTCCCGACACTGGCCCCCGGCACCAACTGCCACATGGGCACGCTGTTCATCCGCTACCCCGGCTTGGCCATCAAGACGCGGGCGCAGGGCGGGCAGTTCCGCATCCTGCGCTGCACGTTCAGCGAAGCGAAAAAGCGCGAGATGCTGGGCAACCGCCACCATCCCTCGCTGGCGATGATGCAGACGTTGATGAACATCCGCAGCGACACCATCCGTGCGGTGATGCGGATGATGCTGCGCGAAGTGGAAAGCCCCCACCTCGCCTCGCCCATCGCCACGGCGGCGCACGTCAAGCTGCTGGAGATCGAGATTACCCGCCTGCTGGACCAGGATCTGGAACCCAAGGCCGGCGGGCGGCTTGCGCCATGGCAGTTCCGCCGGGTGCGGGAACGGCTGGAAGCTGGCGGCAGTCGCCCCAGCGTGCCGGAACTTGCCGCGCTGTGCGGCATCAGCGTGCGCCATTTGCACCGCCAGTTCCTGAACCTGACCGGGGTGACGATTTCCGACTATGTCGAAACGCACCTCGTCAACCAGGCCAAGACCATGCTGGGCAATACCGCGCTGACCGTGAAGCAGATCGCGCAGGCGGCCGGGTTCGATCATGCGAACAGTTTTTCGCGCACCTTCCGCCGGGCCACCGGGATGACCCCGCTGCAATACCGCCAGCACAAGGCGGGCAAGGCCTGCAAGGCGCGCTGAACCCGGCACAGATCGTGCCACGGCGTGATCCCGGACCGTTGCACCGGGCTGCAAAGACCATAGACGGACAGAACGAAATTTCAGGAGAGACGTGATGGGCGATGGCAAAGTGGGGAGCGGCAAGGTCGCACTGGTAACCGGCGCAAGCCGCGGCGCTGGCGCCGGGATCGCGCGCGGGCTGGGTGAACTGGGCTACACCGTCTATGTCACCGGTCGCACCGTCACGCCGGGCGATGCCAGGGGCTGGGACGGCACCGTCCTGCCCGGCACCGTGTCCGAGACCGCCGCGATCATCACCGAGCGCGGGGGCAAGGGCATTCCGGTGGTTTGCGATCATGCCGACGATGCGCAGGTCGCCCGCGTGTTCGAGCAGATCAAGGACGAGCAGGGCCGGCTGGACGTGCTGGTCAATAACGCCGCCTACATGCACCACCAGCTGATCGAGAAGAAGCCCTTCTGGGAGAAGGAGCTGGACGCAATGAAGATCCTCGATGTGGGTCTGCGCTCGGCCTACGTCGCCAGTTGGCACGCGGCGCGGATCATGGTGCCGCAGGGCAGCGGCATCATCGCGATGGGATCATCCTTCGGCGCGACCTGCTATATGCACGGCCCGGCCTACGGCGCGCAAAAAGCGGGCCTGGACAAGCTGGCCCACGACATGGAGCATGACTTGCGCGGAACCGGCGTGATTGCCGTGTCGATCTGGCTTGGCCCGCAAGTGACCGAGCGCGCGATGATCGCCAAAGACGTGAACCCAGAACAGTACGAAGGGTTCATGGCAATGGCCGAAAACCCCGAATTCACCGGCCACATCATCGACGCGATCAGCCGCGCGCCGAACCGTGACGAGTTGTCCGGCCAAACCCTGATCGGCGCGGAAATCGCGCGGGAGCTGGGGATTAAGGATCGCGGTAAAGATCGTCCGTCGCACCGCGAAATGCTGGGCAGCCCGCACCCGAAGAATCCGGCGGCGGTTTACTGAAGGCGTGGGGCGAAGTCGCCCCTACCCCGCCCCGCCTGCCTGCAACTCACTCAGGTCAAAGGCCCGCATTGCGCAGAGCATGCCATACCAGCCGCGCTGGAGCAGGCTGTCCTCGCGGTCCCGCTCGGCCAGTGCCTGCACATCGCGGCGGTGTTGTTCGATCAGTTCGGCCAATTCCGCCGCGCCACGCGCCGACAGCTTGATGAGTTCTGACGCGTAAATCGCGTCGGGCGCGGCGAAGTCCATGCCCAGGAACTGCGGCTTCATGCGCTCCTCGAACAAGGCCCGCATCGGAGTCTTGCGCCAGACGATGGTGCGGTCGACCAACGGCCGCACCCGCCCGCCCGGCAACCGGTCGATCAGCGCCAGCCGCTCCAGCCGGGCCAGCCACTGTTCCATCGCCATGGCCGGAACCACGAAATCGCGCGCGATTTCATCGGGGCTGTACCCGCCCAGAATGGTCATGAACAGGAACGAGAGGAACGTGTCGCTCGACAACTCGCGTTCCTGTGCCAGTGTCAGTTCTTGCGCTAGTCCCGTAACCGGATGCTCCGCCTCGCGCGCCAGATCGGCCAGCGTCAGCCCGACTAGTCCAGCGAGCCGTTCCAGCCGCTCCAGCGACAACCCCTGGCCCGCCAGCCAGCGCTTCGCAGTCGCCTCACCGATGGAAAATTCCGCCGCGATCCGCCGCGCGGTCCAGCCTTCGCGGCGCAAGGTGCGGCGCAGGATCGTCAGCATGGCGACGCTTGTGGAATGGGATCGCATAATGATCCTGAGTTGAATGCAAAATGATCCGATTGGCAAGCCCCGCATTCGGTGCGAATCCCCCTTCGCGATATGCTCCCCCCCAGTCGCGGCAGAGAGTTGTCCACCAACCCGCCGCCACCTGTTTGATCTGGGAGAGACAAATGACCGGCATGCTGATCAAGAACGGAACCGTCGTGGACGGCACCGGCGCCCCGCCCTTTGCGGCGGACGTGCGCATCCAGGATGGCTTCATCACCGAAGTCGGCCCCGACCTGCCCCCCAAGGGCGAACGCGTGTTCGATGCCGCTGGCTGCCAGGTGACCCCCGGCTTCATCGAAAGCCACACCCATTACGACGGCACGATGTGGTGGCAGCCCGATCTGGACCCATTGCCCGGCTATGGCGCGACGACGATGATCATGGGCAACTGCGGCTTCTCGCCCGCCCCGCTGCACAAATACATGCCCGCGCAGCGCGAAATGGTCGGCATCTTCAGCTTCTTCGAAGATATTCCCGAAGGGCCGTTCCTGCAGAACTTGCCGTGGGACTGGAACAAGTGGTCGGAATACCGCGCCTCGGTCGAGCGCAACGTGAAGGTTCCGCTCAACTATGCCGCCTATACCGGCCACATCGCCATCCGCCTGGCCGCGATGGGCGTCGAGGCTTGGGAGCGCAAGGCAACCCCGGAAGAAATCGCCGTGATGGCCGACCTGCTGGACGATGCGCTGGCTGCAGGCGCGCTGGGCATGTCGGACAACATGCACGATCACGACGGGCAAAACCGCCCCGTCCCCACCCTGCTGGCCTGTGACGATGAATTTGCCGCGCTGTTCGACGTGATGGAGCGCTATCCCGGCTGCTGCTATCAGGTGATCGTCGATACGTTCATGCGGATGACCGGCCCGGCCAATCTGGAACGCCTGTCCAAGCTGCTCGCAGGACGCCCGATCAAGGTGCAGATCGCCGGGGCCATCCCCACGCTGGACTTCCAGAAGGGCATCCTGCCCGCGATGCAGGCCAGCGTGAACGCGATGCGCGAAGCGGGCGTGGACGTATGGCCGGGGTTCGCCCACGTCTCGCCCACCTCGACGCTCAGCCTGGTGAAATCGCTGATCTTCGCGCAGTCGAACGACTACGTCTGGCACGAAGTCGTGCTGGCCGACGACCATGCCGAAAAGGCCCGCCTGCTGGCCGATCCGGACTGGCGCGCCCGCGCCCGCGAAAGCTGGGATACGCAGGCGTGGGATCACTCCCCGCTCAAGAACCCGCAGGAACTGTTCCTGCTGGACAGCGAAAACGGCACCGGCCCGATCGGCATCACGCTCAAGGAATATGCCGACAGCAAGGGCCTGCACCGCTCCGACGCGATGGCTGACTGGATCCTGGCCAACGGCACCCGTTCCACCGTCCACATGGCCCCCTTCCCCAAGGACGAGGCGCTGACGATCGAACTGATGCGCGATCCCAACACCGTCGGCAACATTTCGGACGCAGGCGCGCACTTGCAGATGCTGTGCGGCGGCGGCGAAAACGCGCTGCTGCTGACCCAGTATGTCCGCGACGAGAAGAAGCTGACGCTGGAAGAAGCCGTCCAC